>NZ_FOER01000003.1:0-236182 GCF_900110805.1 Butyrivibrio sp. TB | reverse complement strand
CAACCATATGAAGGATAATCTTTGTTTGGCTGGACGCCGCACTCAAAATGAGAAGACTCTGCATGCTGATCTGATACTTGCAGGAATCACTCAGCTTATATCTGTAGTACTTGCTGACAAAATTCATCACCATGAATACATCAGAAGCCTCAAGCCCCTCATAGCATAGGGCTTACCAACTTAATAAGGCATCAGCCTTATTCAAGTGCGCCTAAGATAAGATTTATCAGCCCAGTTCACGTCTTTGCCCTCAACAAAAGCGTTCCAGAATGCTTTTGTTAAGGTTACATCTAAACTTTTAATGAGTTTCGCAAATACCTATTAATTATATGAATGCTTTAGGGACATTCCTATAGCATCAGCATATCCTTGGATCATTGTAACTGCATCTGTGTCTTCATTCTGCTCATTGGTATATCTTGCCATCTGCAGAAGGAACTCTTTGGAATTGTTCATAAGCTCTTTGTTATTATCAAGGATTATCTGTGATTCAGAGCTGAACTCATCGCCTGACTCCAGTGCTACATACAGATTGACTATGCTCCTGCAGTTGTGATATACAGCGGATTTAACGCTTCCCATGATCTCTTTCATATTAGTGAACTCAGACATATCGTTGAATTCGAACAGCTTTTCATTTCTCTCTACATATTCATCTATCTGATCCATATCATGTAAGAGAGTAGTTCCTGTGGGAACAAAGCCGCTTTCTTCATTCATAAGATCTCTAATAAGACCGCGCACATCTTCTTTTTTCTTGCGGATCTCTTCCTGTCTGGCAGCTTCCTCGGCAGCGAGCTTTTTGAGCCTTGCGCTTTCTTTGGCACGATATCTGATGATCATTGATATACATACAGCTGCGCTTATGATACTAATGGCAAGGCATATGATCGACAGTGCTTTGAAGACTGTTATGCCTGCGTTTATAATGATCTTTGATCTATAATAAAAAACGGCTATTGTAGCAGCTAGAGCTGCGATCATAATGACAGCCTTTTTAATAATATTTACTTTTTTCATACTCTGTAACCATCCCCTTTTTTGATAATATATAATAGATTGGCGACATCAACAGCTTCCTTCTGTTTCTGAGCAAGCATTAGCTTTTGTTTTACAACTTCGCCATTATCGATCTGTGAATCCATGATTTTAATATAATTCTGGATAGTTGCCATATACTGCTGTATCTGCACGAGACTTATCCGTTCAGAATCAGATACTACTTCTCCGATACTTTTTTTATTTTCAATATATGAATTAAGTCCCGCGAAATCCACGGAAGCCTCTTCGTAGAGCTTTTTGTAAGAACTTATCCCCGCCCTTAGAAAAAGAAGATATGCATCCATTCCCTTAATAGCTGGTCCTATCTCAGTTGCAGATGGCGTGACTATAAGTTTCTGCCTTGCCTGGAGTTTTGATATACGCTCCGGATACTCTGCAATCTTTCGTTGTAAAGTTTTTATTTGTAATAATTCCATGATATAACTCGCTTTTATAATAATTATAAAATGAAGGCCCTTGATTATCAGCCGCTAAAATACTGCTTTAAAAGCCTGTAATGCGTATAAAAAGATATTTTATAATGTAAATAACTATTTTTGATGATGTAATTAAAATCATCGATAAAAAGTATGATCAAATATAAATGATCCGGTACAACAGGGGCACCTGTTATATATTGATAGCGCTGTCAGAATTCATAGCCCTCAACTACTACTTGGATCCGGTAGTAATAAGTTTTTTTATCCTGGTAATCATTAATGGTTTTTTCAGAGTCTCTATAGCGTCCTGTTATATCAATACTTGTTAGAATATTAGTATCTGCATCAAAAGTATATCTGACATCATCAATATAGTTGCTGTCTATCTTTTTACTAAAAGCATTTACGAATGGTCTATAATAATCAAAACCATATGCGGGGTCTTGAGTCAGTACTACTGTAGTATTTGTGCTTTTGGATAGATCTATGTATAGCGAGCACTGATCAAGATCAGGCAGTAGTAGATTCATAAGATCTATATCAGGAATAGGGCTCCAACTATTTCCAAAGGTTCCGGAAGAATTGGTTTTTCCATTATTTACGTTTTGTACCAAAGTGTATCCGTAGCGCTCAGATTTGTCATATGGTTTGAAATCAAAAAATTTAGATGTTATGGAAGTGTCTTTCTGATCATATGCATCATCTATTACAAGTGTATTATGATAATCCCTGGTTCCGGAGTATTGCCTTGTAAAAGAAATATTTATATCTTCAGTAGCTGTATAATTATCGAGGCCCTCACTGTCAGAAGGCATTGTAGGAGTCCAAGAGGTACAATCTATATTACAGCTCCCTGTTCCTGAGACAGATAAATTAGTGGCATAAAAGAGATTTTCTTTGGTGACATCAAACAGATGTGCAATTTTTTCGGCGTTAGGATCAGGCCCCTTTTTAAGGCACCCGCATAACATGGTCATAGATAGAACCATAGTCATAATAAAAGCTACAAATTTTTTTCTCTTAAGCATAAAAAATATCCCGTATTATAAAACTTTTCCCAGTGACGATAATTAAAATCATCAGCTTAAAATTATAGCATATTTTTAATGATTCTCCGGGATTTTTTTTGACATATATATGACAATAATATGTGATTGACTGATATATACATATCCTATAGAATGCCCCCTGGGGACGGAGGAAAGGTACAAGATCAGATTAAAGTAAAAATAATACCTTATAATTGCAATGAATCATTCAACTATTATAATAAAGCCCCAAAATGTCGATATAGAATTAGGTATTCTCTTTTGCCCGCGATATGAAGTTAATGAATCTTCTTTTTAAGTTATGATAGGTTAAAAGGAGCTCTGATGGATAAAAAAGATGTAGCAAGCAGCATAGATAATGGTATAGGCCAGTTTACTGCTGAAGCTAGTGATATAGTTGATGAATATACGCCTTTATTTGATGTAGATGCTTATCCCAAGTCGCAGCGTGAACTCATAATTGAATGTAATAGAAGAATTGATGAAGCAAATAATAAATGTCGAATCGCCAGATACAGAGAGGATGTGTTTGCTAAAGGGTTAAAGGCAGGTATGTACTTCTGTACTTTTGACCGGGAAGAGAACCTTATCAGTTTTGAATTCAATGATGAGACCAGACAGATGCTAGGCTATGACGGACTAGACGATCTTCCTAATGAATTTGACAGCTGGGTCAAGACTCTTGTTCCGGAAGAAAGGGATGGCATAGTTAAGCTGTTTTGGGATTCGATAAAGTGCCATCGTGATCTGCCGGACATCACTCATGCTACATATCGTATGCAGAAGAAAGACGGCAGCATCATATGGGTCACAGGAGCAGGAAGATATATAAGACGCGTAGATGACGGCTCACTGGAGATCTACATGGGATGCTATCGAGATATTACAGCTCAGAGAGATCTGAAGGAGTATCTTAAGATAGTTGAGGCTATAGGTAAGGTCTTTAATTTCTCTATGTTCATAGATGTAAGAGATATGAGCTACCGCATGATAAGTACCAATGAATATGTTGAGATGGCAGATAAAGATCCTGATGCTTTAGTATTTCTTAAAAATAATGTTAAGGCGACAGTTGCAGAAAGCTTCCATCAAAGCTTATATGACTGGTTTGACAAAGCCAAGATCCTTGCAGCAATCGAGGAACATGGATCGACAAGCATGGAATTCTACAGTGAAGGAGCAAACCGCTGGTTCAATGGTGTCTTCATGGTGGGTGACAGAAATGAAGACGGTAGCCTTGCGCATATAGTCTACGGCTGTATGGATACTACGGATACTAAATTGCAGAGCCTGGCTCAGCAGAAAAAGATATCTGAGTTTGAGGCAGAAGTCTATGTCGATTCTCTCTCTAAGATCCGCAACAGAAGGTTCCTTGATGATAAGCTTAAATTCGAGCCTTGCAAGGCGGTAGTTATGGCAGATATCGATCTGTTCAAGAATGTCAATGACACAGCCGGTCACCAGGGCGGAGATGAAGCTATACAAAAAGTGGCCAAGCTTCTCGAACACTCTGTCAGAAAAGATGATGTTGTCATACGCTACGGCGGTGATGAGTTCATGATAGTTTTTTTCGATATAACAAGAGCAGATCTTGAAAGCAAACTTGCAAACCTTAAATCGGCACTTAAGGATATAAAGATTGATAACAGCCCGGAAGTTCGTATAACCATGAGTTTTGGCGCAGCCTACGGAACAGAACTTGTCAATAATCTTATCGGAGTTGCTGACAAGGCACTGTACGAGTCCAAAAAGACGCGTGATACCTATACAGTGATCACAACCTGATCAGATGGTTATCAGGTTATGGGAAAAAACTGTCTGCCTAAAATATCAACTTGTAATAAACACGCCAGCTACTTGCAACTGTGCAACATGGACAGTTGCAGGCAGCTGGCTTATTTTGTATAAAGGTAAGTTATAGCAGTTTATGTAATCAGAGCTATATTTTTACCTGTGTCAAATGTGCGATTGCTTCAGGATTCTACTGTATTGTATCTGTTGAGAACTAAAATGGTTTTGGATATAATTAAGCGGTAGAAAGGAAGAATAAGACGATGACAATAGAAGATTTGATCCAAATTGTAAAAGAAGCCGGAAACATCTTGCTTACAGCAAAGCGTCCTAAGATAATGGAAAAGGCAGGACATGCAAACTTTGTAACTGAGACAGATGAAAAGGTCCAAAGATTTCTTGTAGACAAGTTAAAAGATGTCCTTCCGGAGGCTGAGTTTCTTGGAGAAGAAGATGGCAAAGACGCCTTTTCATCCAAGATGGCAAGCGGATTTTGTTTTGTGATCGACCCGATAGACGGAACCTCGAATTTCATCTATGAGTATAGACCATCAGTTATCTCTGTAGCTTTGTTAAAAGATGGAAAACCCTACATGGCAGTTGTATATAATCCGTATGATGATATGATGTTCTCTGCAGTCACAGGGCAAGGCGCATACCTTAATGGAGACAGGATAATGTCATCTGATGCGCCGCTTTCAGACCAGCTCGCATGCTTTGGTACAGCGCCGTATTACGAAGAATACAGAGACAGATCTTTTGACATAGCCAAAAGATTATTGCCGCTATGCGTGGATCTTAGAAGATCAGGAACAGCAGCATGGGATATGTGCTGCGTTGCTATCGGCAGATGCGGACTGTATTTTGAACTTAAGATACAGATCTGGGACTATGCGGCAGCAGCACTTATTGCGGTGGAGGCCGGTTGCAGCGTTACCGATATCGAAGGAAGGCCACTTTCATATACAGGAGCATCATCAGCACTTTGTATGGCAAGAGGGGTCAAAGAAATACCGGATTTTATATAAGTTAAGAGGATATGATAATGAGGGAAGCTTTTTTTGCCGGAGGATGTTTTTGGTGCGTTACTCCGATCTATAAAATGTATGGAGTTGATAAGGTGATCTGCGGATATGCTGGCGGAGATGAAGTTAATCCAACCTACGAGCAGGTTAAGCATCAGGAGACAGGCCACAGAGAGACGATCAAGCTTGTATATGATCCTGAGAAGGTTCCATATGACAGACTTCTTGATATATACTTTGCCAATGTTGATCCATTCGATTCAGAAGGCCAGTTTATAGACAAGGGATTCTCCTATACTCTTGCCATTTTCTATAATTCTGATGAGGAAAAAGAAATTGCTAAGGCCAAGATCGCCAAGATAGAGGCAGAATCAGGCAAGAAGGTTATGGTAGAACTTCTGCCTTATAAGAATTTCTATGAAGCAGAAGAGTATCATCAGGATTATTATCTTAAGAATCCTGAAGCTTTTGAAAAAGAGCTGATAGAATCAGGCAGAAAAAAAGGCTGATAGAATCAGGTAGAAAAAAGCGCTGATTGCTGTAAATATTGTATATAAAAAGGGCTATTGTCAGGTTGATTTGATCATCTGTGACAATAGCCATTTTTTATAAGAGTCTGAATGGAAAAAATAACTTATAGATTCGGGAAGTTATATCAGCCCTGCAAATACACTTGCAAATATTACAGTTAGGATTCCCGCTACAGCGATGGAAAGGGAACTCATAGCGCCTTCTATTTCCCCAAGTTCCATGGCTTTGGCTGTTCCTATGGCATGAGCTGCTGTTCCAAGGGCAAGTCCCTTGGATATAGGCTCGTGGATCCTGAATAGCTTACATATAAGCTCGCCGAATATATTGCCAAGGACACCTGTGATAACAATAACGGCAACAGTAATAGTCACATAACCGCCAAGTTCTTCAGATACGCCCATTCCGATAGCAGTAGTGATGGACTTTGGAAGAAGTGTTACATAGTTTTCGTGGGACAAGCCCATGAGCTTTGAAAGTACAAGTACTGTTACAAGACTCGTCAGAACGCCTGATAAGATGCCAAGGACTACAGCTTTGGCATTATTTTTAAGAAGCTCCCACTCTTCATACAAGGGAATTGCAAGGCAGACAGTAGCAGGCGTTAAGAGCCAGCTAAGATACTTGGCACCTTCGTTATAAGTTTCGTAGTCGACATTGCATCCTATAAGGAACAGAATCGTTACGATTATAGATATGAGAAGTGGATTTAATAATCCAAAACGGAATTCCTTTTTCAAAAAAGCTCCAAGTCCATAAGCTACAAGGCTTATTGTGACTCCGGCATAAGCACTGGTCTGCATAAACTGTGTCATGACATTTCTCCAATTATTACTGATTTATAGATTGTATATGATATAAGTTTCGATTTCTGTTATTTAGTCTCTTTGCTCTTATCCTCGCGGATCACAATCTGTGAGACGATTCCGGTAGCACCCATTACAGTGATAATAGTTATGACTGTAATAACAGATACAGGTACAAGTACAGGCTTTAGGACGTTCCAGGAGGACATAAGTCCTACGCCTGCAGGGATGAACATTACAGGCATGATCTCTATAAGGAACTTGCCCGCGTCCTTAACCTGATCAAGCTTGATAACTCCTGTAAGGAGCAAAATGAACAAAAATACCATTCCATAAATGCTGGCCGGAATAGGAAGTGGCAGGAGTTCCTTCAACACCTCTCCAAGTAGAGATATTGCCAGTATGATCAAAAACTGCTTTAAATATTTCATTATATAAACCTCGAAAGTTTTGAGTGTATGAGTTGAAATCCACTTGAGGATATCGAACCTTACACATTATACTAGATGTGTTCCAGTAAGCAATTGACGTTTGTACTATTATTGTTCATAGATTTTAAATATATTTCGGCTATTTTTTAATGGCATTTATTTAAACTTATCACTTAAAAAGTAATGACGGCATAAGACATTCTATTTATTACGCACCTGGAGGTAACCAAGAAATATATGAAACAGTGGGATAGAGAACAAACAAACAGATATGGTCTTTTACTTGTGACATGCATAGTAGCTCTTGTTCTGGCGCTTATCATAATGGGGATTATATCTTCTCAGGGACCATTTTTTGACCAAGAATGGTCCCTGGGGATGGAGACCATTTAAGAAAATATGTGTTTGTGAATCCTGAATGTATAAGGGTACACTCCAACTGTAATAAAAGATACAATCAGATACCTAAGGCTTCTGACAATGCCTGCTATAAGTGTTCCTGAGTCAAGGAATTCTGCACTAAAAGGAAGCTTTAAGAGTGTGTTTAGAACCAGATATATAGCTACTCCAAAGAATATCCTAAGTACACAGCTGAGAGGATTTCTGGTATTTTCAAAGTGAACGAATCTTTTTTCAAATTCAAAGGCACCGTAGATTCCGCCTACAAGCCCAAGACAGGTAAAATAGTCTGTTGTCTTGCAGTACAAAAGGCCAAGACAAGATATAAGGAAGATCACCAGATACAGGATCCAGGTCTTGTCCTCAGGGATCTTGTTCCTGCAAAAAACAATAAACCATATGCACAGAAATCCCGAGATCCATCCTGCGATAACATCTGTAGGATAGTGGACGCCCACGGCAACTCTGGAGAAGCCGATCAGTAGGATGATAATGCCGCAGAGAATAGTAGCCCATTTCTTCCTGACTATCATGGCGATGGATCCAAAGGCAGCTGCTGCATTGGTAGAATGACCGCTTGGAAAAGATAGTCCCTGAGCCGAGATATCAAAAAGGTCATGCTCAGTATCAAGAGGTCTGTAGCATTCAATGGATTCGTGGTCAAAATAAGGGCGTCTTCGCCAGAAGATATTCTTGATAAGTGGATTTATAATAACGCCAAGAACCAGGATGGAACCCACTTTCTCGCCAATTCTTTTGTCATAGCACCAGTATAAAAATGCTATTAACAGTATGAGAAAATATTCTTCGCCAAGGGCTGAAAAATGTGAGACTATGCCAGCGCCCTTGTCTCCCAGGATCTGCTGTATCCATTCCATAAGTCTTACTTCAAATTCAAAATAAAAAGTATTACCTGTGACTGCGTCCATGATCGAGGCCTCCTGCCAATTCTTTTATTTGTAGACTTCCTTCTTGGGGATACCGGTCCGTCCAAGCGGGAACTCTTAGTCTATTATATAGTAATTGTACTATAAATGCTTCATTTGATGCCTCAAAATGCAATGATTATGGTGATACAACCATGTATGCTTTGGACGATGTATTGGAAGCGTTTAAAGAGAAAATGATATATGAAGATGTTGAAAGCAGACAATACGATGCTCGTGTTGTATATTTCAGACTTTATGATGCAGATGGAAATGTAATATACGAGCCTGCGAATTGCTCCGCAGGCTGAATTTTTATTTTATGATACATCCCTTCTTTAAGATGATATTTGCATACTGGCTTGTCTCGGATGTTGCGATGACGGCATATGCCTTTTTTGCCTCTTCATAAAAGGCAAAGCGTTCAAGAGTTCCGATGACTTTAGATCCTCTAGGATCAGCTTCATCTACAGTTTTCTTATACTTATCCCAGATAGATATATCAGCATTGTCTCCTTCACATCGCTCCATGAGTGTTACCGGCTTATCTTCATACTGATCGAGAGGGAATAGTTTTAGTATACTTTCAAGAATCTCTGGAACGCCGTGTCCGTCCATTCGTACAAGTATAGAATCTTTAGCTATAGAAGCGGCCGGGAAGTTGCCGTCAGCTATAACGATTGTATCTCCGTGTCCCATCTCGCATAGTACTTTGAGAAGATCCGGGCCTATGATCGGTGGTATACCTTTTAACATAATATTGTTCCTTTTAGTAGTATTGTTATTGACTATTAATAATGTGACATTGATCTATAATTCAGCCTATAATCAGTCCTATTCAGATGATTCTTTGAGAATAACGTAACTTTATAGGATGAAGTTTTATAAACTTATCGTTACAGCATGTTCTTTATATCAGGCAGCGGCTCTTTGAAATCAAATCCATAGAAGCGCATCGCATTGCCTCCAAGAAAAGCTCTTTTTTCTTCATCTGTGAGCTTGTTCGTCTCTTCGATGAAGCGGACAGCCATGATATAAGTGATATCTGTCATGGTACGCGGGTAGTCGCTTCCCCACATGAGCTTGTCCATGCCGCAGATATCCCGGGCTGTGATAATGGCATCGATAGCAGAAGGGTAGGGGTAGAACTCTTTGTGGAAGAGCCAGGTAAGGCCACCGCTTTCGATATATACGTTCTTGTTCCTGGCAAGAGCGATCTGCGATTCCCAGCCTTTGGTCGTGACCATACCAAAATGTCCTATGGCGATCCTAAGATCAGGACATGAATCTATCACAGCCTGAAGCGAATCTACCTGAAGGTCTCCGTCAGCCATATCGATAGATATGAACATTCCAAGTTCCTGCGCCTTCTTGAATACTGCCATATGAGAAGTCAGATCCTGATCCTTAAGACGGCCTGCACAGATCTTGATTCCATCAAAGCCTTCTGTATTAAAATCAGTATTTTCTTCATATAAAGAGCAGATCTTCAGGCGATCTTTATATTTAGCTTTAGAACTAAGGAGATAACTGTCCTGATTGCCATCGATATATTCCTGAGTGATCACTGCGCCGTTAACCTTTGAATAGTTCATATTTGCAATAAGGCGCGGGGCGGTATTTCTATTATCATCCATATATGGAGGCATCATCTGGCGAGTTTCGCCGCCAAAATCTGCAAGACCGTTGCCAAGACCTATGACAGGCTTCCCATCCACAATTCCTTGCTGCACGTCCCATAGATGTACGTGTGCATCAATCTTAATACAATCCATAGTAACCTCACGCCTTTCAATAATTTTGACAAGTCTTTTTACGATGTGTCTGAATAATCTTTAGACTATTACACCAATTCGTTTTCAGAATTGTAGATAAAAGATTTCATCTTCAATATTTTAACGCTTCTGCCTGTCTCAGATGTAGATTCAGATATAGAATCCTCCGGTTTATTGACTTCTATAAGCACCTTGGAAAGTGATCCGTCGTTGTGAGTCAGAGCATCGAAAGCGCCTTTTGTATCATCAATCGGATATACATCACTTACCATGTCCATTACATTAACTTTGCCTGAAGATATGAGATCTATAACGGCTTCGAAATCTTCCGGATAGGAGTTCCTGCTTCCGAAGACGTTCAGTTCTTTTTTCAGAAGGATTGAGTGAAGGAAGGTGGTCTCTTTCTTACCATTGCCTATCAATATGATCTTACCTGCAAATGCTGCGCAGTCTATGCAGTTTAGGAATGTGACACTGCTACCGCAAGCTTCAACGCATACATCGAAACCATTGCCATCTGTGATCTTCATGGACTCTTCGAGGATGTCAGTTTTAGCTGAGTTGATAGTGCCTGTAGCGCCGAAGTGCATGGCCTTTTCAAGTCTTCCGTCAAGGATATCAGCAACATATACTCTCGCACCCTTGGCAACAGCAGATATTGTTGCAAAGAGGCCTATGGGACCAGCGCCTACTACCAGCACTTTGTCAGAAGGCTTGATCTGTGTACGGCTAAGAGCGTGCCAGCCGATAGTGAAGGGCTCTACAAGTGCTAGCTCCTTGGCAGACAGGCCGCGGCCTGGATATATGCGCTCTATTGGCATTACGATATAATCTCGAAAACTTCCGTCTCTCTGAACGCCCATAGTCTGATTGTCAGTGCAGCAGTTGACAAAGCCCCTCTTACAGGAATAGCACTTGCCGCAGTTGAAGTAAGGGTTGCAGGTTACGATATCACCTGCTTTAAGCCCCTTGGAGTTCTCAGGTATCTCAACGATCCTTGCACTAAACTCATGGCCGGGGATCCTGGGATATGTGGTAAAAGGCTGATTGCCTGTGAAGCTTGCTACGTCTGCTCCGCAGATGCCGCAGTAGAGGACCTGAAGAAGAGCTTCTCCTTCACTGGGAGTGGGCTTCTCTGTCTCTACTACTGATATTTCAAATGGTTTATTTATAAGTACAGTTTTCATGTTTTTTCACCTTTCCCTGTTAACGTACTTCTCGTTCCAGATAACTGCTGTTTTAAGCGGTGCATTCTTGGAGTAGATCTTCTCTTTGTAAGCCTTGATCGGATCGGCGGCGAATTCTTCTCTGTCTATGAGTTCGACGATCTCGTCGTAGTTACTCTTTGAGAGGAGCTCTATTGCTTTCTCCATGTGATCTTGCCTGAAATTGATGGAGGCTATGATGAGATGATTTTCAAATCCAAAAGGCATTGTGTCAAAAGAAATCTTGGGTCCTAAAGAGAAGCTGTTGTACAGGCCATTGCATCCCAGCACTTTGTGCTCAAAAGCAATCCTGTGCTCGACATTGCTGCCGCTGACGCCGATGAAAGTAGTAGCTCTTCCGCCCAGCTTTTTGATAATGGCATCTGCAAGCTCTTTCTCAGTATCATAAGTATTGCGAAGGTACTGTGCGCCGGAGTTCTTGACAGAGAAAGTTACCTTCTTGGAATCTTCAGGGCTTCTTGCTATGAACAGGATCTTAGCTTCAGGATACTTCTTAGATATGAGGTCGCCGATGAACATACCTGTAGTTCCAAGACCGAAGATGACGGTTCTATCGAAGATCTCCTTTTTAGCAATCTCTCTGGCCGATGCCTCATCGCACTTATGTGCTCTCATAGTACGCCTGAAGTTGTGGGTGCTGCCCATGTCTTCCATGCGCTCTAGCTGGAATAGCATGCAGGCGAATGGATCAGGGAATACCATTTTTTTGGCAAAAGACAGATCGAGCTTGCCGTCATGGACATATCCATCCGGGATGGGCAGCAGCATGTCAGGATTGAAATATTCCTTATCTGCAAAAAGACCATCAGCCTTGTCACAGCCGTATTCGAAATAGGTCTCATCTTCTGTATATCTTGTAGGATCTATGGAATCACCGCCCCTTATCAGAACTATTGCAAAGCGGTTTTGTGAAGGAACCCATACGATGCCTTCGTGGCCGTTGACAAGCCTGTTCTTGCCTTCAGGGAATTTGGCAGATAGTTCTCCCCTTTGCCCCATGTTCATGAGCTCATTGTCTGTGCCGCAAAAACCAACCATGACAGGCTCGCATAGTACGCTGTCAAGAAGCGGCTCCCCCTTAAGACGCTGTCTTTTGATGTTCTCGATCTCTACATCACCGTAGACCAAAGGCCTATTGGCATCATTTTGAAAATAAGTGCCTTTTACGATCATTTGTAACCTCCCTATTTATTGTATTTATTTGATGAAAATAGTGTATCTTGCTTAAAACTTCCCACTTGGACAGACCGGCATCCCCAAAGTCTTTACAGGGGGCAGGCAGTATATAAATCATTGCCGCGCTGTTAATTGTTTTATAATTCATGGCATGATATCTGGCGCTTTTTATTCTGGGGTCCAAACTCGCTTCGCTCAAACATGTGGACCCCTGGCAGAATAAAAATCTCCATCTATCACGCTCATGAATTCTATAAAACAATTAAAAAGCGCGGCAATGATTTATATACTGCCTGCCTCCTGTAAAGACTTTGGGGATGCCGGTCCGTCCAAGTGGGAAGTTTTAGTATTTTTATCGTTAATTTACGAATGCTTAAGAGTATAAGGCATCTAGAGATGTATGTTTACTTTGACCGGAGAGAATTGTTGATTATGTTTTTTGAAGAAATAGAGCAATCCGGTCGTAATTATGATTCAAAAGAAACTTTTGAATCATATCGTATGTATTTATATAAGCCTTGCACTAGAGCACTTTACTTTAAGATTTATATAAGGCCCTGAACTAGAGCTCTTTACTTTAAGGATAAATCAGATAATATATGCCTAACAATGTCATAGAATGACGTGATAAGGCGATTAATGTCGTATAATTGCAGTTTTGCCTATATGCTTTTGAAGCTGGACATTTTAGAATGGTATTAGAGAAGGGACGTTCATTTGGGGCGTATTAAGCAAGGATATACTGCCTGTAATATGGAAAATATGATCATGGCAGTAGAATAAAGCTGCAGACAACTGCCTAAAACAAGCAAACAAGAAACATGGCAGTAAGATAAAGCGGCAGACAACTGCCCAAAACAAGAAATCAAGAAACATGGCAGTAGGGTATATGGGAGGGTATCACTATGAAGTATCGAGATCTAAGAATTTCTTTTGAGTTATCAGATATAGAATTCACAATCTTAAGTATTGGAGAAGAGACGATTCTGACTCCCTTCCCCAAGCATAGCCACAGTAAGAGTAGCTATGAACTTCATTATATTAAGAGCGGGCATGGCACCCTGATTGCAGACAATGTGACATACAAGGTCGGCCCGGGGACATTTTTTGTAACAGGTCCGGGAGTTCTTCATGAGCAGATCTCAGATATGGATGACCCAATGGTTGAGTATGGCATGTATCTACAGGCTTTTGTTCCGGGGGTGGTATCTAAAGATAACACCATGTCTCTTTTTCTAAATACTGTTTTCTATATATGTGACGCCGGTCAGAAGCCTGCCTACATCATGGAGGAGATATTTAAGGAACTCAGAGATACAAGATACGGATATGAGCTTATGCTCAATGCTCTTATACAGCAGTTCCTGCTTACTATTACAAGGCTTTACGAGAACGGAACTGTAAGACGTCAAAAGGCAGTGCTTGCAAGCCCTGCAGATATGACCTATCTCACTATAGAGGAGGCATTTCTATATGACTACAAGGATCTGACGCTTCCGGAACTTGCCAGAAGAGTTAATCTTGGAACCCGTCAGACCCAGCGCCTTCTTAACAAGCATTACAACCTGACTTTCTCGCAGAAGAAGGCAGAGGCAAGGATGTCAGCGGCGCTTCTTCTTTTAAAGGGCACTACTAAAAGTATAGGTCAGATTTCTGAAGAGCTGGGATTCTCGTCTCCGGAGCACTTTACCAATACATTCAAGAAGTATTATGGGATGACGCCGGGCTCCTATAGAAGATCGGCGTAGATAGTTCACAGGTACATTTATTTGCGCCAAAAGGTACTATTGATATAGATATCATCTGCTCAAACCTGGTGATATTCTGTCACAAGAAAGCTTTGTTCAGAAGATTAATAAAAAACTATAGACCATGATAATTATTGCGAGATTTGTCGCATGTTTTGAGAAGAATTAAGGGTTTTTATATTGCAAAATTAGTGTATGGAAAAACTCAAACTTAATATCATGTCATGAGCAAAGCGAGTGGCTGATAAAATAAATATTAGAATTTCTCACTTGGCCTTTGGTATGCCGGTACGTCCAAGTGCGAAGTTTGATCAAATACATTTAAGCGGGGATATATAATGACAACTAATAATACAAAAATAAACTTATGGTACAAACAGCCTGCAAGAAGATGGGAAGAGGCACTGCCTCTTGGATGCGGAAGACTTGGAGCGATGGTAATGGGCGGCGTATTAAGAGATGATATATTCCTAAATGAGGACAGCATCTGGAGCGGCAAGCCTACAGACAGGATCAATAAAGATGCTAAAAAGTATCTAGGAAGGATCAGGCAGCTTATAAGAGAGGGCAAGATCCCTGAAGCTGAGAAGCTGTCTATGATGGCGCTTTCAGGTACTCCTAATTCTGAAAGATCATACGAAACAGCAGGTAACCTTGCTATCTTTTTTGACAATGAAGGTGAATATACTGATTACAGACGTGAACTTGATCTTGGTACCGGAATTGTGACGGCTTCGTATAAGATAGGCAGCACTGAGTATACAAGGAAGTGCATAGCTTCTGCAGACTATCAGGTTATCGCATATCACATTGAAGCTGGAAGATCTGGTAGCGGCGATGATAGCGGCCTTTTGAACTTCTCTATGAGACTTGAAAGATGCCATAACAGACAGGATGAGATCATATACGATGATGATGAGATCGGATTCCATGTGACATCTGATGAAGGACATCCCTTTGCTGTAAAGGCAAGGGCTGTGACAGATGGCGGAAGCATCACATCTATAGGTGAGCATCTTGTGATAGAAGGAGCCAGGGCTGCAACTATTTTTATTGATATACATACAAGTTTTTATGACAAAGACTATCTCAAAGCCGGAAGCGATAATCTTGACAGGGCTGTAGCTGCGGGCTGGGACAAGATACTTGAGAATAACATTAAAGACTTTGAAGAGCATTTTAATACCATGTCCCTGAAATTGAGTAATGATAACGCTAAAGATAATGCGTATGGTGGTATCTCCAAAAGAGAACTTCCAACTGATGAAAGGCTTGATGCCTTGAAAAAAGGTGAAGAAGATCCTGAACTTTTTGCGACATATTTTATGTATGGCCGTTATCTTCTTTTTGCATCAAGTAGGGGAACATGCCTTCCGGCAAATCTTCAGGGAGTATGGAATAACAGCATGACTCCACCATGGGAGAGTAAGTATACTATTAACATTAATACTCAGATGAACTACTGGATTGCAGAGAGTGGTAACTTATCAGATTGCCATATGCCTTTCTTTGAGCTTCTAAAAAGAGTATGTGAAAATGGCAAAAAGACTGCCGAGAAGATGTATGGCTGCAGAGGCTCGGTTGCTCACCACAATACTGATATATATGCAGATACCGCGCCTCAGGATCATTGCATATCATCGACCTTCTGGATCATGGGTGAAGCGTGGATGGCAACCCATATCTGGGAGCACTATCTGTATACGGGCGACAGGAAGTTTTTGAATGAGCATTTCTATATACTTGATGAGTGCGTGACTTTCTTCAAAGACTTCCTTATAAGAAATGAAGAAGGCAAGCTCGTCACATCGCCGTCAATATCACCTGAGAATGTCTATATAATGAACAACGGCGTAAGAGGCTGCATGTGTGAAGCTCCGACTATGGATATTGAGATACTTACAGAGCTGCTTACCGATTATATCAAAGCCGGGCAGACTCTTGATATTGATGAAAAGAAGATAAAAGATGCAAAAGATATACTTGCAGATCTTCCTGAGATTAAGATCGGCAGATACGGTCAGATTCAGGAATGGCTTGAAGACTACGATGAGCAGGAGCCTGGCCACAGGCATATATCCCACCTCTACGGAGTATATCCCGGAACTTCTATCAGCATAGACAAGACGCCAGAACTTATGAAGGCTGCAAGGAAGACTCTTGAGAGAAGACTGTCTTATGGCGGCGGCCATACAGGTTGGTCCAGAGCATGGATCATCGGATTGTATGCTCATTTCATGGATGGGGATAAGGTTTATGAGAACTTGAATGCCCTTTTGTGCCAGAGCACATTCAATAATCTTATGGATTCACATCCATATGGAGCAGGCGCGATCTTCCAGATTGATGGAAACTTCGGCGCTGCTGCAGCGATGCTTGAGATGTTGGTTCAGGGCGATGGAGAGAGATTCCGACTCCTTCCGGCCCTTCCAAAACAGTTCTCTACAGGATCTGTAAGCGGATTGTGTCTAAGAGGCGGATATGAGCTTTCTATGGAATGGAAAGATCAGAAGGTCACAAGCTATGAGATAAAGCGCAGGGAAAATACATCTTATGATGATGCGGACAAAGAAATTGAAGTCGAAGTAAATGGAAAGAAGCAGGTTGTAAAGATTTGAACCGGGGGTGAAAATCGCAATCTACTTAGCAGGTAAGAAACAATAGTATGTTCAAAACAATGTTGCTATTGATCTTAACTGGTTGTATAATTGATAACGATTTTCAGTTGGATATATTCTTTTATTGCCAATGAATATGTGATAGATCAACATTTTCTGAGGTAAGTATCAAAAGTTTTTGACGCTATATGTATTTTATGAGGAAGGAGGAAGACAGCGATGACAAGAACTAACAGTTCTAAGGCAAGCAGAATCTTTGCCGGCATGATTGCGGTTCTGATGATTCTTGGCGTGCTGTTTTTTTCTTTCTATATCAGTTCAGAACTTGAGCATAACTGTACAGGTGGAGATTGTCCGATATGTGCAAGCATCCAGCAGTGTGAGAATGTTCTTCATAAAATAGGTGGCGGGATAGCATTGGCTGTTTCTATCATACTGCCTGTTTTACTTATTTGTGTTTTAATATATATTTCTGGCAATGATCTATTGCAGGCAACACCTGTTTCTAGAAAAATCCGTATGAATGATTAAAAAGACCTCCGGTGTGCTGATCTGTATGTACATGGCTTTATTTGTGTTGTCAAAAATCCGGCACAGATCATTTTTCTCTTTGATCATAATCCATGTATTTTTTAGCTATATCAGTCAGCATATCAGAAAATCAAATATTAGATAGCTATATCTATTGTATAGATAATTATTTGTTACTGTTTGGCAATAGCCAAGCCTTTTTGACATATTTTGATTTCTGGAGGTTTTTTATGAAAAAATATATATCTACTATCATTGCTACTGCTATGGCAGGTAGCCTTCTTTGCGCATGCGCTTCTGGCAACTCTTTGACTGAAAACTCCGCTAATAGTGCAGTTTCTGGGGACGCAACAGTATCTGATAATGGTGCTGACAATGCCAGCGGAGATACCATGAGTATCGTTACAACTATTTTCCCGGAATATGACTGGGTTATGAATGTACTTGGAGACAATGCGTCAAATGCAGAAGTTACAATGCTCCTTGATAACGGTGTGGATCTTCACAGCTATCAGCCTACAGCTGATGATATCCTTAAGATCTCAACTTGTGATCTCTTTATATACGTAGGAGGAGAGTCAGACGAATGGGTTGAGGATGCTCTTCTTGAAGCTACAAATAAGGATATGGTAGTGATCGATCTTCTGGATGTCTTGGGTGAATCTGTCAAGGAAGAGGAAGTAGTCGAGGGCATGCAGGAAGAAGACGAACACGACCATGATGAAGATTCAGATCATGACGAAGATGCAGAACACGATGAAGATGCAGAACATGACGAAGACGCAGAACACGATGAAGATGCAGACCATGACGAAGACGCAGATCATGACGAAGATTCAGATCATGACGAAGATACTGATCACGATGAGGGATCCGGTCATGAACACGAAGAGGGAGAAGTAGAATACGACGAGCATGTATGGCTCTCACTTAAGAATGCATCAGTACTGGTGCAGAGTATAGCAGATGCGCTTGAGACTATAGATCCTGACAATGCAGATACTTACAAAACCAATGCGTCAACATATATAGATAGCCTAAATGTCCTTGATGCTCGCTATGAAGAAGCTGTTAACAGCGCTACTTATAACACAGTTCTATTTGGTGACAGATTCCCCTTCAGATATCTTGTGGATGATTATGGTCTTGACTACTATGCAGCTTTCGTTGGTTGCTCTGCAGAGACAGAAGCAAGTTTTGAGACTATAACCTTCCTTTCACAGAAAGTCGATGAACTTGGACTTCCTGCAGTACTTACTATTGAAGGCAATGACCATCGTATAGCTGAGACTATAGTTGGTAATACATCGTCCGGCGATCAGCAGATCCTAACTATGGATTCCATGCAGTCCACAACATCCAAAGATGTAGAAAATGGTGCATCATATCTATCTATTATGGAAGACAATCTCGATGTACTGACCAAGGCTCTTAGCTGACGGATTATTTGAAATAAGGAGGAGTTAAATTAGAAATTAACTCCACAAATTGGTGTCGCGAGCTCCGCCGGTTTGAACCATTAGTCACTTTCTTTGCTCGCGACATGAGGTTAAATATGGCATTACTTAAAGTTCAGAATCTGTCCCTGGGATATGATTCGCATGCAATTGTAGAGAATCTAAACTTTACAGTAAATACAGGAGATTATCTGTGCATAGTTGGAGAGAACGGCTCAGGTAAATCAACTCTTATGAAGACACTGTTACATCTTCAGGAACCGATCAGTGGTCAGATTCTGACTGGTGATGGCCTTAAGAAAAATGAAATTGGATATCTGCCACAGCAGACCATAGTTCAAAAAGACTTCCCCGCATCCGTAAGAGAGATAGTTCTCTCCGGATGCCAGGGGCGAAGTCTATTAAGGCCTTTCTATAGTAAGGAAGACAAAAAGCTTGCAAAGATCAATATGGAGCGTATGGAGATACTTGACCTTGAAAAAAGATGCTACCGCGAGCTCTCAGGAGGCCAGCAGCAACGCGTCTTGCTTGCAAGAGCGCTGTGTGCCACAAGAAAAGTTCTTCTTCTGGATGAGCCTGTATCAGGTCTTGACCCCAAGGTTACGGCACAGATGTATGAACTTATACAAAAACTAAACAAAGATGGAATAACCATTATTATGATCTCGCATGATATTGCAGCTGCTGTTTTATATGCAAGCCATATACTTCACATAGGCGATGATATTTTCTTTGGAACAAGGGATGAATATAAGAAGAGTGAAGTTGGTAAGCTCTTCCTGATGCAGAACAAGATAGCTTTAAATACTACAAATACTATAAAAACTATAGAAGCGCCTGGCTCAAATACAGTATCAAGCCTCGGGCAGGGACAAGGAGGTCAGGCATGATATTCGATAAATTTATGATGTATCTTCAATATCCATTTGTGCGTTATGCACTTATAGTTGGTATACTTATTGCCCTTTGTTCATCACTTCTTGGGGTGACGCTGGTACTTAAGAGATTTTCATTTATCGGAGATGGATTATCTCATGTAGCCTTTGGTGCTATAGCCATAGCGTCAGTTTTTAATCTGACCAATAAGATGCTTCTGGTACTGCCTGTAACTATCATAAGCGCGGTTCTTTTGCTTCGTACAGGTCAGAACGCCAAGATAAAAGGCGACGCTGCGATAGCTATGATATCAGTTGGAGCTCTTGCATTTGGTTACCTTATCATGAACATATTTTCGACATCATCGAACTTATCCGGTGATGTATGCAGTACTTTGTTTGGATCAACTTCAATACTTACTCTTACGCAGAAAGAGGTATGGGTCTGCATAGTATTGTCGATTGCAGTTGTTATTATCTTTGTTCTTTTTTATAACAAGATATTTGCAGTGACTTTTGATGAAAATTTTGCAAAGGCAGCAGGCACCAGCGCTGATACCTATAACCTTCTTATAGCGATAGTCATAGCAGTTATCATAGTACTTGCAATGAACCTTGTGGGTTCACTTCTTATATCCGCACTTGTGATATTCCCTGCGCTGTCAGCCATGAGGATATTCAGAAGCTTTAAGAGCGTTACGATATTCTCTGCAATATTGTCGGTGGTATGTGCTTTTGGCGGTATGGTCATATCTATTCTTGCAGGTACACCAGTTGGATCAACGATAGTTGCAGTGGACGTAGCAGCTTTTGCCATATGCAGCATTATCGGATTTATATCAGGCAGAAGATAAAGAAGATAAGTAATATAAAGAAGAAAAGCAAGATAATGAAGCACCCGAAGGAGTAATAGATCATCATGAAAAAGAACATATGCTTATTGTATATTATATCGCTAATGTGTATAGTATCAGGCTGCGGAGATATTGCGCCGTCATCAAGAACTACAAGCTTGTCGCCAACTGTTGGAGACGTACTTGAAGCAGGAATAGAAGCAGAAGACAGTAAGAATACCACGTCAGAGCAAAACGATTACGAAAGTGAAAACAGTACCTCTTTTCAAGATGTTGCATCAGACAATGCCGCAAGCAATATGGACTCTCAGGATATAGCATCGTCTGATAATTCTGCAAGCGGCAGATCCAGCGGTGTGAATGAAAATGCTCCTTTACCTGAATCGGTGGATGATTCTGCAGTGCTTGGAAATAGCGAAGAAGGCATTGATATAGATCTGACAAATGCCTCAGCTACAGTAGTGTATTCTGAAGTATATGACATGATGTACTTCCCGGAGAACTATGTGGGCAAAACCATAAAGATGGACGGACTATTCACCTATTACTATGATGAAGCCATGGACAAGTACTACTTTGCCTGCATTATTATGGATGCCACAGCATGCTGCTCTCAGGGAATTGAATTCGAGCTTACTGATGATTATGTATATCCTGATGATTATCCTGAGGATGGCGGAGATATCTGCGTAGTAGGTACATTCGATACCTATGAAGAAGACGGATTTACTTACTGCGTGTTAAGGGATGCAAGGCTTTGCTAGTGTACTGACTCCTTCATATTTAATCAAATAAAAATATTTTTCTATATTCTGTAAAATTGATGTAAATTAATATTAATATTGATATATAATAGGTTGTTCGAATAATACATGGTATTGTGTTGAGTCAAGAATCAAACAGGAGAGATATAGTGAATCTTTTTGACATAATTGGTCCCATAATGGTAGGCCCCTCAAGCTCCCATACTGCAGGAGCTGTAAAAATCGGATACGTATCAAGAAAGCTGATCGGAGAGCCCATAGCAGAAGCAACTATCAATCTGTATGGCTCCTTCCTTGCTACAGGTAAGGGACATGGTACCAGATTTGCCATAGTGGCAGGACTACTTGGTATGAAGCCTGATGATAAGAGGATACCCGACAGCTATAAGTATGCCAAGGAGGCAGGCATGAAGCTTACATTTGGAGAAGCCGAGCTTCATGATGTACATCCTAACTCTGCGCAGCTTATATTAAAAGGAGTCTCTGGTAAAGAGCTCGAAGTAGTCGGAGAGTCTGTCGGAGGATCGCTGATCAATATAGCCCAGATAGACGGAATCGCTGCTAACTTCTCAGGAGATTATCCGACACTGATAGTTCATAACGTAGATCAGCCCGGACATGTTGCGGAAGTTACCAGCATGCTGGCACATAAATCTATTAATATAGCAACAATGCAGCTCTACAGATCCAGTAGAGGCGGCGAGGCTGCAATGGTAATAGAGTGTGACAAAGAAGTCCCTGCAGAGTCCATTAAGTGGCTTGCGCATCTTGAGGGAATTAATAAGGTTACGTATTACAGTCTTTTGAACTAAGAATATATATGAGGTTAAGTTTGAAAATGATTCATTTTCAAACCCAAATTGATGACGCGAGCTCCATCAATTTGAACCATTAGTCACTCGCGACATGAGGTTATAAATGAGTTTTTCTAAATTGACAGATATAATAAAGCAGGCAGATGAGCATAATATAGCTTTCTGGGAAGTGATAATGCATGATGACATGCAGGAGAGGAATGTCACTGATAAGGAAAGTTTTGATGAGATGCTGGTAATGCTACGTGCCATGAGAACAGCAGATGAAGAATATGATCCAAGCCTTATATCTGCAAGCGGACTTGCAGGGGGCGATGGCGAGAAACTTCATCAGTATAGACTTAAAGAAAATAAGCTTCTTGGCGATTATATATCTCAGGTTATGGAGAAAGCTATCAAGATGGGCGAATCCAATGCCTGTATGAAAAGAATCGTAGCAGCACCGACAGCCGGTTCCTGCGGAGTTATCCCTGCAGTCCTTCTGACTTATGAAGAGCAGAAGGGCGTATCTGAAGAAGAGATAGCTAAGGCACTGTTTGTGGCAGCAGGAATAGGAGAAGTTATAGCAGCAAGTGCCTGCATATCAGGGGCTGGTGGCGGATGCCAGGCTGAGATAGGCTCTGCAAGTGCGATGGCAGCAGGAGCTCTTACTTATCTTGAAGGCGGAACCAATGAACAGATAGTTCATGCAGTAGCTCTCTCTCTAAAGAATATGCTGGGACTTACCTGTGACCCAGTAGCGGGACTTGTTGAAGTTCCCTGCATTAAAAGAAACGTCTCCGGAGCAGTTAATGCTGTAGTATCATCTCAGATGGCTATGGCAGGCATCAAAAGTGCCATAGAACCTGATGAAGTCATAGATTCTATGAGAAGGATCGGCAAGCAGATACCGGAGTGCCTTAGAGAAACATCAAGAGAAGGTCTTGCAATCACACCTTCCGCAATTGCAGTAGCCAAAAGATTAAAATAAAGAACATAAACTTTTTTACAAACTGGAAATAACGATTATATATTCAAACTTCCCACCTTGGGTGCTACTGCACCGTCCAGGTGGGAAGTTTTGTTAAATATCTATAACACTATTTATCAGAATGTCATCGTGTATCCTTCTTCGAAGATCTCGCCTTTTCTTAATATATTTCCATATTTTCTGTTTTCGAGTTTTTTGTCAAAATCTTCGCCATCTGCTCTTCCGTACCAAGGCTCTATGCACATGAAGGGAGCATCCTTGCCGGCAGGAGACCATAGACCAAAGAGTGGTGCATCGAAGTCTACAGTTACAATCCTCTTATCTTTTTCATATAAGGATACGCTTGTTGCCTGCCTATCCTCTATTACCAGCGCATCGCCTGCAAACAGTTCATTTGAAAGGTGAAGCTTACCATTATCAAGATCATACTTTTGCGTACTATTAGTAATAAGCCCATCACTATTAAGAATATATGATGTGATGGAGTCATTCACAGGAGCCTTTGAAGATTCATCACTTATCTTAGCGAATGTAAGATAAGAATCTTTGAGGCAGCAGTTGAAGGCCGGGTGAGCTCCTATAGAGAAGTACATAACATCCTGATCCTTGCCGGATACACGCCAGCTCACAGATACGCTCTTACCTGTAAGAACGTATTCAACTTCAAGCATGAACTTGAAAGGATACTTGGCAAGTGTTTCTTCATTTTCTTCAAGGCGCATTACTATGCGGTTCTTGGAACTATCTACAAGATCAAATTCCATATCTCTGGCAAAACCGTGCTGTGACAGAGTATATGTCTTTCCATCATATACAGACTCTTTGTCCTTATAATTACCAACAAGTGGGAAAAGAATAGGAGAAGTACGCTTCCAGTACGTCGGATCAGCCTGCCACATATATTCGAGGCCATTCTGATCTTTTATAGAGCGGATTTCTGCTCCGAAACTTTCTACAGATACTGTCAGTTCTTCGTTTGCAATGTTATATAACATAATAAATCCTCCGATATATGAATTGGTGGTTTTTGTACATGTCTTTGTGTATGACTGTATAGATTGGATCATCGTCTTACAAAATCAAAAACTGTGCGGAACTTTGAGATACATTCAAGCCTACATGTGGTTTAATTATACCTCAAAAACCTTGGCCTAGGTGAAAAGACATAATAGATAGGTTAAGTTTAAAAATGCTATATTTTCAAAAACAATTTACAATTCTTTTGACACTCATATCAGCATCATGATATCAATCATATTTTGAAGAACTTTTGCAAAACAGTGGAAAATATAACGGTATTTTCATTTGAAACTTAAAAAGTCTACTGAAAAAAAGTTTCCTTAAAAGGTGCGCATTTATCTCTTGTATAGTTCTTGAAATTTATATTTAGTTTATAAAAGTTATGGAAACTGCACAAAAGCGTTTATAGAATGACGAGTTATGGATAGTAAAATACACAAAGAACCATTGATTTGAGTTTATATAATCTTTATAATTTAATTATAAATTCATAATAACAGGAGGGAATACAGTATGCTATTTCAACTTTATTCATCTAGTGCAGCTATGCAGCTCCTTGGATGGATCCTCGTATTTGCGGGACTTATCCTTTTCAATGAGATCGGACGCCGCACTAAGATCGGTGGAATGATCGTATTTGTTATCATTCCGGTGATACTCACTGTATACTTTATAGCTATTCAGGCAGGTGCATTTGGAGGTCTTTCCAATCCTACCAGAGCATATATGAATGGCTGGTTCCATTACTTCAAGCTTTATGCTGCAGACATAGGATGTGTCGGTTTCATGATGATCAAGTACAAATGGGGCCTTGGCAAAAAGGAATGGTTCAAATGGTGGCCTTGGTTCATCGTATCAGCTAACATCATGATCGCTAACGTATCTGACCTTGAGTCTGCATTTGCTGCAAGAGGAATCACAGGTGATTTCTCAGGCGCATGGTGGGCTTCCAACGAAGGTGTATTCATCTACGGTGGATGGTGGAATATCCTCAACTTCATCGCAGGTATGATCAACATCTTCTGTATGACAGGTTGTGTTAAGCTCCTTACTTCCAACGACAAGAACAAGAGCGATATGCTCTGGCCTGATATGACTATCTGGTTCATTCTTGCATATGATGTATGGAACTTCGAGTACACATATCTCAATCTTCCTACTCATTCATGGTACTGCGGTGTTGCACTCCTTCTTGCTCCTACTTTTGCAAACGCATTCTGGAACAAGGGTGCATGGATCCAGAACCGTGCCAACACACTGGCTATCTGGTGTATGTGGGCTCAGGTAGTACCGCTCTTCCAGCTCAAGGGCAGATTTGCTGCAGCACTTCCGAGAATATACGGCGGCGCTACAGAAGCCGGAATCACAACTATGGATCTGTACGAGAAGGCTATAGCAATCTTTAATGCAGGTGATGGTAAAACAGTTGCAGCTAATGAAGCTATGGCACAGATGGGCATAACAGCTGATCCTACAGCACAGGGCGTAGTAGCTATCGCAGCCGTAGTGATCAACGTTGTCTGCATCATGGTTATCATCAAACGCTCCATCAAGGCAGGACGCAATCCTTATTCCAACAATGTATTTGAAGGAACAAGAGATTTCGAAGAAGCAATGGCAAGAGCAGAGCGATAAGATGATTCGAGCATCATAATTCATTTTGATTTAAGATTGTATCATAAGGGTAAAATGTTATTTTTGATATATGGTAATTAACGGGTAACTAGACTCCTGATATGGCATTTCGCTGTATCAGGAGTCTTTTTATATCCAGTTATAGGAAAAAGCTATTATACAAATCTGAAATAGGGTGCTAGAATACAATCATTCAAATCCTATAGAAATAGTATGAAAACAGCAAACACGGTCAAAGGAGGAGACAATTATGGGAAAATTATTTACATCAGAATCAGTAACAGAGGGACATCCGGACAAGGTAGCAGATCAGATTTCAGATGCAATACTTGATGCACTCTTAGAGCAGGATCCCAAGTCAAGAGTTGCAGCAGAGACAACTGTAGCGACAGGACTTGCACTCATCGTAGGCGAGATCACAACCAAGGCTTATGTAGATATTTCCAAGGTTGTCAGAGATACGATCAGGGAGATTGGATATACCAAGAACTCAGATGGATTCAATGCTGACTCCATAGCAGTCCTTCAGTCAATCGATGAACAGTCTGCAGATATCGCACTTGGCGTAGACAAGGCATACGAGTCCAAACAAGAAGGCGCTTCCAAGGATTACGGAACAGGCGCAGGAGATCAGGGTATCATCTTTGGATATGCAACCAATGAGACACCTGAGTATCTGCCTCCGGCTATCTCTTTTGCCCACAGACTTACAAGACAGCTTGCCAAGGTCAGAAAAGATGGCACACTTGCTTACCTTGGACCTGATGGTAAGAGTCAGGTTACTGTCGAGTTTGATGACTCAGGCAAGAAAGTTAAGAGAATAGATACCATCGTCATTTCCACTCAGCATAGCGCTGATGTAACTCAGGAACAGATCCACAAGGATATCAAGGAATATGTCATCAAAGCAGTTATCCCTGCAGAGCTTTTAGATGAGGCTACCAAGTATTTCATCAATCCTACCGGAAGATTCGTAATAGGCGGACCTCAGGGAGATTCAGGACTTACAGGTCGTAAGATCATCGTAGACACATACGGTGGAGCCGGACACCACGGCGGCGGAGCTTTCTCAGGCAAGGACCCGACAAAGGTAGATAGAAGCGCAGCTTATGCAGCAAGATGGGTTGCCAAGAACCTCGTAGCAGCAGGCGCTGCAGATCAGCTTGAGATAGAGCTTGCTTATGCTATCGGCGTTGCCGAACCTGTATCTATAACCGTAGATACATTCGGAACAGGCAAGTACTCAGATGAAAAGCTCGTTGAGGTTGTTAAGAACGTATTCGACTTAAGACCTGAAGCTATCATTGATTCACTTGATCTTAGAAGACCTATTTATAAGAAAACTGCAGCATACGGACACTTTGGAAGAGACGATGCAGATTTTACCTGGGAGAAGCTTGATAAGGTTGAAGCTATCAAGGCTCAGCTTGGCTGATCTTATATAGAGATAATATCCTTGGCAGTCCTAAGATAAAAGGATTGCCAAAGAATATAATGGCAGATCATATTGGTATACATTTTTGAATCAAAGATTCAAAAATGCAGCAATAGAGCCAATTAAGTTCACCTTCGGTGAAGGCTCTATTGCCAACTGATTCATTGAATCACGAAACACGCAGTAAATGCGCGTTTCTGTAATTTATGTTCAAGAAGTCATACATTCTGTATTTAAGTTTAGTATACCTATGATGAATTGAAATGTGAGGAGAACGGAGTATGAAATATTATGAATCTTTAAAGGAAGCTATAGGTAATACGCCCATGCTCAAGCTCCAGAGGGCAGATGAAAGCATAACATCAGATATATATGCCAAGCTGGAGCTTTTCAATCCTTGTGGCAGCGTCAAGGACCGCGTTGGATACGCAATGGTCGAAGATGCTGAGAAAAGAGGAATATTAAAACCGGGAAGTGTGATCATAGAGGCCACAGCGGGGAATACCGGTATAGGAGTAGCTTTTGGTGCTTTGGGAAAAGGATATAAGGTTATCTTCGTAGTTCCTTTAAAGTTCTCTCCTGAGAAGCAGACTCTCATGAGGATGCTGGGAGCAGAGATTGTCAATACACCTACAGAAGGGGGCATGCAGGGAGCTATCAAAAAGGCTGATGAACTTGTAGCTTCTACGCCGGGAGCTGTCCAGCTGGGACAGTTTGTAAATCCTGAGAATCCCGCTGTCCACTACCGTACAACAGGACCTGAGATCTGGAGAGATATGTCAGGACATATCGATTATTTTGTAGCAGGCGCCGGAAGTGGCGGTACATTCTCCGGAATTGTCAAATATTTAAAAGAGAAAAATCCT
This sequence comes from Butyrivibrio sp. TB, assembly GCF_900110805.1. Lineage (NCBI taxonomy): Bacteria > Bacillati > Bacillota > Clostridia > Lachnospirales > Lachnospiraceae > Butyrivibrio > Butyrivibrio sp. TB. The sequence goes on along the minus strand of NZ_FOER01000003.1, from coordinate 207,981 downwards.
AATATCATCGCAGTTCTTGCAGATCCTGTTGGCTCTACCATGGGCGGCGGCGAGCATGCTGACTATAAGATAGAAGGAATAGGCAACGACTTCATAGCAGACACAATGGATATGTCTCTTGTAGACAGAGTTGTGAAAGTTAATGACGATCAGGCATACGGTCAGGCAAGAGAACTTGCTCATACAGAAGGTGTATTTGCAGGAAGTTCATCAGGAGCAGCCCTTTATGTTGCCAAGCAGATAGCAAGAGAAGAAAAGGGCAAGAATATAGTGACAGTCTTCCCTGACAGAGGCGACAGATACTTTAGTGAACATCTGTATGAATAATATTAACATCATCTTAATTAAAACAATATAAAAAATATAATAAGTATATTTGAATACAAAATCAGTGTATTTCTAAAATCGATAAGTATATTTATAGAATCGATAAGTATATTTATAGAAATATTTATTGTTTATAAGTATAGTACGAGAGGTAACGGTCATGGCAATCAGCAGATTCAGTAATCATAAAATAGAAACAAAACTTATACATGGAGGAATATACGGCGACGAGCTGACAGGAGCTGTTAATGTCCCGATATATCAGACATCTACTTACGAGCAGGAGATCCCCGGAGTTCATAAGGGCTTTGAATATTCAAGAACAGGCAACCCTACAAGGAAGGCTCTGGAAGCCCTTATTGCAGATCTTGAGAACGGGACACAGGGCTTTGCTTTTGCATCAGGTCTTGCAGCTATCACAACAGTTCTTAGCCTTTTCAAACAGGGTGATAAGCTCATCATATCTGACAATGTATATGGCGGAACATATAGACTTCTTAGCAAGGTATTCGATAACTTTGGCATCAGCTTTGTATCAGTAGATACAACAGATCCAGCCAAGGTTGAGGCAGCTATAACAAGTGATGTCAAGGCCATCTATATAGAGACTCCAACCAATCCCCTTCTTGGTATCACAGACCTTCAGGCTATCTCCGATATAGCTCACAAGCACGGCCTTCTTCATATAGTAGATAACACTTTCTATACACCATATATCCAGAGACCAATAGAGCATGGTGCGGATATAGTGATCCACAGCGCTACTAAGTACCTTGGCGGTCACAGCGACCTTGTTGCAGGACTTGTAGTAGTCAATGATGCAGTACTCGGCGAAAAAATTGCATTTATCCAGAACGCGGCAGGAGGTGTTCTTGGACCTTTCGATTCATTCCTTCTTATTAGAGGTATCAAGACTCTTGGTGTTCGTCTTGACAGGCATGTTGATAATGCAGTAAAGATAGCAGATGCCCTTAAGAACAATGCTGATGTCAAGAACGTGTACTATCCTGGATTTGAGGATCATCCGGGACATGATATTAACCTTAAACAGGCCAAGAACGGCGGAGCTATGATCTCTTTTGAGCTTACAGAAGGTCATGACATTAATAAGTTCTTCAGAGCTCTTTCTATTTTTGCTCTTGCAGAGAGTCTTGGCGGCGTTGAGTCACTTGTATGCCATCCTGCAACTATGACGCACGCTGCTATTCCGAAAGAAGTCAGAGACAGTGTTGGCATCACTGACGGTCTTATCAGAGTATCTGTAGGTATCGAAGACGGGGATGAACTTACAAGAGATCTGCTTCAGGCAATAGAAGCTTCCCGCGTCTGATGACACGAGCTTACTTTGCTCGTGACATAAGATAATATTTATGCAAAAAAGCTGTGTTTTTTACAAGCACGATTATCTACGGACTATGTGCAACAAGTAATAATTATATGATTTTTGCCATCAATAATATGATTATGCAGTATACATTAATAAATGTGTATACTGCATTTTTATAAAAAATGTATAGTTTTTGAATTAAAAATCTTCTTTTTTTGAAAAATACGTCAGTTATATTTTAAAACTATAGCCGGAAATATCTTACAAGTATTATTCAAAAAAATTTACAAATGCTATAGTGCTTAAAACAACAAATCAAAGTTTAGTTTTCAGGCAGGAGGAAAGAAATGGGCAAGTTGGACATAAGCATACCCGAGGTTTCCATAAGAGAGATAAGACTTGGATCCATCACAGGATATCAGGGGTCAGCCAAAGGACTTGTGGATGGATATGGATGCGGCGGACTTAAGAACAGAGATCGTAAATTCCAGCAATGTGCAGGATGTTCGATCAGTAAAGCTGCATGTATGGTAACTCTTATTCAGGATGCGGCGGTTATAATACATGGTCCTGTAGGATGTGCATCATGTCTTCATGAATTCAACTTTACATACTATGTAAATGCAAAATCAAGAAGAGGCATCGACAATCCTACTCAGAGAAAGATCTTCTCAACCAATCTCAAAGAAACAGACACAGTATACGGCGGAGCAAGAAAACTTGCAAAAGCTATACGTGAAGTAAATGAAAGAACAAATGCATCAGCTATATTCGTACTAAGCTCCTGTGCATCAGCAATAATCGGTGATGACATCGAGAGCGTAGCAAATGAAGCTGAAGAAGAGATCGGAAAGCCGGTAGTTGCTATCTACTGTGAAGGCTTCAGATCCACAGTATGGACAACCGGTTTTGATGCAGGCTATCACGGAATCGTAAGGAAACTGGTAAAGCCTCCGGTCAAAAAAGACAACGGACTTATAAATGTAATAAACTTCTGGGGATCAGATGTATTCACTAAGTGGTTTGAGCCTTTTGGAGTAAAACCCAATCTGATCACACCATATTCTACTGTAGAGGGCCTGTCACATGCATCAGAAGCATCTGCTACAGTTCAGATATGTCCTACGCTTGGTTCATATCTTGGAGCAGCCCTTGAGCAGGAGTATGGAGTCCCTGAGATCAGAACAGCAGCACCATACGGAATCATCCAGACTGACAGATGGTTCAGAGAACTTGGTAAGCTCCTTCACAAAGAAGATGTAGCAGAACAGGTTATTAAAGAAAAGAAAGAACAATATCTCCCTAAGATAGAAGAACTTCGTAAGAGACTTAAAGGCGTAAGAGCATATGTTACAGCGGGATCTGCTCATGGACATGCACTTCTTAACATCGTAGGAGACCTTGGAATGGAAGCAGTAGGAGCCAGCGTATTCCACCATGACCCGACTTATGATGGAGGCGACGGAGCCGCAGATCTTCTTGCAAGAAGAGTAAGAGACTATGGCGATGTACCTAACTATAACGTATGCGCTAAGCAGGAATTTGAATTTGTCAATGTTCTTAACAGGATCCGTCCTGATATCCTCCTTGCAAGACACGGCGGAATCACACTTTGGGCAGCTAAGCTTGGAATCCCGTCACTTCTTGTCGAAGACGAGCAGGCCAACATGGGATATGAAGGACTCATAAGCTACGGTGAGAAGATCGTAGAGACTCTTGAAAACACAGAGTTTATTGAGAATCTTTCCAAGCATGCAACTAATCCATACACAGACTGGTGGATGAATGAGCAGCCTGACACATTCCTAAAAGAAGCTAAGACGGAGGTTATATAAATGGGAGCAGAAATAATAGAACAGGAAAGATTTACATGTGCTCTTGGCGCGATGCAGACAGTAGTTGCTATCCCAAAGGCGCTTCCCATCCTTCACTCAGGACCTGGATGCGGAGATATGGTATCAGGCTTTTTCCAAAGGTCTAAGGGATATGCAGGCGGAAGTACAACACCTTGTTCCAACTTCTCGGAAAAAGAGGTTGTATTCGGTGGTGTCAACAGATTAAGAGAACTTGTAGATAACTCATACAAAATCTTAAATTCAGATCTTCAGGTTATTTTCACAGGATGTACTGCAGGAATAGTAGGCGATGATGTGCAGTCTGTAGCTGAAGAGTTCAGGGATCAGGGTAAACCAATTGTATATGTTGAAAGTCCCGGATTTAAGAGTAACAACTATGTATCACACTCAGTAGTAGTCAATGCCATCATCGATCAGTATGTAAGCCAGTACGAGGATGAGAGCACATTCAGAAGCCAGAAGAATACAGTCAATGTATTTGCTTCAATCCCTTATCAGGATATGTTCTGGAGAGGCAACCTTGATGAATATAAAAGGCTCCTTGAGGCTATAGGACTTAAGGTCAATATCCTCTTTGGTGACAGATCAAGAGGCGTCAAGGAATGGCAGAGTATACCAAAAGCAAACTTCAATATTCTGGTATCACCCTGGTATGGCAAAGATATAGTTGATCACCTTAAGGATATATACGGACAGCCTTATGTTCAGTATCCTAACATTCCGATAGGCGCCGGTGAGACAGAGAAGTTCCTTAATAAGGTAGTATCTTTTGCCATAGAGCAGGGCGCAGACATCAACGAGGTCGAAGCCAGAAAGTTCATCAAGAAAGAGTCGGATGCTTACTATGCACAGCTTGAAGATCTTGCGACATTCCTTCTTGAGTTCAGATACGGACTTCCAAATCATGCACATATAATCCATGATGCAGGCTATGTTCTGGGACTGTCCAAGTTCCTTATAAACGAGACAGGGGTTATTCCTAAGGAGCAGTTCATAGTAGATGATACACCTGAGAAATATCAGGAAGAGATCGCCAAAGAGCTTCAGAGTATATCTACCAAAAGGCAGATCCCGGTATTCTTCTCACCTGATGCCGGCAAGGCTCAGAACAAAATAAGAGAGCTAAACCATAAGGGCAAGGGCGTCATCATAGGCGCAGGCTGGGACAAGCAGATAGCAAGAGAGAAGAACTACGACTTCATATCAGCAGCGATCCCTACTGATTACAGACTTGTCATGAGAACAGGTTATGTGGGATTTGCTGGAGGGCTAAGGCTTATAGAGGATATCTACAGTAATACACTTTCTAAATTTGCTTGAATTCTGGCCGGCATTATCGTTTTGGCTCACAAGAAGCTGCAATATAACACATGGTTTTCTGAGGAGTTTTAAGCTTTATATGAATAATTTATAAAGGCTTAAAACTCCCGGTCCTTAAAAGGGCCAAGAGGAGAATATTATGGGAAAATTAAGAGCTGCATTTGCAAGTAGCAATAATGCATATATAGATGAGCATTTCGGATCTGCACAGTATTTTCAGATATATGATATTGATGAAAAAGAGGCTGAATATATAGAAGAGCGCAGGATAAATCCCTTGTGCAAGGGACACTGCGAAGGCGGATTTGAAGCGGCATATGATCTTCTTAAAGATACAGATGCAATATTCGTACTAAGAATAGGCGAGTCTGCTGCTGGATATATGATACAGCATGGCAAAAGAGTCTTTGAAGCTCACGGCTTTATCGAGAATATTGTAAAAGAGCTTATAGGTGATGGCTTCGCCAAGGACTCAGACACAGACAATGATAACGAAAACGTAGTTCTTGCAAGCTCTGATGAAGACCAGCTTGCAGGTGACGAAGGGCATGCATATAGAAAAGAGGCAGTATAGTGGCAAAAAGTTACCAGGAGCTTACGCAGAATCATCCATGCTTTGCCCGTGGCCAAAAGAGCAATAAAGGAAGGATACACCTTCCGGTGTCACCTGGCTGCAATATAGCATGTAAGTTCTGCGACAGACAGATTAACGACTATGAAGACAGACCGGGAGTTACCAGCGAAGTAATATCACCGGAAGAAGCACTTGAAGCTGTTGGCAGAGCTATTGAACTTAACCCGGATATCCATGTTGCAGGTATCGCAGGTCCGGGAGATACGCTTGCTACAGACTTCGCACTTAAGACATTCAGACTTATCAAGGATAGATATCCGGAGCTTATCAAATGTATGAGTACCAACGGTCTCATGCTTCCTGACAAGGCTGATGAGATAATTGATGTCGGGGTTGATTCTCTTACAGTTACAGTCAATGCTGTAGATCCCAAGATTGAAGCCAAACTTAACAGCGCTATTGTATATCACGGTAAGAGATATACAGGAGAAGAGGCAGCAGGGATCCTCATTCATAACCAGCTTGAGGGCATCAGAAAAGTTGCAGCATCAGGAACATCAGTCAAGGTAAATACGGTACTGGTACCTGAGATCAACAAGGATCATATAGAGACTATAGCAAAAACTGTAGCACAGGCAGGAGCTAAGATTTACAACATCATCCCCCTTATACCGCAGGCAGAGCTTGCATGGTGCAGTGCACCAACCTGCCATGACATCGAAAGAGCCAAGGCGGTAGCCATCAAATATCTGGATGTATTCATGCACTGTTCAAGATGCAGAGCTGATGCAGTCGGCGTACCGGGAGGAGTAGATATATCTAAATACGTATGGCTTAAGGTTCTTAATACAAGACAGACTTTTAGTCATGGCTGATAGGTAAGTAATAGTAACTTAAGAAAACAGTAACTTTAAGAAATAATAACTTAAGAAAAATATATGCCAATGATTTAAAAATATAGTTATTGGTATACATGCCTATAGGAGGAGAGAAATGGCTGAGAAAGCACTTAGACAGATTGCAATATATGGAAAAGGTGGAATCGGAAAATCAACAACAACACAGAATCTTACAGCAGGACTTGCAGAGCTTGGTAAAAAGGTAATGGTAGTAGGATGTGATCCTAAGGCTGACTCCACAAGACTTCTGCTTGGTGGCCTTCACCAGAAGACAGTTCTTGATACACTTCGTGAGGATGGCGATGTACAGCTTGATTCGATCATGAAGGAAGGTTTTGGCGGTACCAGATGCGTTGAGTCAGGCGGTCCTGAGCCAGGTGTTGGATGCGCAGGTCGTGGTATCATCACATCAATTGGCCTTCTTGAAAGACTTGGAGCATATACAGAAGATCTTGATTATGTATTCTATGACGTTCTTGGTGACGTTGTATGTGGCGGTTTCGCAATGCCTATCCGTGAAGGTAAGGCTAAAGAGATTTACATCGTAGCATCAGGTGAGATGATGGCTTTGTATGCAGCTAACAATATCTCAAAAGGTATCTCCAGATATGCTAGAACAGGCGGCGTAAGACTTGGCGGTATCATCTGCAACTCAAGAAATGTAGATAGAGAAAAAGAGCTTCTTGAAGCCTTCGCTAAGGAACTTGGTACACAGCTTATCTACTTCGTACCAAGAGACAATATCGTACAGAGAGCTGAGATCAATAAGAAGACTGTTATCGCTTATGATCCTAACTCCAAGCAGGCAGATGAGTACAGAAACCTTGCAGAAGCAATCGACAAGAATACATTCCTTACAGTACCAAAGCCGATGACTCAGGAGAGACTTGAAGAGATCCTTATAGAGCATGGTCTTATCGATACAGAGGAATATTCCAAGGCTATCTGATAATTTGAAAAAACAGGTCGGAGGTCACATGGCAGAATTTGTTACAATTAAAAACCTTCATAAGAATTTCATAAAAGATTCTGTTGAGATCAAAGTCCTAAACGGTGTCAATCTTACAGTTAATAAAGGGGAGATCTTCGGAGTCATAGGATTTAGCGGCGCCGGTAAGTCAACACTTGCCAGATGTATCAACAGACTTGAAACTCCGGATAGCGGTGAGATCTATGTTGATGGTACGCAGATCCTTGCTCTCTCGGAGAATGAGCTTAGGAAGAAGCGCAAGAAGATAGGAATGATATTCCAGAACTTCAATCTTTTCGAATCCAAGACTGTATACCAGAACATAGCGTATCCCCTTGTTATAGACGGTTATAAGAAGTCTGATATTAAGAAAAAGGTTCTTGAGACTGCAGAAATGGTAGGCCTTACAGATAAGCTTTCGGAATATCCGGGAGCCTTATCCGGAGGCCAGAAGCAAAGGGTTGGAATAGCAAGGGCTCTTGTGGGTGATCCTGATCTTCTTTTGTCAGATGAATCCACATCTGCTCTTGATCCTCAGACTACTATTCAGATCCTCGACCTTCTCAAAGAGATCAATAGGAAAAAGAATATAACTATTCTGATGATCACTCATGAGCTTGATGCTATCAAATATACCTGCAAGAAGATGGCTGTACTTGAAAACGGAGAGATCACAGAAGAGGGGCTTGTAGAGGATATATTTAGAAGTCCTACAAGTAAGACAGGAGCTCTTTTTGCTAAGGTATTCAATCAGATGCAGCATGCAGAACTTGGTGATGGTGCAGGAATCTAATAATAAAAGAAAAGAGGAAAGCCATGAGTTTATTGAATGAGCCATTTTCTAAAGTTTTCATAGCATCTTTTTCCAAAGATGTGTGGGACAGTATACTGCCATCAGTATCAGAGACTTTGTACATGACACTTGTAGCCAGCGTCATAATGCTGGTGATAGGGGCAGTGCTTGGAGTAGTCCTTACAGTGACCAATCCAACAGGACTTGCGCCTGTTAAGCCACTGTATACTGGAATGGGCGGATCCATCAACATCTTAAGGTCACTGCCGCAGATGATAATGATAATACTTATGATCCCGGTATCAAGGGCACTTTTTGGTAAGTCCTACGGAACCAATGCATGTATCATCGCTATCGCAGCCAGTTGTATCCCAATGTATGCAAGAATGGTAGAATCAAGCCTTCTGGAGATAGAAAAAGGTAAGATCGATGCAGCCAAGGCGCTTGGAAGTACCAACTTCCAGATAATAACCAGGGTCATCATTCCTGAGACGCTTCCATCTCTTGTGAGAGGATATACTCTTGCTGTCATATCAGTAATATCTATGACAGCTCTTGCAGGAATGTTCGGCGCAGGCGGAATAGGTGATATCGCCGTAAGATTTGGTTATCAGAGGTTTCAACACGATGTTCTGTTTGCAACTGTATATGTCCTTGTAATACTGGTGCAAGGCATACAGCTGATTGGAGACCATGTTTCGAGACATATACTAATAAAAAGGCACCTGCTATCATCCGGCGCAGGGCTAAAAAGGAGGAGACATTATGAAAAAAAATCTGACAAAAACACTGAAACTAACAACATCACTACTGGTGTCAGCAGCCATGTTGGCAGCTTGCGGACAGACAACTAGTACAGATAATAGTGGTGCATCACAGGAAAGCAGCAATGAAAATGCCTCCGATGCTCTTGCTATTACAGACACCCAGGTACCTGACATAGATCTGTCTGCATATGACATATCACAGTCTAAGCTTGGTACTGTTAACTCAGACGGGCTTAGAGAGATCACAGCTATCGCAGATCTCACACCACACTCAGAGCTTCTTGAGTATGTGGAGCCTGCGCTTGAGGCAGCAGGACTTAAGGTAGTACTTGTAGCAACAGCAGCTGATGCCACAACTCTTGAAAAGACTCAGAACGGAGAGATCGACTTCAACTTCTATGCTCACTGGCCATATGTTAACGATCAGAATGAAACTAATGGTTTTACTATAGTCAATGCAGGTGACATTCATGTAGAGCCTATCAGAGCATATTCGGATAAGTATACATCAGCTGATGAGATTCAGGATGGAGATGTTGTAGCTATCCCTAATGATGCCACTAATGAGTACAGAGCTCTTAAGATCCTTGAAGATCAGGGACTTATAACACTTGATGACAGCACAGATTCTACTCTTAGCGCTACTGTAGACAGCATCGTATCATATGAGAAGCAGATAGAGATCGTAGAGCTTGACTCAGCTCAGATCATTCCTACCAAAGATGACTTTGACTTTTTTATCACCAATACCAATAAGGCACTTGAAGCCGGTATCACTTCTAATGTTCTCTTCTCAGAAAGTGGAGAGAACAATCCATTTGCCAACATCATCGCGGTAGCGCAGGGCAATGAAAATGATCCTGCAATTTTGGCAGTAGTTGCAGCACTTAGATCAGATGCAGTTAAGAAGTTTATCGAAGAGAAGTACAACGGAGCAGTTATACCGGCAGAATAAGATAATATCTTTTCTTCGAAATAATTATGGGTTCTAAAGGACCTTGGAAGATTATCTATGGCAAGTTAACCAATCATTTATCTTTTGGCAGGGAGCAGGTGCAGACTATATGACAATCAATCAGATAAGATATGTGATCTATATAGCTAAGTGTGGTTCTTATAACAAGGCAGCGGAGCAGCTCTTTGTAGCTCAGCCTTCGCTTACCAATGCAATTCAGGATCTTGAAAAAGAGCTTGGAATAACAATTTTCATACGAGGATCTCACGGTGTGTCACTTACTCCTGATGGTGCAGAGGCGCTGCTTCACTTCAGACACTTGTATGACCAGTATGAGGACATCGTGGACAAATACTGTGTCAATCATGATATCAGGAAGAAGTTTGGAGTTTCAACTCTGCACTATTCCTTTGCAGTAAAGGCTTTCGTAGAACTTGCAGGAAATCTTGATACAGCCAAGTACGATTTTGCCATCAGAGAGAGCAGAACTCTTGATGTCATAGAAGATGTCAGGAAGAAGCGAAGCGAGATCGGAATACTGTATCTTAACGATTTCAACAGAGTCTTTATCAAAAAATTACTCAGACAAAAGGAGCTTGAATTTCATCACCTTAAAAGTTGCAGAGCGTATGTATACCTTTGGAAAAAACATCCTCTTGCTGACCGTACAAAAATAAACTTTGATGATCTCAAAGGATACCCATGCCTGTCTTTTGAACAAGGTGATGAAAGCTCTTTTTATATGGCTGAAGAAGTCCTCAGCACAGAAGATTATGACAGAGTCATAAAGGCCTGTGACAGGGCTACGATGCTCAATCTCATGAAGGGTCTGAACGGTTATACGCTGTGTTCCGGAATTATATGCGAGGAACTTAATGGAGACGACTTCGTAGCTGTTCCTTTTGAAGATGATAGGATTCAGACAGACAGTTCTATGGAGATAGGATATATCACCGGCAAGCATATAAGCCTTAGCAGCATCGGACAGATGTATATCGATGAGATCAGAAAATATCTAGATGATATTGAAGAGCAGGGCAGTGAAGATACAACAGAACCTTTAAAGAAAATCGTGTAATGAGACTTCCCATCCTGGAGGAGCAGTATCTTCGAAGAATTTGTAAGTATATATAGTTCCCCATGTGGGCTGATGATAGAAAGCTGAGAGAAGCGTTAACTCTCAGCTTTTTCTATGACCATATCTTCAAGAGCAAATCTGACTATTTCTTCAGGATCTGACGATGGGCTTATCCAGTCATCAATTTTATCTGTTGGAAGTATGAGAGGCATTCGGTCGTGAATCTTGGATAGTTCTTTGGTTGGATCTTTTGTCAGGACGACAAAGACAGGATAGCCTTCTTCAATGCGGTACAGGCCGCACAGCCAGGTCACAGTTAATCCGGCAGGCTGGATTGCAAACTTATCACCGGTTTTTTCTTTGCCATCAGGACTTTTAAAGTGTTGCCATTCATAATAATAGGAAGCCGGAATGATGCATCTGTGAGATTTCCAGGCATCTTTAAAAGTGGGCTTAACACTTGCTGTTTCCATGCGTGCATTGAAAAGAGTTCGCTTGTTATCTTTAGATAGAAAGCCCCATTGCATGGGATATGCACATCTCTCACCTTTGGGATTTGGAGCAAGGACAGGTACGATATCAGTAGGGCGGACTTCGCCATAAGTTATGAATGGCCTTGCGTAGCTATCAATAAATTTCTGTACGAGTCTCGATCTTGAGGCTGCATCTATTATATCTTTTAATTCCGGAAGGTCTTTTTCAAGAGCGTATCTGGTACACATAATATTATCTCCTGCAGGTAAATGTCTGACTTTACAATGAACATATGTTGTCATGATAGTTATACAATAATTCGCCTACATATTTTGTTCGAATAGGTAAGATGGACTGCTTGTTATGTGAACTGATTTAGGGTGCTTCATCTATGTGAATTGTATCGTCGAGGTAATTGTCTGTTACATCTGTCTGCATCTTAGCAAGCTCGTCATCAAATCCTTTAAGTGCATCAAATGGACTAAATATCTTCGCCCGTCTGGAAAGGTCCATGGCAGGATGCTTTAATGAAAAACTGTCGTATTTATCATGCACAGGCTTTCCTTTCTCTAAGACATTCTTATATCTGAAAGAGGAAGGAAATGCATTGTTATATGTGGTATTGTACATTGTGGTTCCTCCTTCGTTAGACTTAGGCCTTATGCCCACCAATCTGCTCATTTCTCATTCTGGTAGTTGCTCCCTCCAAGAAGTTTGTTCCTTTTAGGAGTGCATTGGCTCCGTACTTGGTTCTGACTTCAAGAAGAGCAGCGTGAATTCTCTTCTCCCTATCCAAAGCATCATAATCAGTAAAGAGATCCAGCTGATATATTCCATCATCGCTTGTAACATCGCAGGCACTGACACCGAGCCTTCTAAGCAGGATCCTGTGATCGCTCTTTTTGGCAATGTCCTGCATGATCTTAGGAATGATGATATTTGCAGCATTAGTAGCGGCAGTTAATCTGACAGTTCCGTTGGAGTGAGCAGGATGGAGTCTTCCGTACCAGTCGATGGATAGTCTTCCATCATATTCAGGGAAGTACTCCATGCTTTTGTAATCGTAACTTATCCACCAGGTGAATCTTGAGGATACAAGGTTCTTTTTGTACATATCGCAGCACAGTACGTCGATCATCTCCTTAAATACAATGCAGGCCTCTTGGTATTTGTAAGGCCTTGGAAGTACCTGACCATTGGTAAGGGAGTGGTTGTCGCTTTTGTAGTGCTTAATATCATACATGGTGACAGGTTCTATCCCCCATGCATGATCGATCAGTATTTCTGCATCAATACCGAAGATTTTATACAATAGCTCTTCATCCAGCTGTGAACGTTCAGCTATATCACCCATGGTGTACATATGATTGCTGGCAAGCCTTGCAGCCTTACCACGACCTATCTGCCAGAAGTCAGTGAGAGGTTTATGCTCCCATAAAAGAAGCCTGTAGCTTTCTTCCGTAAGTGATGCGATCCGGACCCCGTCTTTATCGGCGGGAGCTTTCTTGGCCACTATGTCCATTGCAACCTTGGCAAGGTATAGGTTGGTCCCTATCCCGACAGTTGCCGTGATGCCGGTATTCTTCAGAACATCGCGTATAATGGTCAGCGCCATGAAGTGGGCCGGATGCTGGCAGGCCTTTCTGGCGGCATCTTCATAGAAGTGCAGATATGGCGTGCAGTCAATAAAGCATTCATCAATGCTGTATACATGGACATCTTCGGGTGATACATACTTTAGGTATATTCCGTATATCTGTGCAGAGATCTTTTCATATTCCGCCATACGTGGAGTTGCCGTGATATAACGGACTTTGGTATGGTGGAGCTTTTCATATTTACTTATCGCTTGTTTGGCTTCAAAGAGTCTAGGCCTACTGGGAACGCCGGTACCTTTAAGAGCAGGAGATACCGCAAGGCAGATGGTCTGATCGGATCTGCTTGCATCTGCTACAAGAAGCTTGGCACTTAGGGGATCAAGCCCTCGGGCAACACATTCTACAGATGCATAGAAGCTTTTCATATCTATGGCGATGTAAGTTTTTTGGTTAATATCCATATGATCTAATGACTTTAATGGTGCAAATCTGAGCACTGATCAGGTTTTGGCAATCAGGGCTAAGCAAACAGGATGTGTTCTTATCAGGCAAAGATGCTTAATCTGTGGCGAGCTTGCCAAATATTTTGAAAGTATTATATTCGCCTACTTCAATAGGCTTGTACTTGGCATTGAGTGATACCAGGAATGTTCCCGATTTATTGACTACATATTTTTTGATATAAGTCATTCCATCCAGAAAAAAGAGTCCGATGTCACCTGATTCGAGCATGTCTTTTTGCTCGATCCAGACTAGCTCTTCGTCATGGAACCTGGGTTCCATACTGTCTCCTGTAATGTATACGCCAAAGTCAGCTTTCTTAGGAACAGGTTCTGTGATCTCCATCATTTCGAAGTTCTCTTCATCAAGAAGATTACCGGTACCTGCTGATGCAGAAATAAGAGCTATCTTCATGAGACGAGGTCTTATATCGATAATATCTGAGCTGTGCTTCTTGTAATCTCCGGACTTTTTGAGAAGATCAATGTATTCGAGTGCCTTCTGAGCCCCTTCAGAATTAAGGTCTTTAAAAGGATCCAGAGGATTCTCACCAATGAATTCTGTGTAAATATCGTTTATCTTAAGTATCTCACAGACCGTCAGAAGAGCTTCGGCGCTGGGGGTAGTGTTTCCTTTCTCCCAGGCACTGATTCCTGCGTTGGTAATGACGATATTGTGCTCTGCAAGCTGCCTGGCAAGGTCTATCTGGGATAATTTCATCGCTTTGCGATGTTTTGCAATAACTTTACCTATGTCTTTCTTCATGTTTTCCTTTCCTTTTTGCTATAGCTGTTATAAGGGAAATGATAAAATCTAAAATCCAGTTCAATGCCCTTAGCAGAATGTACGTGTGCAAGGAGTGTTATCATCTGGAATTTGCTTTCAAGTCTATAATTAAAACATAACATATTTTCTTACGCAATTCAATCCGTAATTGAATTAATATGTTGCACAATGTATAATATCAATGTATAGTAGATTATGCATGCTTGGTGATTAAAAAAATCAATTATGGTTTTAATGCCAAGCAAGTAGTAACTGTTTTAAAAGCAAACAAAATTCAGGCATAAAGCTTGCAAAGGCTAAGCTGGTATTAGGTGGCAAAGTGCTGAATAAAAGATAGTTGGGGGTGAGTAAATGCTATAGAGATGACTGATTATAAAGATGTATACCGATAATGGAGGCCTCAGTGTCGGCATACTATTATTCATAGTTTTTTAATTGTAAGGCTTTTTGTATGATGCTATCATTAAAGGAGAGTTATAAAGTTAATGGGAGAGTTAGAAGCAAGCACCAGTGACAATAATCAGCGAGATATTAATAAAATCGTTGACAACATGGATCTGTTTGATGATGATCTGATGGCACTGGTTTTCAAGAAAAATATACCGGCAACAGAGCTGGTACTAAGTATCATTTTTGGAAGGAAAATAACCGTAAAAAGCGTTTATACACAGGACGAGATGCGAAGCCCTGAAATTGGTGGACGAGACATTGCTCTTGATATCCATGCTTTAGATTCTGATGGTACTGAATTTAATGTAGAAGTTCAAGGTAATTCAGAAGGAGCACATGTAAGAAGAACACGTTTTCATAGTGCTGTCATGGATTCAAGGATGCTGAAAGAAGGTGATCCATTCAAGGCCCTAAAGGATTCGTATGTGATATTCTTCTATAAGCATGATAAGTTTGGTAAAGGATTGCCGCTGTACCATGTGGAACGAGTGGTTCTAGAAACAGATAGTCTGTTTAATGATGGATCACATATTATTTATGTTAATGGTAAATATAAAGGTAACGATGAGATAGGAAGACTGATAGAAGATTTCCATTCAAAGAATGCAAAGAATATGCATTTTAAACTCTTGGCAGATGGACTCCATCATTACAAGGAAACAGAGAAAGGTCGTGATATTGTGTGTGAAAAAGTTGAAAGATATGCCAAAAAATATGCCAAAGAACGTGTCGAAGAGAATAGAATAAAGACATTGACGCAGAATGTTAAAGTGCTAATGAAAAACACTTCTTTTACAATGGAACAGGCGTTTGATAGTTTGGAAATTTCAGAGACGGATAGAACAATTATTTCTGAACAACTTCAAGTGTAATGGTCATATGAGTATACACATCATAATGTGTTTGGATGGCGGTAGATCTTAAAGATCTACCGTTTTTTTATGTTGACTATTACGTTACGTAATAGTTTATATTTGTAATCACAAGAAGATAAATGATTACGAGTTTTTTATATCATACAGTCAGTAATCATATTATCAAAGTGTTTTTAAAACAAATACATATAAATTACTTAAACTTCCCACTTGGGTGATACTGCACCGTCCAAGTGGGATGTTTGAATGAATTATAAATGACCTATCAAGGAGATGACTAATGAAACTAAATCGATTATTTTCACCGGATATCTATACTAAAATCATGCTTGCAGATATGGACAAGAAAGATGATATCTACCGCTATGAAATGATGATGCCATTTAAGGGAAAGTGGGATAAGTATCATATTCCTATGAAGCCTACGCATCCCGGAGGTTACGATATCATTATGGCCAATAACAGACTGGGACTTATGCCACCTTCTGAAATTAATACTAATTATAAAGATAGTATTGAAGCGCTATATGATGAGGCTATCTGGGATTCATGCACGAAAGCTATAGAGACAGCTCTTAATAGATTTGAAGATCAGGGAGTTGAGCTTAAAGTTAAAGAATATCTTTATTCTATATTTCTTGCTAATCCAAAGAATGCTTATACGATCATGAATGAGGGTTACTGTGGTGATGGTGGGATTCCCGGATACATAATGGGATGGCTGATTCCATCTGATGACACTATTAAGAGGCTTCCGGCTGCACTGGCACATGAGACTAATCATAATGTAAGGTATCAGTATATAAAATGGACAAATGATATAAATCTTGCAGAGATGATCGTGAGCGAAGGGCTTGCAGAGAACTATGCCACGACGATATTCGGAGAGGAGGTTCTTGGGCCATGGGTTACCAAGACTGATATGGAGCTGATGCCTCTTATTAAAGAGATAATAAGAGATGGTCTTAATGTGACTGGATTTGCAGAGATAACGGCATATCTGTACGGTGATGAGTTGGCGGAGATTCAGCAGTTTCCAAAAGTTGGACTTCCTTACTGTGCTGGATATGCTACAGGTTACTATCTGATCAAGTATTATCTAGAGAAAACTCACATGCCGATTGAGAAGGCGACAGTTCTGCCTGCTGATGAAATACTTGCAGAAGTGGAAGAATTCTGGTCATAAACAAAATCCCCCATCACCGGAAGGTGACAGGGGGTGAATTATGTGAGCTTTGATCTGTTCCGATACATAGTTCTAGGGGACTTTGTTAGTTACGGAACATATGGTAAAGTATCAGGTAACTGTTTTTTAGATATTAGTAATAATCAAATTCTCCAAGAACTCCATTTTTAACTGAGCATATGGCAAAGTACCATGCACCGGTATAGCTTCTTGCCAGATAATCATCACGGGTTCTTACTTCATAGTTGTCATTTGCGTCCCAGATCTCTGCATAGCAGTCAGTATCGATTGTATTGGTACTGGTCTGCCAGGAGATGTTGTATGTAAGATCATCTCTGAAAATACAAATGCTGTAGCCTTCCTCGCCTACAGCATGGGAGTAGATCTTTTCTTCCGTACCGTTTACAAGTGCATAATAAGTATCAGTATTTTCAAATGTCTCACATCTGAGAGAAGTTATGTCTATAGTTGAGCTTCCGTCTGAAACATCTACATATACGTCGTTTTCATAAGGTTCTATACCCATTTCACGCCATGTATCTTCCTCATAATTATCAAAATAGGTCCAGTTGACGTGGATGCGATAGAGTGGGTCGGAGCTTACAGTTGTCTCGAATCCGTAATCATGAACGAAATCAAAGTCAGGAGCTGAGTCGGACATCTTGATAGTATAAGTTCCTTTTTTAGGAAGCGAAGCCTGGGTTTTTACAAAATCATCGCCGCTTCCGCAGGTATAGCCCCAGAAATATTCATCAGTAGCACCAAAGTTGTAGCCGCCTTTTTTGTTATCCCACTCTGTATCTATACTGAGAGTAGCAGTATCTATAGCCGTCCATGTATCAGTGCCGTATTCCATTACATAGATATTATTAAGCTTCATGCTTCTAAGTTCGTTGCAGTCATTAGAATTAAAGTTCTCCATGAAAAAAGACATGTTGCCTTCCAGATAAGAATCTTTGATATGTGTATCATAAGCTGCATAAAGAGTCCATTCGCCGCTCTCTTTATCCTGAACCCACTCTTCAACAACAGTTCCATCAGACCATTCAGGGTCAAAAGCTCTTATAACCATTCTGTACCAGTGATCCTTTTCCCAGGAATAATCTCTTATCCACTTAACACCTGACCCTTCATTGTCAAAAGTATCTGCTGTATCATCCGGGTAAACTAAGGTTGCAAGTTCTTTATCTGAATCTGTAGCATGCTCATTTTTCCAAAAGGATAATACGGCAACTTTTTTATTAGAAGCATTTTGTAAACCTGCATAGGCTCCGCTACCATTATGCATGTTCCAGTTGCAAAGTGACCAGTAAGTACTGTTTGCATCATCGGAAGTTTTGAAATCAATACTGTAAGCGGTGAAAGCATTAGAAGTATTACTTAGATCAGGATTAAGATATATATTATGCGCCATGCGGTTTTCCGGATTAGGATCAGAAGGATCTATATCATATGGATAGCCTTCCGTTCCAAATGAAGATTCTTCAAAATTTTCGGTATCATCTGCTTGCGATGAGCTATCGCCGGAATTTGATTCTGTTTCACTTTCAGAATCAGTGTCGTTAGATGTTTCAACCACATCATCTGCTTTTTCTTCATTATCATTTTGCAGTTCAATCGATACGCCTTGTCCTGAACATCCTGCCAGTAGTGATAGTGTCATAACAGATGACAATAATAGACCGCATATTTTTCTTTTCATAATTACCCCTTTTTTGAATGTATTTTGTTAAAACTCCTAGAAGCACAAAATTTATCATTCCCTATTCAATTATTCATTATCTGATATATTATTAAACAGGTAAAGATATTAATGGAAAAGAATTTAACGGTAATAGGCAGTTGTTCGAATTAAAGACAGAGAGGAAAAAATAATGAATTGATTTAAAACTATAACTATAGATATCGACAACGAATATTTCAATGGAAAAACGCTTAAGTATGTTGCCTATAACTACAGCGGCAACCCTGTGATAGCAGAATCAGGAGCAACCGTCAACGTATACAAGGGAAGCGTTCTCGTGGACACATTTGAAGTTCCTACAAGCGGCAGCGGTAATGCATGGTATGTATTTGATATTGACGCAGATGGGGTTCATGAAGTGAACGAATTGATTCAATACAGTTATAGATAAGACATTAAGGGCCAGAGGTATTTTACCTCTGGCTCTTTTTGGGTGAATATAGGTTAAATAATTACAAAATCTTTTAGTGCTGTGTTAGTATAAAAATATGAGTGATTACAAAATTGCTATCTGTGATGACACAGAAGTGGATAGAAACTATATAAAAGATATTGTAAGTAACTGGGCGCATCAAAGCGGACATAGCGTAGATATATGTCTTTTTTCCTCCGCAGAAGAGTTTTTATTTGAATATGAAGAAGATAAGAGCTATCAGATTCTTTTGCTGGATATCGAGATGGGTAAGATGGATGGAGTTACTATGGCTAAGAAGATCCGGCAGGCAAGTGACAGTGTCCAGATAGTGTTTATAACAGGTTATTCTGATTATATAGCTGAAGGGTACGAGGTAGCGGCGCTGCATTATCTGATGAAGCCGGTCAAGGAGGATAAGCTGTTTGAAGTTCTTGACAGGGCTGTTAAGAAGATCTCAAAGGACGGGAAGGTGCTTATACTTGAAGCGGGTGGCGAGATAGATATGGTTCCGATCTACAGGATTCGCTATGTTGATGTCAGGGCTAACTATATAACTGTTCATGCGGATAAGGATATTACGGTTAAAAAGACTCTTAGCGAGATAGAAAAAGAGCTTGATGAGAGATTTTTCAGGGTCGGAAGATCCTGTATTGTGAATCTGACTTGTATCAGTAGGGTTACAAAAACTGATATTTACTTTAATGATGGCGGATCTGTGCAGCTTCCAAGGGGAAGCTATGAGAAGGTTAATCGCGCGATCATTAATAACTCCTGAATCAGTAATATTTTTGATTTAGAATACTTAATAATTCAATTGCTGAAGATGGCATCAATGAATCTGAGTACGAGTGGAATATCATTATGAATATTTTTACAAAAAAGATAGACAAAGAAATAGAAGTATACCAACGCGAACTTGTAGAGACTCACTACAAAGAAGTCGATAACATGTACAGGAAAATGCGTGGCTGGAGGCATGACTACCGCAATCACATTCAGATGATGAAGGCGCTTGCGGCTAATAATGACATGGATGGGATAAGGGCGTATCTGGATCAGCTTGATACGGATCTTAATACTGTTGATACCGTTATAAAGACAGGTAATGCCATGGCGGATGCAATCCTTAACAGTAAGATATCTCTTGCTCAGTCCAAAGATATAAATGTTCAGGTGGATGCCCACATTCCTGTTAAGCTCAAAATGTCAGAACTTGACCTTTGCTGTATCATAGGCAATCTTTTTGATAATGCGATAGAGGCGAGTTTAGAGCTCCCTGCTGATGAGCGCATTATCCGTGTATATATGGACATGAAGGGCACTCAGCTCTATATTTCTTTTACCAACTTTACAGCAGGCAAGAAGCTCAAGAAGATCGGCAAACTCTTTAGCACCACCAAAGGTGAAGGGCACGGTTTTGGCCTTATCAGAATTGACGGAATCGTAGAAAGGCTCGGCGGTTACCTTAGCAGGAACAGTGAAGATGGAGCCTTTACAACAGAGATCCTGATACCGCAGATGTAAGTAAAATACAAATTCATCCCCAAAATAAAGCAATTCATCCCCGAAGAAATTTGGGGATGTTTTTTATGCTATGATTACAATGTCAAAAGACATGTAGCGAATCAATCCGGAGAAAAAGCTGCGAAAACACAAAAATAGAATTAAAGAAAACAGAATCAAAATGATTCGGGCACCAAGAGATTAGAACGATAATAAATGGGGCGGTAATTATGGATAATAATACTGATAAAACGAAGGAAAACAAGAAAAAGCCAAAATATTCCATTCCAAGTAATATAGCATTCATGATAAGCAAAGCCTGGAACGGTCATAAGATAGTACTTTTCTTCTGTCTTGCAACAGCGCTTACTACATTTGGTAAAAACGTTATCCAAATGCTTGTAGCGCCAATGATCTTACAGGTTGTAGAAGAGGACAGAAGCTTTTCGCAGTTTGTGATAAGGGTGGCAGTATTTACACTTCTTATGATTTTCTTTGGCGGATTACTTGAGTATCTAAACGCAAACAGTGAGTTTGGCAGAATCGGCACTAGGGCTGGTATTGTTGTAGAGTTGGAAAAGAAACGCTGCACTACTTCATATCCAAACCTTTATGATACCAAATTCATAGAGTTTTCTGAAAAGGCTTATGAAGCTATTGGTGGCAATAGTTCTGCTACTGAAGCTATTTGGGGAACACTGGAAGGGCTTATTGCAAACAGTCTTGGATTTGTTTTTTATCTGATACTGATATCTGGCCTTGATGTAAGGATAGCAGCTATTGTTACGGTGCTCACAATAATAGGATTTGTTGTTAATGCCAAGATTTCCAACTACAGCTACAAGCATAAGGAAGAAAAAGCGGAGATCGTTAACAAGCTGTTCTATTGTAATAATGTACTTAAGGATAGAAATTATGCAAAGGAGATCAAACTGTTTGGAGTAGCGAACTGGGCAGGCGATCTTTGGGAAAAGAATATGAAGCTTTTGACAGTTTTTATCAATAAAAATCAAAAGCGTCTTTTCCTTGGAAATCTATTGGATGTGGTACTTACCTTTTTGAAAAATGCAGTTGCATATTATGTACTGATATCAATGACAATAAGTGGAAAGATTACGTTGTCAGAGTTTCTCCTATATTCTGCGGCCGTTACAGGATATTCGGAGTGGGTTGGAGGAATCCTTAATCAACTTCTGGAGCTTCATAAGCAGAGCATAGATCTTTCTATCTTACGCGAATTCATCGATTGGGAAGAACCCTTTAGATTTGAAGGCGGAAAAAAGGTACCTGAGGCTCCGTATGTTTTTGAATTAAGAAATGTTACTTATCGCTATCCTGAAGCTGATAAAGATACTATCAAAAATATGAACCTTAAGATTGAACCCAAAGAAAAGATAGCGATTGTAGGACTTAATGGTGCTGGAAAGACAACACTCATAAAGCTTCTTTCAGGATTCCTTGATCCGACTGATGGACAGGTACTTCTTAACGGAATTGATATAAGAGAGTTTAACAGGCAGGAATATTACGATATTTTCTCAGCGGTATTCCAGGAGTTTTCAGTTATTCCAGCTACGATAAAAGAAAATGTCACTCAGACAAATTCTGATTATGATAAAGATAAACTTAAGGAAAGTCTTGAAAAAGCAGGTCTTTTGGATAAGATAAACAGCCTTTCAAAAGGTATAGAGTCTCAGATAACAAGAAATGTATTTGAAGATGGCCTTGAACTGTCAGGAGGCGAAACACAAAGACTAATGCTTGCAAGAGTTCTTTACAAAGATTCTCCGATCATCCTTCTTGATGAACCGACAGCAGCGCTTGATCCTATAGCAGAGAACAACATCTACCTTCGCTATAACGAGATGACAGAAGGTAAACAGTCTGTTTTCATATCACACAGACTGGCTTCAACGAGATTCTGCAACAGGATCCTATATTTAGAGGATGGACAGATCAAAGAAGAGGGAACTCACGAACAGCTGATGGCTAAAGACGGAAAATACGCAGAAATATATGGTGTTCAGAGTAAATACTATAAAGAGGATGGCGACAATGAAGAATCAGATTTCGATGAAAACAGCGCTAGTGCGTGAATTTAAAGCTTTAAAAATCTGGAGCAGATATTCAAAGGGTATGATAACACTGATCATAATATCAAAGCTCTTTTCAAAATTTTCTATTTATGTACCAATTGCTCTTACAGCAAGATTTATAAATATGATAGCAGCATCAGAGCCTGCAGAAGATATATCAAAAATGGTGCTTATAACACTCTTGATAACAGCAGGGCTTTCTGTAATATCTTCGTTACTGGCAAGACTTTTGGAAAAGCATAGAAATTATAATATACTATGGCAAATTGTCGAGAAAATTCTTGCAGACAAAAAGTCAAGTATGGACTATGTCGATGTTGACAGTCAAAAGATTGCAGATATGCAGGCGCAGATAGAGCAGAACATGAACTGGTCATCCTGGGGGCTGCTCCGTTCAATATACTGCTTGGAAAATCTACTTGATTCTGTACTTTCAATTATCTGCTGTCTTGCTTTATCAGTTAGTATGTTTGTACTTCCTGTTACAAAAGGCAAATCTACTATTCTTAATAATCCGCTGATTGCTGCTTTGATAGTAGTACTTATGGTAGTTAATGCAACACTTTCCGGATACTTTTTTAGCTTCAGGCAGAAGGCATGGTCTGATTATTCGGATGAAGCAAGACTTGGAAACAGAAGATTTTCAGCCTATGGATGGTTTTCTCACGACCGTTCAAGGGCAGCAGATATAAGACTTTACAGACAGGATAAGATTACAACAAGTTATATGAGCAGCGGTGATATGTTTACAGAAAAGTCTTCACTTGCTGAAAAGTTTATAGGTAAGGTAGGCATTCTTTCATCCCTCTCTGTTGTTTTTCAGAATATAATGGCCGGCATCATATACTTTTTTGTATGTGCCAAGGCATGGGCAGGAGCTTTTCCGATAGGCTCTGCTACTCAGTATATTGCAGCTGTTACAGGCGTTTTCTATGGAATAAATGGACTTATATCTCAGATTGAAGAATTAAAGAGTAACGGTAAGTTCCTAGAGGATACTTTTGAATTCTTAAGTCTCCCCAACAATATGTATCAGGGAAGTCTCACAACTGAAAAAAGGCGTGATAACAAGTATGAGATCGAGTTTAGAAATGTCTCCTTCAAGTATCCTGGAAGTGATGACTATGCTCTTAGAAATGTAAATCTTAAGTTTACTGTTGGCGAAAAGCTTGCTATCGTTGGCA
Source organism: Butyrivibrio sp. TB (assembly GCF_900110805.1). Taxonomy (NCBI): domain Bacteria; kingdom Bacillati; phylum Bacillota; class Clostridia; order Lachnospirales; family Lachnospiraceae; genus Butyrivibrio; species Butyrivibrio sp. TB. The sequence continues at coordinate 184,303 of NZ_FOER01000003.1, read as the reverse complement.
TGAACGGATCCGGCAAGACAACTTTTATTAAGCTTCTATGCAGACTTTATGATCCTACAGAAGGTACGATCTTCCTAAACGGAATCGATATCAGGAAGTACCGCTATGATGAGTACATGAATATCTTTTCTATAGTTTTCCAGGATTTCAAATTGTTTGCAATGCCACTTGGTGAGAATGTTGCAACAAGCTATGCATATGATGAAGCTAAAGTTATGAAATGCCTGAGGGAAGCAGGCTTTGATGACAGATTTGATAAGATGCCCAAAGGCCTTAAGACACATCTTTACAAGGATCTGGATAAAGAAGGCGTTGATGTCTCCGGCGGCGAAGCTCAGAAGATCGCTATTGCAAGAGCCCTTTACAAAGATGCTCCTTTCATCATACTGGATGAGCCTACAGCAGCGCTTGACCCTGTCGCAGAAGCAGAGATATATGAGAAATTCAATGATATGGTGGATGACAGAACAGCAGTATACATAAGCCACAGACTTTCTTCCTGCAAGTTCTGTGATGAGATAGCTGTATTCCATGAAGGCAGGGTGATTCAGAAGGGAACTCACAAGGATCTGCTCAAAGATGAATCCGGCAAGTACTACGAACTCTGGAATGCCCAGGCTCAGTATTATGAAGACGAAAAGGCTGTCTCGTGAGACTTAAGCTACGCACTTGAAACATACATCACCAGCTGAGGTAGCACCGATACGTACTGTTTATAAAGCATTTTAGTAGCTTGAAGGTGTTATAAATTCCAAAGCATAAAAATTCATCCATGTATTTCTATACATGCCTGGTTACATCCTGTAACCAGGCATGATATCTGGAACTATATATTTACAATATAGTCAAAAGCAATACCAAACTATAGTTAAAATCTATAGCTGTAGGTATTGCTTTTTGTTTTGAGGGGGCGTATTATTCATTTAACAGTTATTCCTACCTAAACGGTATGAATAGTATGAAAACAAAAAGTGGCAAGAGGAGGACATGGTTATGAGTAATTTAAAGTCTATCGATAAAGAAGAGAACTGGGGAATCGGAACCAAATGCATACAGTCAGGATATAGACCCGGAATCGGCGAAGCAAGAGTACTTCCTATATACCAGTCTACTACATATAAATACGAAGATCTTGATCAGGTTGAAAGACTCTTTTCACTTCAGGAAAGTGGTAATAAGTATTCAAGAACAGGCAACCCTACACTGAATGCATTAGAAGCTAAGGTGGCAGCACTTGAAGGCGGAGTTGGAGCTCTTACAACAGCGTCAGGTCAGGCAGCAGTATTCCTTGCAATATCAACTATAGTTCAGGCAGGTGACCATATCGTAGCATCCAATGCCATCTACGGCGGAACCTATACTCTTCTTGATGTAAGACTTAGAAAGCTTGGAATAGAGACAACTTTCGTAGATCCGGAAGCACCGATAGAAGAGCTGAGAAAAGCATTTAAGCCTAACACCAAGATAGTATACGGCGAGACGCTTGGTAATCCGGCACTTGGAATTCTGGACTTCGATAAATTCTCAGCACTTGCTAAAGAGTTCGATGTTCCATTTCTGGTAGATAATACACTTGCAACTCCTTTCTTAAGTAAACCATTGAAGCACGGAGCTGACATAGTCATCCATTCAGGAACCAAGTACATGGACGGACATGCAGTAGCTCTTGGCGGCATCATCGTAGACGGCGGAACCTATAACTGGGCTAACGGCAAGTTCCCTGATTTCGTAGAGCCTGATGAGCAGTACGCGAACACCTCTTACACAGGTAAGTTTGGAAATAAAGCATTTATCACAAAGGCAAGAGCTCAGTACCTTAGAGACTACGGCCCGGTACTTAGTCCCCTTAACGCATTCCTTATAAATCTTGGTCTTGAATCACTCCATTTAAGAGTTCCAAGACACTCAGACAATGCGCTTAAGCTCGCCAAGTTCCTTCAGAATAACGAAGCAGTTAACTGGGTCAACTATCCGGGACTTGAAGATAATCCAAATCATAAGAGAGTGGAGAAGTACTTCGACTACGACGGAGCAAGCGGTGTTCTGACCTTCGGACTTAAAGGCGGAAGAGAAGCTATAAAGGCTTTCTTTGCATCCCTCAAAGTAGCTGCACTTGTAGTACACGTAGGAGATGCAAGAACCTCAGTCCTTCACCCCGCAACCAGCACCCATTCCCAGATGAGCCCTGAAGACAGACACAAGGCAGGAATTCCTGAAGATATGATTAGAGTTTCTGTTGGAATCGAAGACGCAGAAGACATTATCGCAGATTTTGCACAGGCAATTAATAAAGCAGTAAATATAAGCGAAGTAGAGCAGATTGCAGGCTGATATAAACTCGTTGTAATTAGTAGACAAGTACTTTCAACTGAATTCAGACCTCCGGCAAATAGATACAAATGCCGATTTTGAAAATGTTCCTGATTTTTGTTAGGGGGTTAGGAGCGAAAGTACAGCGTGTTTACGACAGCGGATAACCCCCTTACAAAAATCAGGGTTATTTTCACATGAGGCATTTGTATCTATTTGCCGGAGGCCTGAATTCAGGGCGAAAACCCTAATACAACGAGTTTATGAAGCATTTTGGAGGACGGTATGAATATTGAAGTTGATATAAAGAAATACTTTGAGTTAAAAAATGATGCAGATCATATAAAGGATAAAGTTGACATCTCAGTTGAGTCTCACGCTTATCTGCCTCAGGTCGAAGATGTTAAGAGCGACTGGCTTTCATTTGTATCAGTTCCGGCATTTAAGATCGCAAGAAAGGAAAATGGCAAGGACTTTGGCTCTTTCCTTTCCCTTGGGACAGGCTCAGGCCTTGATGTTCTTGCAGGCGCGGAGATACTGGGAGCTAAGACCCTTGGCTTTACAGACCTTCAGAAGAGCGTTGTAGATATAGCAAGACAAAATGTTGAAAAAGGACTTAAGAAAACTGGCACCTACAATCTGCTTAGCGGTGCAGGCGACCTCTTTGCTCCATTTGCAAATGAGTCAGAACCTGAAAATCGTCCGAAGTTCGACGTCATATACGAGAACCTTCCGAACGTGCCGCTTGCAGATGACAAGGAAGTCACAGACAGTCGCAACAGTGGTCACTATCTTGAAAAAAGAGTAGAAAGAATACCTGATAAGGTTCATGGCGATATGCTGGATCTTCACTATCTGGCTTTGGTTCAGGCCGGTGATTATCTTACGGATGATGGATTTGTATTTTCATTAATGGGAGGAAGAGTACCTCTTAGCTCTTTTATCAGACTTGGAGAACTGGCCGGGGTACAATCTGAGATCTATACCTATCAGTGGAAGGTTCAGGCTGAGCCTTTGGACGTAATAGGAGGGTATGCAAGGCAGGAAGAAGAGGGATTTGGCCCCTTCATATTTTATAGGGCAGAAGATCTTGAAGAAGCCTTTAAGGGAGTCAGCGTAGAAGAGTCCGGCCAAAAAGCTTTTGAAATCGAGAAGGCGCTTGAAGATAAGAGACTTACTGCAACTAAAGCTTTTGAAATCTTCAAAAACGGAGGCAGCATAGGACATACAGTCGTAGTGCTGAAGTCACATGTCTAAAGAACTAGATATAAAGATCAGAAAGATCATCGATGAAGCTATAAAGCTTTTGAATGAAAATAATAAAGACAGTAATAACTATGAAAAAGATCATAATGATTCTAATAGTAATATAGGTGATCATCTTATTCATAATAATGAGTTTGATAAAGACATAAATAAAGAAATAAAGGAAGAAATAGCAAGGGTGACATCATCAGTCATTCCGGAGCAGACAGGCTCATTTGAAAAGAGCACGTCTCCACTTTTGAAATATGCAGAGTCATCTACTCTTCATGGATCTAAAGAGACGGAGCCCTTGCTAAGGCTTATCAGGGAAGTATTAGACTATCTTCCCTGGAAGTACAACTACGAAGAAAGAGAAGATAAGAAAGACCTAGGTTCATATATGGGATGGGCAGAGCTTATAGGGCCTGAAGCCCCGTATAAGGCAGATGATTTCTGCCTTGGATTTACATTGATATCACCTTACACTTTGTACCCGGAGCACAGACATCCTGCCATAGAGCTATACAAAGTCCTATCAGGGACTGCAGAATGGACACTTGAAGGAGCAACCAGCAAAAGAGTGCCCGGTGAAGTGATCCTGCATCCGTCTAATAAGATTCATAAGATGCATACTTATGATCAGACGCTTCTGGCGCTATATACCTGGAGTGGAAATGATGTAGTGACTTTGTCTGAATATGTGTGAAGAACGTAAACTATCCTATAAAGTCATTAGGGATGCTTGTCTGTTCAAGCGTGAGCGGTAGTAAACAATTGATGAGAAAGGATATGACATGGAAAAGATAGCAAGCTTTACAGTTAATCATTTAAAACTAGTACCTGGCGTGTATGTATCACGCAGGGATACTGTAGGAGAGGAAGTGATCACAACCTTCGATCTTCGCATGACAGCACCTAACAAGGAACCTGTTATGAATACAGCAGAAATACATACGATAGAGCATCTTGGTGCAACATTTCTTCGAAATGATGAGGAGTTTGGTGATAGGACCATATATTTTGGCCCTATGGGCTGCAGGACAGGATTCTATCTGGTTCTGGCAGGAGATCTTGATAGCAGGGATATTGTGAACCTTCTTACAAGACTTTTTGAATTCATAAGAGATTTTGAAGGTGATATCCCCGGGGCAGCGGCAAGAGACTGCGGCAATTATCTGGATCAGAACCTTGCAATGGCTAACTTTCTTGCAGCTAGATACCTGAATAATGTGCTCTATAACATAAGCGAAGATCAGCTGGTATATCCGGAGTAAACTATAGCGGATGCCTTTAGAAAAAAACTCTCGATTTAGAATAGAAACTTGCATCGCAGGAATCTGTTCTAAAACGGGAGTCTTTTTTTCTTACAGGAAACGTGCTATTTTATAGTGGTAAATTTTGAGGGGAGATACTAGTGTACTTACTCATTTATCTTTGATCAGATATGAACAAGTCAGCACATTAGTCGTTTACAAAATCTTCACGATATGGGGTAAAGATATCCAAAAGGATACCTTCTTCTAGACATACGCAGCCATGCTCTACACTGTCTGTCTTTAGAAGCGTGTCACCTTTTTCAACAATATGCTTTTCGCCATCTATTTCAAACTCGAATCTTCCACTTACTACGTAAGTGATCTGGGTGTGGGGATGATGATGAAGAGCACCTACAGCGCCTTTTTCAAAATGATTCTCAACGGTCATTACATCACCGCTGTAAGCAAGTACGCGCCTTACTACGCCGTTGCCAAGATCTGTAGGCGTTATATCTTTGTGGAATACCCATCTGTCGTTTTTCATACTGAAAACCTCCAAGTTAAATTAGTATTATGAAATATTGTAAGCATAAATGCTCGGAATAATAAAGGGAAAATCTGAACCAGAAATAAATAATATGAATGTAGCAAAAAAACTGTGGCTAAGGCTCTCAATTGAAAGAAAAACAAGGATATACTCACTTACCATCATAACTATAGTGATCGCGGTAGGTGTCTTCAACATGTTTATAATCGGAGGATCAGTAAAAGGCCTAGGCAAGGTTCAATCTGATCTTAGCAAATGTGTTAATGTACAGACTGCATTTGAAGAAGAGAATGCAGCTTTGGAAAAATATATTCGAAATGATATAGATACCAACAAAGAAAATTATGAGAAGGCATGCCTTCATACAAGAGCCTGTATCACAGGGCTTCCCTATTCGTACCGGGATATAGGATCCGAGAGATATGCAAGAACCTGGAGGATCATCAATGCCTACGACTATTATGAATCTCAGAGAAATGAGGTTCTTGATGAGGTCTTGATGGGAGAGCTCAATCAGAAGATCTATGATCTTTATGACATGCAGAACTGCATCTACTCATATATTCAGGATCTTACCAAGATCACTGTCAAAGAGGGAAGCCTTCTGTATTCAATGAAAGAGGTTATTATAGACAGGCTTCCGTTTGTTCTCGTTGTTATAAGCGTTGCAGCTCTTTTTCTTACCATCGCTTTTGGAAGACTTCTGTCGACAACTGTTACAAGGCCGCTCAAGATGCTGGCCGGAGGTGTTCATGATATCTCTGAGAAAAGATTTGATAAAGAGGATATCAAGGTGTCCAATGAGGACGAGATAGGAGAACTTGTAGATACCTTCAATATTATGAAGCATGCCATGTCAGAGCATATAACTACTCTCAAAGAGAATAAGGAACTGACTGACCGTATCCATGAAGAAGAGATGGAGAAACTGGAAATAGAGAAGCAGCTTGGCCTTGCCAAACTCGATCTTTTGCAGAGCCAGATCAATCCGCATTTTCTTTTTAATACTCTAAATGTTATATCCGGAATGGCAGAACTTGAAGATGCAGAAACGACCAACAAGATGATCAAGAGCCTTTCACATCTTTTTAGATATAATCTAAGGACCAGTTCGCAGTTTGTATCATTGTCCCAGGAGATCAGCATCATCGATGACTATATGTATCTTCAGAAGATGCGATTTGGATCAAGGCTTATGTATATCAAAAATATAGCTGATGATCTCGATACGACAAGTATAACGGTACCTGCATTCCTCTTGCAGCCTGTTGTTGAGAATTCAATAGTTCATGGAATCGCTCATATAGAAGAGGGTGGCAGGATAGAACTTAGTGCTTACAAGAAGGACAATACCCTATATATAAAAGTTATGGATACAGGAGCAGGTATGTCCAGGGACAAGGTTGATGAATTAAATACCAAATCAATCTCCGTAACCCAGGAACATGCAGGAATAGGACTGTACAATGTTCAAAAGAGGATCAGCAGCCTCTATAATGACAGCGAAGTGATAGTGGAAAGTACTATGAACAAAGGAACAACGGTGACTATATGTATAAGATACTGATAGCAGATGACGAAATGATAGAGAGAATGGTCCTTAGAAAAAAACTCATCGACAATTTTAAGGACAGGTGCGAGATAAGAGTTGCAGAAAACGGAAGAGAAGTAGTTGATAAATTCAGGCAGTTCGAAGCAGATCTTCTGATTCTGGATATCGAGATGCCCGGGATGAATGGTCTTGAAGCTGCTGAGGCTATAAGGAAGATGGGGAGTGATTGCAGCATAATATTCCTTACTGCTTTTAATGAATTTGATTATGCCAAGAAGGCTATCTCTGTTCATGCACTTGAATATCTGTTAAAGCCTTGCGATGACAAGGAACTGGTATTGTCTGTCGAAGAAGCCATGAGAGTAAGTATACTAAAAAAATCATCTTCACAGATTGAAAGCTATGAAGAAGGCTCCAGATCACAGGCAAGTACAGCAGATGCTATTTTAAGATACATAGAAGATCACTATGGAGAAGAGCTGTCTGTTCAGGTTATGGCTGATAAGTTTGCTTATTCGGAAGTGTATTTTTGCAGATTATTCAAACAGCACTTTGGTGAGAGTTTTATAAGCTTTTTGACTGATTATAGGATCAAAAAGGCAGTTGAGCTTTTAAAGACAACCGGTATGAGCGTCAAGGAAATAGGTAAAAAGGTCGGATATGAGGATTCTAACTATTTTACCAAGGTATTTAAAAGAGTCATGAAGGCTCTTCCGAGTGAATATAGGACTACGGATCAGTGAGATAACTTCATCAGATTATTTATGAATTATAAAGAGTTAAAATCAAAAAGCTTTCAAAATTGTGCATATTCAACATATTTATCAAAAGAATATTATCTAAACTATACATAATAATTAATTAAAGTTCAAAATTTACTACCCGATGTAAAAATATTGCTATTTTGTACCTTTATTTCCCGCTTATATAATGTGCTTGTAAAACAAACCACATAATAACGGGAGGGTACAAAATGAGAAAAAAACTTTTCAGTGCACTTATGAGCGCATCTATAGCAGTAGCCATGATGTCAGGCTGCGGTCTCAATGCTCCTGCCCAGACTGAAGGCAGTCAGGGCACTTCACAGGAAGTAAAAGAGGATACAGAAGATACTAATGTATCTGAGGAGCAATCAGAGTATGAGGTTAATGAAGCAGCAGCTGCTGATCCTGCTGTAACTCTTACTATGGCAGAGGTTAATCCTATTGAAGGAACTATCTGCGGAGCTATGGATACCAAATTTAAAGAAGCAGTAGAAGCCATGTCTGGCGGTTCTATTACGATTGATCTTCAGGGCAGCGGTGTTCTGGGCGTAGAAGCAGACATCCTTGATGGTATGCTTGGCGGAACAGGAACAGTCGATATCTGCCGTATTTCAGCATTTGCACTTAATTCATACGGATGTGACAAGGCAACACTTCTTTCACTTCCTTACACTTTCCAGGATAGAGATCATTTCTGGACATTTGCTAATTCAGATCTTGCTCAGGACTTCCTCAATCAGTCATCCGAGATAGGTCTTGGAGTTAAGGGGCTGTACTATGGTGAAGAGGGCTTCCGTCATTTCTTCACAGCACCTGATAAGCCAATCTCATCTCCTGAAGATATGAAGGATATGAAGATCCGTGTATCCAATGACCCTGTTATGACAGCAATGGTTCAGAATCTTGGAGCAACACCTTCACCTGTTTCTATGTCAGAGATATATCAGTCACTTCAGAATGGAACAATTGACGGAGCTGAGCAGCCAACTGCTAACTATAAGTCCAATTCCTTTGATGAAGTTGGTCCTAACCTTACAATGGACGGACATACACTTGGCGCTATGATGACTATAATCACAGAGAAGTCATGGGGCGAGCTCACAGAGAATCAGCAGCAGGTAATCCTTGATGCAGGTAAGATCGCATCAGATTATTGCAGAGAAGTATCTGAGCAGAAAGAGAATGAAGTTCTCGAGCAGCTCAAAGCAGATGGACGTACCATCATTGAAGTTGAAGATAAGACTCCTTGGCAGGAAGCTTGTAAGCCAATCGTAGAACAGTATGCAACAGGAGATCTTGCAGATATCTATCAGCAGATCCTTGATATGGCAAAATAATATTTTTTAAAAAAAGTTTCAGGCCTCGGATGATTTATGGCACTTGTATGGCAATACTTATATAAATGTCATGAAATAAATTCCGGGGCCTGAATATTGGGGTTGATGGATCATAATAGTTGACCTGGCCTGATAAAAAAGATTTTTATGTATTACGATTGGGGGTTATCATATGCCTGAAATTTTTAATAGACTTCGAAAAATAGAACCCATCTACCAGCTGGTATACAAGATATTTCTTAATATCTGTAAGATACTCCTGGTTGCGGATATCTTGATCACGAGCTGGATCGTTCTTGCTCGTTATATTACAGCTATTCCCGCTCCAAACTGGGGTGAGGAACTTATTCTCACACTTATGGCTTACATGGCAGTATTATCAGCTGCACTTGCGATAAAGAGAAATGCACATATCAGAATGACCTCTTTTGACAGATATCTTCCCAAGAATATGATCGTAGCTCTTGATCTTGTGGCTGATGTTGCAGTGCTGATACTTGCTATCATCATGCTGGTCATTGGCTGGGAGTATGCTCTGTCGATCGGCGCTAAGGGAACTTACATCAGTATGCCCTGGCTTTCTAAATTCTGGATGTATTTTCCTGTTCCTCTTGCAGGAATTGCCATGATCTTTTTTGAAATAGAGAGGATCGTTCTTGATATTGAGAGATTTTTTACAAAGGAGGTTAAGGCATGACTATTAATACTACAGCTATCGCACTCCTTCTTATCAGCTTCCTTGTAATGGTATTTTTGAGATTCCCGATTGCATATTCGGTTGCGATATCATCTCTTTTATGCCTTGCATATCAGGGTCTTCCGCTTGCAACATTGTCACAGCAGATGATCAAGGGTATCAGCTCTTTCTCCCTCATGGCTGTACCGTTCTTTATCACGATGGGCGTTTTGATGGGATCGGGTGGTATCTCTGAAAAACTTCTGAATCTGGCAGACGCCTGTGTAGGCTGGATGACAGGTGGACTTGCAATGGTCAACATTGTAGCATCCTATTTCTTTGGAGGAATATCCGGTTCTGCAGCAGCTGATACTGCATCTCTTGGATCACTTGAGATACCTATGATGGTAGACAGAGGTTATGACAAGGACTTCTCAACAGCAGTTACTATCTCATCTTCAGTAGAAGGTATGCTGGTTCCGCCATCTCACAACATGGTAATCTATGCAACTACCGCAGGCGGATTATCAGTTGGATCACTCTTCCTTGCAGGTTATCTTCCGGGAGCACTTCTTGCAGTATGTCTTATGGTTGGATCATATATCATTTCTAAAAAAAGACATTATCCCAAGGGAGAGAAGTTCAGCCTTAATAGACTAGGAAGAGAGTTCAGGACTTCTATCTGGGCACTGTCAGCTATACTGATAGTAGTAGTGGGAGTTGTAGCCGGCGTATTTACAGCTACAGAGTCTGCGGCTATTGCAGTTATCTACTCACTTCTTGTAAGTATTTATGTTTATAAGGGAATTACATGGAAAGGTGTATGGAAAGTAATTGATTCTTGTATTGATACTCTTTCTATAGTTTTAATACTAATAGCAACATCCAATGTATTCGGTTACTGCCTTACAACTCTTCATGTTCCGGAAATTGCAGCCAAGGCTATAACAGGAGTATCCAGCAATCCTTATGTGATCGCCCTCCTTCTTAATGTGATACTTCTGATACTTGGTATGATCATGGATATGGCACCTATCATCCTGATATCAACACCAATCCTTCTACCGATCGCTACATCAATCGGCATTGATCCTATCCAGTACGGAATCATGCTGGTACTTAACTGTGGTATCGGACTTCTGACTCCACCTGTAGGAGCAGTATTGTTCATCGGTTCAGCTATAGCTGAAGAGCCGATGGAGAAGGTAGTCAAGGCTCAGTTACCATTCTATGTGATGATGATCATTGCACTTATCCTCATTACATTTGTTCCTGCTATCAGTCTTGTAATACCTAACCTGCTTGGATACTAATAGAGATTGATTTGGAACTTTTATGATCATGACTCCCGGCTGCCACAGGCTGGGAGTCTATTTTAATAGGCCTATGCATTAAAAAACATTTTGATCAAACAATTATTTTTAAAATAAAACGTTTTTATAATAAAACAGCAAATTATTAAAATGCGGAGAAAAGAGAATATGAAATTCGAATATAAGTTCAGGAATACCAAGGGCGATTATTTTATATTCAATATGAGTAATATATACAGTCAGTGGACTGCACTTGTAAATATCATATTTACAGTTGCCATGGCGGTGCTTATAGTTGCCAGATGGAGTGATGCTCATTTGTTCTTTAAAGGGATCATGGTATTTGGGCTTTGCCTTTTTCCTGTGATACAGCCTGCAACTATATACATAAGGTCGTCTGCTCAGGCAGAGAGCATCAAAGATGAGACACTGCTTTATTTTGATGATGCCGGTATGCATATAAGTGTTAATAGTCATAGTCAGATGATAAAATGGAAGGATTATAAGGCAACTATAAACAGACCCTTTGTACTGATTCCTGTTCCGGATGGTCAGCATGCATATATTCTTACAGACAGGATCTTAAAGGGTCAAAGAAAAGAATTGTATAATTATATCCAAGGAAGAAAGCATAGGGTGCTTTTCTAAGGAGATGCTGCATGGCAAAAGATCTTTTTTCATACAATAAAATAAGAATATTTGTATGTATAGTGCTGATCCTGGGATTTGTTTCAGGACTGATCATGGGATGCGGAAAGACAGATACAGGAGATGATGTTCTACCTCAGTACAGGACTATATGTGAAGAATATAAGGATGTTAATCCCAAGTACGTTTTTTCTTATGCAGAGAATCAGGCCAAGGATTATCCTACATCACTTGGGGCGTTCAGATTTGCATATCTTGTCCATGAGAGGTCTAAGGGCAGAATCCAGATAAGAGTATATACGGATTCGGAGCTTGGAGATGAACCTGATCTTGTAAGAGAGCTGACAAGAGGCGGACTGGACTTCATACGAGCATCTATGTCAGGCCTTACCGAGTACAATGATGAAGCCAATGTCCTTGTCATGCCATATTTATACAAGGATGCGGATCATATGTGGAAGGTTCTGGACGGAGATATAGGGCAGGAGATAATGGACTCATTTGATGGAACAGGCATGGTAGCACTATCCTGGTATGATGCAGGTGTCAGGAATTTCTATTCAGATGAGCCTATAAACTGTCTTGAAGATATGAGCGGCAAAGTGGTACGTATTCAGGATTCGGATATCATGGATGATATTATAAAGAGTCTTGGAGCGATATCTTATCCTACTATGTTCGATGAGGTCTATTCTGCCTTGCAGACAGGCCGCGTAGATATCGCTGAGAACAACTTATCAAGTTATGAGTCTATGGAGCATTACAAGGTCGCTCCATATTATATAGTCGATGAACATACCAGAATTCCTGAACTGCAGCTCATATCGCAGACTACATATGATAAATTAACTGATGAAGAAAAAGATATCATAGTATCCTGTGCCAGAGAATCAGCCATGTACGAAAGGCAACTCTGGAAGGAAAGAGAAGAAGTATCACTTGAACGTGTCATGGATGGAGGCTGCCATATAATATATCTTTCTGATGAAGAGAAAGAAAGATTTAAAAAAGCTGTTGAAGGTGTATATGAGAAATACTGCAGCGATTATATGGATCTGATAAATAGGATTCAGGAATATTAACGCACTGCTTTTTGTATCAGGAAATTCAAACTTCTAACTTGGGCAGATCAGCATCCCCCAAGCCTTTGCATGGCTAGGCAGTATATAAATCATTGTCACACTGTTAATCATTTCATGAATTCATGGCATGATATCTGCAGTTTTTTATTCTGGGGTCCAAACTCGCTTCGCTCAGACAGGTGGACCCCGAGCAGAATAAAAATCTGCATCTATCACGCTCATGAATTCTATAAAATGATTAAAAAGTGTGACAATGATTTATATACTGCCTAGCCATGCAAAGGCTTGAGGGATACTGATCTGCCCAAGTGTTAAGATATAACATAAAACATCCGATATATATGAAGAGATAAGTATAGGTATGCCCTGCTAATGACTTGGCTGGTATCAAGGAAGTCGGCCTTTAAAACGGATTTAAGGCTTTTCTACATGGAGGTAGATATTATGGCAGGAAGTTTTAGAATAGAGGGGTATCTGCCCTTTTATAACAATAGTATGACAAGAACCGGAAGTAATGGCGGACGAAGTGTGTCCTCATATGCTTCCGGTCTTTTTGCGTCTTCAAATGCAAAATCGTCAGGGGATGATTCTTTTAACAAAGTAGCTGATGGAATAAATGATGATGCCAAAAAGCGTAAACAAGATCAGCTCAAACAGATAAGAGATAGTCTTCGTCAGATGCAGAAGGAACAAAGGCAAAAAGAGTATATGGATCAGATGAAGCAGATGCAAAGAGAGCAGTTTCAAAAGACCGGAATACTGGATCCTAAGCCTTCGAACTACGTGGATGATTTCCTCAAAATGTCCGGAGCACCTGATGAAGAAGAGGAGGAAGAGGAACTTGTAGTCCAAAAGTATAACTATAAAGACGTTGCTAATAAGATACTTAGGGCCAAGAATTCTCAGAGCGCAGGTCAGGCGGTACTAAGTGCTAAGAGAAAAGTCCTTGAAGTTAAGCGTATGATAGGAAGAGGCGAAGGAGACCCGGAAGAGCTGCAGCTGGCACTTACTCATGCTAAGAGAATGGAGATGGCTGCCAGGAAGAAAAAGCATCATTTAGAACTTGAAGAATTCGTAGAACATTCTCAGAAGCGCAAAGAGAATATGGATAAAGAAGAGGATCAGACTCAGGATCTTAAATCTATGATGACAGAAGCTGCAGAACTTGAAGTAGAAAAGCAGGAAGATGCTATATTTGAAGCAAGGCAGGATATGATAGCTGAAGTTGTAGATAGCGTCAGAGAAAGCGGGATGGAAGCATCTGATGAAGCTTTTGCTTCTATCAATGAGATGATATCTGAGTTTGGTGAAGAAGAGCTTGAGATGCTTGAAGAAACTATGGCGATGCTTGAAGAGATGGAGATAGCCAATCCTAATATGAGTGAGGAAGATCTTGAAGAACTAAAGAAAAAGCACAGAGCATCTGAAAATAAGGCGATAGCCAAGGCCAATATGGACTATCTAAAGGGAATGTTCAAGCATATGGAAGATAAGAAGGCAGCAGGAATCACGCATTCTATGGGAAGTGGCACAGGCTTTAAAATGCCGATGACGATGGGAGGAGCAGGTATGGGCGCTATAGAAGGAGCTGGTCCGGACCCTGGAGGAGCGCCGTCTGTAGCAGCTGTGTTTGTAGATTCCGGAGGTTCATCCGGTTCTGTTGATGTATCTATATGATGACGTAAGGTTCATAACTTCCCACTTGGAGATGCCGGTCCGTCCAAGTGGGAAGTTTTAGTTCATAAGTTAATTTAATTCAAGATTATCTCCAATCGAATATGAATAAGCCGGTACACTGGTGGCTTTTAAAGCATTATTCCTTTATCAAGTTTAGAGAGATTGTTTTTATGAAGGATCATGATCAGTGGGTTTTCTGCTTTAAGTGGTTCGTCAGGATCTATAGATTCTTTGACCACGCCGTCCTTGATGGCGATTACGTTGACTCCGTATTTTTTTCTAAGATTAAGTTCTTTTAAAGTCTTGCCAACCCACTTATCCTTTGGGGCCATCTCTACAAGACACAGTTCATTGCTTATGTCGAAGTATTCAAGGAAGTTACTTGCAATGAGCCTTTTTGCAGTTCTTATGCCGCTTTCTTCTTCTGGATAGATGATCTCGTCGGCACCGACTTTTTTTAGTACTGTGCCCATTCGCTCACTTCCTGCCTTGGCTACTACCCACTTTACTCCGCACTCTTTAGATACCATGGTGCAGATGATGCTGGCTTCAAGGCTCATGCCCATGGATACTATTGCGCAGTCTATATTGGAGATGCCAAGAGCTTTGATGGCTGTAGGATCTGTAAGATCAGCTTCTATGGCAGTAGTTGCCTTGGCAGAGTACTGTTCGATGATATCCTCATCATTGTCTGCAACCATGACATCTGCGCCGCTTTCAAGAAGTTTGTCAGCTATAGCCTGTCCGAATTTTCCAAGTCCGAATACTACAAATGATTTATATTTCATACATATACCTCTTTTTTTATCTTATAAGCTCCGTTTTGATCCAGATGATACACTTATCTAAAATCTGTTATACGGGCCAACTAATTACTACGAGTTATAATTTAACCCACTATAAAGTGTCCGTTTGAGTACTTGATATCATTTTTGTCTGCATGAGATGTACTAAAGAACAGTGCCATGGATATAGGTCCTATCCTTCCTGCGTACATTCCTATCATAACTACTATCATGCCTGCAAGATTCAGACTGGATGTAAGACCTCTTGTAAGGCCTACAGTTCCTGTTGCACTGAATATCTCATAAGTTGCTGATAAAAGCGGCATCTGCGCTGTCTGCATAAGTGCTAGAATAAGAACAATAGTGATGATCAGATTTGAAGTTATGATAGCAGTAGCCTTGTTAATAAGCTTGGCAGAAACAGCTCTTTTAAGAACAACAGCTTCATTTCTGTCTCTTATAAAGGATATTGCATTAAGGAACAATACAAATATAGTAACAGTCTTGATACCACCGGCAGTACCTACAGGAGAGCCACCTATGAACATATAGATGCAGCCTATAAGGCAGGTGGATGGTGTAAGAGCATCCTGAGGAACTGTTGCAAATCCTGCAGTTCTGAAAGTTACTGACTGGAAGAAACTTGTCAGTATCTTATTGCCAAGAGGAAGATTGGCTATAGTATCAGGATTGTTCCACTCAAACCCTAGTACAAACAAGGTTCCTGATATAAGGAAAAAGAGTGTCAGGTTAATAACAAGTCGTGTGTGCTCATTTAGTTTCTTCCAGAAGACTCTGAAATGATAGCCTCTTTTGTAGCTAAGCTTAGCAGTTTCTATAACATCGAACCATACGACATAACCAAGACCGCCAAGTACTATAAGTGTGATAGTAATAGCATTGACAGCGATGTCTGTATTGTAGTCTATAAGTGAATTGGGGCCTATTACGTCCATACCTGCATTACAGAAGGCTGATATTGCATTGAATATTGAGATCCATAAACCTTTAAAAAATCCAAATTTAGGTATGAATACAAAGCTGTATAGAAGCGCTCCCACACCTTCCACTTTCAACGTGTCCTTAATGACTCGTTTCAGGAATTTGATAAGTCCGTGGATGGAATCAAGATTATAGTAGTCCTGGATAAGGAGCCTTGTACTAAGCGAGAACCTTTTTTTCATAAGGATCACAAATCCTGAGTACAGGGTGATAACACCAAATCCTCCGATCTGGATCAGGATCAGTACTATGATCTGTCCAAAGATAGACCAATGTGAGAAGGTATCTACTACTACAAGACCGGTAACACATATAGAAGTTGTAGCTGTAAATAGTGCTGTAGACAGTCCTGTATGCTGGCCTCTTGCAGTTGCAAAAGGAAGCATCAAAAGACCTGCTCCTATAAAGATTGCAAGAAGAAAACCAAGAACGATGATCTGTGTAGAAGACATCTTGGTCTTTTTTTGGTAATTTTCATTGAAAACTCTCAAAACAACTCTCCCAAAAAAATTGATTGATATGACTAAAAAATACTCTCAGAGAAGTAAAACGGCAGTTTTTAATGCGTCAGAATATTGCCTTGTATAGTCATAACTTAACTATTATAAAGCACAGCGTCTTATAAGTCATCACCTAACATATTTATAGATTATTGCGGGCTGTTTCTGCTTTTGCCCACAAGAAGTCATAAGCTTTGAAGACTGCGTGTAAAGTTTTTTTCTTTTATCATACAGTGACCATATGTAATTTAAGACTATAAAGCGTGTGAGCGTTAAAACTATAAAACATCGGCGCGTCGCCGCGTTAAAATACATCAATATTATTGATTTAACTTGTCTTTTTCTCGAAATTGCGATATACTACTTTCTTGCGTTGAAGTTATGCGCTGTTTAAGTGTGCAGTGCTGATTTCCTTTTTTATGTCAGGAATCGCTTCTATGCAGAAATTTATTAGAAATAGGGAAAAGGAAAAACAAATGAAACAAGAAAAGAAAATGACCGGAATGACACTTGCATTCATTGCGTTTTCAACTGTTTGGGGGTTCGGAAATGTTTTAAATGGATTTGTTTATTTCAACGGAATTCAGGTTATCTTCAGTTGGATCCTGATGTTCGCTTTATACTTTGTTCCTTATGCTCTTATGGTCGGAGAGCTTGGATCAGCATTTAAGGAATCAGGCGGTGGTGTAAGCTCATGGATTCACTCAACTATGGGCAAGAAGCTCGCTTACTATGCAGGATGGACATACTGGGCTGTTCACATCACTTATATTGCCAGTAAGTCAAGCGGTGGTCTTAAGGCGCTTAGCTGGGCTGTATTCCAGAATGCAGAAGCTTATGATGAGCTTAATACAAAGCTTGTACAGACTGTAACTTTTATTGTACTTATTGTATTTTGTTATATCGCAAGTAAAGGTCTTAGTCCTCTTAAGGCTATGACAACAATTGCAGGAACCAGCATGTTCGTAATGTCACTTTTATATATCGTTATGATGTTTGCTGCTCCTGTTATCAATCCTGGTGCTTCATACGTATCAATGGATTTTAGTATGAAGAATCTCATTCCTAATTTTAACGTTAACTATTTTACCAGCCTCTCAATCCTTGTATTTGCAGTTGGTGGATGTGAGAAGATATCTCCTTATGTTAATAAGATGAGAAAGCCCAGCAAGGACTTCCCTAAGGGAATGATCTTCCTTGCAATCATGGTAGTTGTATGCGCTATGCTTGGTACTATCTCTATGGGTATGATGTTCGATCCTAAGGAGATCAACGCATCTGAAGAAGCTTTCAGTAGCTATATGTCCAATGGTTCATACTGGGCATTCCAGAAGCTTGGCCAGTACTACCATGTTGGTAACCTTCTTATGATCGTATACGCACTTTGCAACGTAGTAGGACAGTTCTCAACACTTCTTCTTAGTATTGATGCTCCTCTTCGTATCCTTCTTGGCAATGAAGACAGTAAAGAGTTCATCCCTTCAGGTCTTCTCAAGCAGAACAAGAATGGTGCATATGTTAACGGTATAATCATGGTTGCCATACTTTCAGGTGCTATCATAATCACTCAGTCATTTGTACCTGGTGCTGCAGATGTACTTCGTCAGCTTACAAAGCTTAACTCAGTATGTATGCCAATGCGTTATCTGTGGGTATTTGCTGCATATATTGCACTTCGTGTTCACAATGATAAGTTCAATCCTGAATATCGTTTTGTTAAGAACAAGACCGTTGGTATTATATTTGGTGCATGGTGCTTCATAGTAACAGCTGCATGCTGCATAATGGGTGTGTACTCAACAGATCCGCTTACACTTGCACTTAATATCATCACACCTGTTGTACTTATCGCTCTTGGTCTCATCCTTCCTGTAATTGCAGGGTATGAGAAAAAGTCTGGCAAAAAGGTTGCATAAGTATATAAGATCAGGGAATAAGCATTTTAGATAAAAATAATCTTGAACATATTATTTATGGTTAGGATCCTATAAAAAAGACCGGGAACTTTATAGTAAAGCGCCCGGTCTTTTTGTTCATAATGAGTGAATAGAATCAGTTATAAAATGTAATATCGGCCTTAGCAGATGCTTATCAGTCACCTTCGATAACAGCAAGGGTCAGGATACCGACAATTACAAGGAATATGAAGAAGTACTGCTTGGCTGTAAGCTTCTCTTTAAGGAAGATACGGGACAGTAAAAGCGATACTACGCATACAGCTGATATAATAGGAGCTGCGATCGCACCGTTACCACTCATTGCAAATACATAAGTGAACTGGCCGGCTGTCTCGCAGATAGCAGCAAGGATCTTGTCACGCTGTTTAGGAAGTTCATACTTTACACCTTTTGCCGTTATGAAGATATAAAGGATAATTGCTACGAAGAAAAAGGTAAGCTCATAGCTTGTATTGGCTACCTCTTCGATAGTATCTTCTGTAACTCCTATCAAAGGCGTTGTAGCTACATCGTCAAGATAATAGATATCGAAGAAGCTTCCGAAAGCATCAAGAAGAGCATAAAGGAAAGGCATTGCAAATGCGATTATAGCCATCTTGCGTCCTATCTTGGCACTTCTGTTGGTAGAACCTGTGTTTTCAAGGAAGCCTACACCTACAATGCCGACTGCTATAATAAGGATAGCTATAACAGAAGGAATTGAAAGCTTCTCATGAAGGAAGATAACGCATAAAAGCGCAGCTATAGCTCCGGAAGTGTTCTCTATAGGATCTGAGATGGACTCCTCTATGAAGCGCATTCCAAAAAATGAAAATGCCATGGATATAACGTAAAAAAGTGAAACCGGAAGATACCTAAGAAGGTTCACGGGATCATAGCCTATATCCTTGGTAAGCAGAGTGAAAAGAGCGTGGAGTCCCATAACTGCACCTACAGATATACAGATCTTAAGGTGGGCGTATTTCTCGTTAGGAAGGGCTCCTTTTTTATAGAATAATTCGGCAAGACCCCATATGAAGGTGGTCGCCAGAGTGAATATAAACCACATGTTTTTTCTCCTTATCATAGTGGCATTTTAGACGGATCATATGAACTTTGATACTGTCAAAGCCGATGTACTGGCTGATTCATATTTGACCAAATATGAACGAGTCTGCACACTAGTGTGGGTCTTATCTTATTAGTGTTATCCCGTTAAAATGCATTTTAAATTACCAAAGAATATTTCTAACATAATTTGATTATATTATCAATAGGTAGTAAAATTCTATAACTATTCCAAGAAGTTCAGTTTTTAAGATTTCCTTAATATAGAGCTTTTTTGGTTGTATGACCTATATTAATGTGATATAAACAATACGGTGCTGTTTGTTTATGATGAAACAGATGAGATATTAATGAAAAGTTTTGTCAAACTTTGAAAGTCATGTTATGACGACTGCAAAAGAAGGCGTTATGACATTTTGAAGTCTTATAAATAGGCATAGTTGCAGGATATTATTATGATCAGATATTTAAAACGTAAAGAGATACATGATAATCAGACAATCGGAGCTATCATCCTTCATATGGTGATGGCTGCTGTAAGTCTTTTCTTTAACGGATTTGGGATATATCTTACTATAAAGGCAGGTATAGGAGCCGGACCGTGGGATGTTCTGAACCTTGGAATATCCAAGACAAGTGGGATATCTTATGGCAATGCTTCTGTGATGGTGTCGTTTACGATCCTTTTAATAGATATCTTTTTAAGAGAGCCGATAGGAATAGCAATGTTTATAGATTCCGTTGTAGTTGGTAAGGCGGTAGACTTATTTGACAGGCTTGATCTTATCAAGACATGTACCAATAATGCTTCAGGTATAATATTAATGCTTGTAGGGCTTATCATAATGGGATATACGCAGTATACTTATATGGTTGCATCGCTTGGATGCGGACCAAGGGATACTCTTTTGGTAGGTCTGTCCAAACGTATCAGAAAGATCCCGATTGGCATCATAAGCGTAGCACTTCTAAGTCTTGCAACTTTTATAGGTTATATTCTGGGAGGACCTGTAGGTATCGGTACTTTGATATGTGCTTTTGCCACAGGGCCTATAATGCAGCTTGCATTTCACACAGTTCACTTCGATGCGGCAATGGTTCATCATCAGTCACTGACAGGCTCTGTTAAAGTGCTTATGTCTAGAATTGCTTCATAATTAAATTACTATGATATATCATGGCTTCATCATTGAAGATCTATGTCATAAAGTGGTTTAATCATATAGCAGCCTGGAATGGATAGACTTTATTATTTGATATGAAGGGTAAGTTTGAAAATGGGAAAAAACAAGGTCTTATGGTCTGTCCTTTTTCTTGTCCTTGCGGGACTAACGATGGCAGCCATTATTTCGCAAAGTAAAAATTTTTCCCCCGATGATATTTCACAATTGTTCGAGGAATCACATAAAGGCTGGCTTGTATTAGCCTTTGTATCCATGTTTGGATATATATTTTTTGAAGGGTATGCTCTGGTACGTATGGCCAGACGCCTTGGATACAGAGTAGGTGCCATAAACGGAATGACTTATGGCGGGGCAGATGTATATTTTTCTGCTATAACTCCGTCGGCTACAGGCGGACAGCCGGCAAGCGCCTATTTTATGATAAAAGATGGAATAGCACCATCGATGGTCGCAGTAATGCTTCTTATAAATCTTGTAATGTATACTGCGGCACTGCTTATATCAAGTATTGCAGTGTTCATATTCGGAGGAGATCTTTTCTGGGGATTTTCACTTGCGGGTAAGATTCTTGTCGCATTTGGAGCTGCGGTGCTGGTAGTGCTTATCTTCGGATTTTTCTTACTGCTCAAAAAAACCTCATTTTTACATGGGATTTTTGATAAGATATTGGTATTCCTGTCAAGGATACATGTTGTCAAGCATATAGAAAGACGCAAAGCTCAGCTTAAGAATGCTATGAGAGAATACAAAGAATGCTCTGATTTTATATTCGGAAGAGGAAGACTGTTATTAGAAGTACTTGGATGGAACATTTTGCAGAGGATGTCTTATCTGCTTGTTATCTTCATGATATTCATGTCTACAGCTCAGGGCTTCGATAATGCTGTCAAAGCTATGGGGATTCAGTGTTTTGTTACAGTAGGATCCAATTGTATACCTATCCCCGGGGCAATGGGGGTTGCTGACTTCCTTATGATCGATGGACTTAGGCAGATCATAAGCCCTGATAATCTGGTAGCAATGGAACTTCTGTGCAGAGGAATAACATTTTATTCCAGTGTTCTGGTCGGACTTTTAGTAGTGATCATTGGATATATAAGAAGAAAGGAAAAGAAAAACTAATGTTAGGATTTTATGATTATACTTGTTGGCTTACATACTTATCTTTATTGTCTGCAGGATCAGGCATACTTTTGTGCCTTAATGATGACGGACACCCTTATATCGGAATATTCTTCCTGATGATAAGCGGTCTGTGTGATGCTTTTGACGGCAAGGTTGCAAGAACCAAAAAGAACAGAACACAGGCTGAGAAGAACTTTGGAATACAGATAGATTCACTAACAGATGTAGTTGCTTTTGGAGTACTGCCTGCATGTATCGGATATGCAATGCTCCGTAAGTTCCCTTTTATGGAGAGATTCCCTCTTATAAGTGTATTCTTTGCTATCATGCTTATATATATGCTGGCTGCTATGATCAGACTTGCATATTTTAATGTTATGGAAGAAGAGAGACAAAAGACTGAGAATACAGTCAGAGAGTACTATTCAGGACTTCCTGTAACATCATCTGCTCTTATATTCCCTATCATACTTTTGATCCATTATATTGTTGTATGGGATATCACTCCTATATTCTTTGCAGTTATGCTATTTACAGCATTTGCATTCCTTATGCCTATACCGATCAAAAAGCCCAAGCTTAACGGAATTCTGGCTTTGGTTGGAATCGGCGCTGTAATATTCATAGCACTTCTGTGGTTGATTCTTGCAAGAATGTGATATAGCCAAAGTCAAGGCATGCTACTTGCATGGCCAGGACCTGATCTTATATGATTTTCATTAAAAAAACTATAGATTGGTGTGATCAGTCGTAGATATACAAAGGGGGATTAGATGCTCAATTTATTATATGGATCTGCATTGGGAAGGATGATCCTTAAGATACTAACATATCCGCGCTTATCTATCATCGCCGGTAAGTTCCTTGATTCTAAGGCATCAAGATTCCTGATACCTTTGTTTATTAAAAAGAACAATATATCACTGGAAGAATATGAAGATGAAGAGTATGAGAGCTTTAATGCTTTTTTTACCAGAAGGATAAAGCCGGAATGCAGGCCTGTAGATACGGATCCTAATCACTTCATAGCTCCTTGCGATGGATATCTTAGTGTATATCCTATAGAAGATGGACTGATCATGCCTGTAAAGCAGAGCATGTACTCTGTAGCAGATCTTCTTAAGGATGAAGAACTTGCCAAAAAGTATGACGGCGGAACCTGCATGGTATTTCGCTTATGTGTACATCACTATCACAGGTACTGCTATCTGGACGGGGCTTTTAAAGATGATAATGTCCATATAGACGGAGTGCTGCACACAGTAAGACCTGTAGCGCTTAGAAAAGTACCTGTGTTTAAAGAAAATTCCAGAGAATATACGATCCTTCATACTGACCACTTCGGAGAAGTCATTCAGATGGAGGTGGGAGCCATGTTTGTGGGAAGGATAGACAACTACCATCAGAAAGCTCGTGTAGAAAGAGGCTTAGAGAAGGGGCGCTTTCTATTTGGAGGTTCTACTATCATAGTTCTTACCAAGAAGGATATTATAAGGCTTCCTTCCAGTGTCTTCGACAAGACTAGAAGAGGCAAAGAAATACCGGTTAAGCAAGGCCAGAAGATCGGTATTCGAAAAAGGTAAGGCTGCCCTCTCTCAAAACAATACGCCACCCATTGCAACTGCGGCTTCGTAGATAGTAAATAAAGTTTTTTCGTATCTTGAAGGTATTACAATTCAGGGCATGATATCTGGATATTTATATTCTGGGGTTCGAAACTCGCTTCGCTCAGACATGCGGACCCCGAGAAGAATATAAATACCCATCTATCATGCTCCTGAATTTAGTAATACCTTCAAAAGAATACGAAAAAACTTTATTTACTATCTACGAAGCCGCAGTTGCAATGGGTGGCGTATTGTTTTGAGAGGAATAGAAAATTGCTTTGATTGTAAAGATACTGCCAAATAATAAATGTATACTAAAAATGTCAAAACTATTAATGATGATATATATAATTGGAAAGGATATATAGTAGAATTGTGATGCTGTTTTGGTAGCTATATGTTACATTAATAGAAAGTATTCAAATTTTAATCTGATTTTAATCTTACTAAAATCTTATATTAATTTTGGGCGCGTATCATTTCAGATATCAAATAAAGTTACTTACAACTTTGGTCTAAGGCAAGGGTTAAAAATAAAGGCTTTAGGCACAACATATCTGAAAGGAAGGTAGTAGTTATGGAAAATTTTGAGAAGGTTGAAAAGATCGTTGAGAAGACTGGTGTATCTTATGAGGATGCCAAAAAGGCGCTTGAAGAAAGTAATTATGATATGCTTGATGCGATCATAGCATTGGAGCGTCAGGGCAAGGTCAATGAGCCCAAAGAGGGAACTTATACAGCAGGTGCAAGTCAGGATATGCAGAATGTTCAGAAGTTTGAGCTTGCAAGAAGGCAGTATGAGAATGACTGCAAGAAGAACAATTTCAAGGAAGGCTTCAGAAAGCTTGCAGATATCTTCAGAACAGCATTCCGTAAGAGTCTTGAGATCAATTTCTGTATCAACAAGGGTGGCAGGAATGTTATAGCTGTTCCGCTTCTGGTTCTTATCCTTTTGCTTATAGGATTTTTCTGGATCACACTTCCGGCTCTTGTCATAGGTCTTTTCTTTGGTATATCCTATAGCTTTACCGGCGTTGATAAAGTAGTAGTAGATGTTAACAGTGTATGCGACAAGGCTTCTCAGACAGCTGAGAATATCAAAAATGAATTCAAAAAGGAAAACGAACAAAAATAATGAGCAAAATACTGATCGTAGAGGATGAAGCACAAATTGCACGTTTTGTAGAACTTGAACTTATCCATGAAGGAAATACCGTGGATAAGGCAGAGGATGGCAGGACAGGCCTTGATAAGGCACTTGCAAGTGATTATGACCTTATACTTCTTGATGTGATGCTGCCCGGTATCAACGGCTTTGAAGTACTTAGAAGGGTCAGAGCCAAGAAAGATACTCCTGTCATCCTGTTGACTGCAAGGGACGCCGTTATGGACAAGGTATCAGGTCTTGATGCAGGAGCAGATGACTATATCACTAAGCCTTTTGCTATCGAAGAGCTACTCGCTCGTATCAGAGTAGCTCTCAAAAGAAAGGGTTCTGCATCTACTTCCACAAGACAGATCACAGTCGGCAAAGTGATGATAGATCTTGACAGGCATGAAGTAGTAGCAGACGGCAATCCTGTTGAGCTTACCAACTACGAGTTTGAACTGCTCAGAATACTCATGGAGAATCGTAACATAGTCCTTGACAGAGAGCGTCTTATAGGCGATATCTGGGGCTATGATTACGATGGTGAGAACAATGTGGTAGATGTATATATAAGGCATCTTAGAACTAAAATTGATGATAGATATGGCATCAAGCTGATCCAGACAGTCAGAGGTGTCGGATATGTCATCAAAGAGGACTTTCGATGAATATTAATAAACGTACATCATCAATTGCAAGAGGTATCAATACGGCTTTCTGGTTTAACAAACTGAAAGCCTTTTTTACCGTGGACATTCTTATAGTATTGGTATCCTTCGGACTTTTTTGCTATAAGAGTTATCTTACTATACCTACTGATGAATATGTGAGGCGCTTCGATTTGACAGGACAGAGTATAGACAGGATCGTTCTTGAGCTTTATACAGATATCACGCTGTATAGCTTTCCTATGGGTGAGTATATCTATTTTATAGGAATCATAATGGGAGTAATAGGAGTATATCAGGTGCTGAATCTCTTTGGCTCTTTTACCTATACATCGAGGATCAGAAAGAAGCTAAAGCCGCTTAATGAGCTTGCGTTAAAGGCGGAAGCCATAAGCGAAGTGCCGCTTGATACTACTAAATTCGAAGAGCTTGAAGAGGCTATATTAAAGGTGCCTGCAGATAACGCAGGAGCCAGGATCTCGACAGGGGATGAAGATCTTGCCAGTATAGAGGCGGCTCTTAACAGCCTCCTATACAGAATGCAGGATGCACGACTTCAGCAGGCAAGATTTGTGGACGATGCGTCTCATGAACTAAGGACTCCTATCGCTGTAATACAGGGTTATGCCAATATGCTGGATCGCTGGGGCAAGGATGATCCTGCAGTTCTGGAAGAGTCTATCAAAGCTATAAAAAATGAATCTGATAATATGAAAGAGCTAATAGATCAGCTGTTATTCCTTGCAAGGGGAGACAATGGACGTCAGAAGCTGTCTATGGACAGGATAGACCTGTCATCCGTGATAAGAGAAGTCTGGGAAGAATCCATGATGATAGATCCGGATCATAAATATGTGCTGGAAGATTGTGATAACTGCTATATCTATGGCGATAATGCCATGATCAAGCAGTCTGTGAGGATATTCGTACAAAACGCTGCCAAATATTCCGATAAGGGCAATAATATAAAACTTGCTATTAGAAAAAATGGAGCTAAGATCTGCTATATCGTTCAGGACGAGGGAATCGGAATAGCAGGAGATGAGCTAAGTCACATATTTGAACGTTTCTACAGATCAGACAAGGCGAGAAACTCATCCACAGGCGGATCCGGTCTTGGACTTTCCATAGCAAAATGGATCATAGATGCACATAAAGGTAATGTAGAAGTCCTTTCAAGGCAGGACATAGGAACCAGGATCACGGTAAGCTTTGATGCTGTGGTATAAAAAAATATACGCCCCATGCAGTTACGGCGAAGAAGTGTCGCAGTAAAATATGCGCTCTCATGCAGCTACGACCGTGGGGCAGTTTATAAAGTCTTTTCGTGCCATGAAGTTGTTATTATTTCAGGGCATGCTAGCTGAATATTATTATTCCAGGGTCCGAAACTCGCTTCGCTCAGACATGCGGACCCTGGGAAGAATAATAATATTCATCTACCACGCTCCTGAAATTAATAACACCTTCAAATGACACGAAAAGACTTTATAAACTGTCCCACGGTCGTAGCTGCATGAGGGCACATATTTTACAGCGACACTTCTTCGCAGTAGCTGTATGGGACGTATATTTTTTGTATTGTTGGACATTTGTTGGACAGGAGTTTTTATAATATAGATGGTAGAATGGTATTAAGTATAATAACTGACTAAAACTTTCCACTTGGACGTTGCAGTATTACCAAAGCCTTTAGTGATCTGCAACGTCTTAGCGGGAACATATAGGTGGTACCTTAACTGGTATACGGGGGCATTATGTTTGCTGATATTATTAATGCATTGAATGATCCAAACGGGCAGATTCTTCTGGCCCTTAATTTTGCGCTTATAATGCAGCTTTTAGGTGCGCTACTTGCAGTTGCCATTGACCCTTATATGAAGAGGGATAACAGACGCAGGATCTTCCTCATAGTTATGATCATATTTGTACTTTTGATAGAGCCGCAGGTTAGTAATACATATGGCGATACACTGTATCGAAACCATCTGGCCTTTTGGAATACGCTGCTATCGTCAGTTAGTTATATCTTAAGATCTGTTGCTTTATACCTTTTTATCAAACTGACAGGAAGTACAAGATGGGATAAGGTGTTAAACTATATCATTCTTATCAATGCAATCATATGTCTCACACCTTTCTTTGTTCCGTGGGTGTTTAGTTTTGATGCCGGTGGTCATTGGCACAGGGGACCGCTTGGCTTTGTTCCTTTTTTGACATGCCTGATCCTGCTCTTATGGCTTATAGTAGATTCTTTTTCCAGATATAAGGGGATCAGAAGGAGAGAAAGCATCGTTCCTGTAGTGATCGCTGCGTTTGTGGCTTTTGCGGTATATCTTGATACTCCGCTTGGATTTAGCCCTAACATATCATTTCTCACAGTAGCGATGACTGGTAGTACAGTCTTTTTCTATATATGGCTTCATCTTCAGTTTGTAAGGGAACATGAGAATGCCATAAGAGCAGAGCAGAGGATAAGGATCATGATGTCTCAGATCCAGCCTCACTTTCTGTTTAATGCACTATCTACAATTCAGGCTCTTACAGAGACTGATCCTGAGAGGGCTTCCAAGGTCATTGAAGAGTTTGCTATATATCTTAGGCAGAACATAGATTCTTTGAATCAGGATGACCTTATTCCTGTGAAAAAAGAGCTTGAGCATACTAAAGTCTACTCGGATATCGAACAGGTCAGATTCCCATCCATAAGGATAGATTATGATATCGAAGATGAGAACTTCCTGATACCGCCTCTTACGATACAGCCTATGGTAGAAAATGCCATAAGGCACGGCGTTCGAGGCAAGAAAAACGGCTGGGTATCAGTAAGCACCTACAAGGAAGAAGGATATCATGTTATCTCTATCAATGATAACGGTAAGGGATTTGACTATGACGAAGCTTATAGGAAGGCTCAAAATGGTGGTCACATAGGGCTTCAGAATGTTAGAGACAGGATCATTGATATGACTGGAGGATCCTTCTCTATAGAAAGCGAGATGGGTGAGGGAACCTGTATTATCATTAAGATACCGGAATAAGTAGCATGTAAAAAAGTGGATACAGATATACTGTTTGGAACATTATAAAATAAAAGGTAGAAGAGGATTATCATGACCGTAATATGCGTTGATGATGAAGCGCTGATACTGCAAAGAACAGTAACAATGCTTAAGAAAACTAAGAAATTCGATAATGTTGAAGCCTTTATGGAAGTTAAGGAGGCACTGGACTATCTGGATGGAGCTAGTGCTCAGCTGGCTCTTCTTGATATAGATATGCCGGAGATGACGGGGCTTGAACTTGCCGAGAAGATGAAAGACAAGTACCCGGAGATTAAGATCATATTCCTTACAGGGTATTCTGAGTATGCGGTAGATGCCTATGCGATACATGCTTCCGGTTATCTTCTAAAGCCAATAGGATATGATAAGCTTGTTGCTGAGATAAATTATGTTCTGGGACAGGTGCAGGCAGAAACTGTAAGCGCTCCTTCTAAAACTTCAGGTACAAGGGTCAGGATAGAAACTTTTGGATATTTTAATATACTTGTTGATGACAAGCCTGTTGTCTTCAAGCGTAATAAAGCCAAGGAGCTCATAGCCTGCCTTGTGGATCGCCAGGGCAAATTCGTATCAAGAAAAGATCTGTTCTATATCGTATGGGAAGATGATGACTATGACAGAGCCAAGCAAAAGTACCTTGATACTATCATAAGGAGCCTTAGAGATACGCTGGAAGAGTACAAAATATCAGATATCTTCGAGATGGAGAAGGGCCTTATGAGGGTGGTACCTGAGAAGTTCGACTGTGATCTGTACAGATTCCTTAATAAAGACAGGAAAGCAATAGAAGGTTTCAGAGGAGAATATATGAGCTCCTATAGCTGGGCCAGTGAGACGGAAGGATTCCTTTCGGATAGTTTGAATATGTGACCTTGTAGGCCTTATCTTAGCAATAGGATAAGGCTTTTTTGATGTTCTTTTGTGATATTTATTTGTATAAAAAATATATTTTTGGTGTTGTTGGACATTTGATGGACACGCGGTATTATACTTCAACATGTAACGAAATAAAAAACAAATATCTATCACATATATTTTTTGAGGAGGATTTTAACATGAGAAGGAAAATGATTAAATCAACAATATCAATTGCTCTTGTTGCTATCGCAGGTCTTTTTCTGGTTGAAGGATGCGGCTCTGACAATGTAGTAAACGGAAATGCTTCTGCCGGTGAAGTTACAGTAGTCGATGAAAAGGTTCCTATGGATGCACAGCCGCAGGATGCCATGGAGTATTTTGCCAAAGGTGTATATGCCAATTATGCAGCTGAGCTTGAGAATCCTGAGAAGACATACTTCTATGTATTTGAAGGTGATGGTCAGGGACATGTAGAAGATGGCGATGCCGGGACAGGACAATATTTCGTTTATGAGCAGAAAGAAGACGGAACTGTAGAATTTACTTTTGGAAATGATGATCCGATAACAGATATACTAACTGTTAGCTCTTATGAAAATGGCCTTGTCACAGGAGCATTTGAGGATACCATAGATGTGATATTCGAACCGGTTGAAGGAGAAGATCCTGATACCTTTGATGCTGTCAATTATGTACATGCTCAAAGAGGTGAAGACTTCACTTATACAAGTGCCAACGGCTGGAGCGTTAGATACAATCCTGAGAAATTCGAAGTTAACACAGGCGGACCTGTTACAACTTTCGTATATACAGGCGAGTGTGCAGGAACCAATATGATAACAGTTACATATACTGTTGATAACGATGCAGAGGGCGCTATTAAGTCTCTTGGTGAAGCTTATGGGGATGATGCATCATATAGTGAAGCTCCTTTTTTAGGAAATGAAGATATTACAGGTTACTGGGTGTCAACACCTGTAGATACAGAAGGCTCAGGCAGTTATATGACAGCAGTTGCAAGAGACTACATGGATGGAGCGCTGGTATTCGAGCTTACAGGTCATATGAGCGGAGACGAGATGCTTGATATAGAAGTATCTGACTATCTTGCGGATATCATTGATTCAGTACAGTTTGTAAACTAATGATATAAGCCCGGCGCAGTGGAACTTGTTTGCTATTTTTTAGGGTTAAGTTTGAAAATAGTAATAGGGTAGATATATGGATAAATTCGGATAAAAGTCCGAAAAAGTTCTTATAAAGGCATGTCTTGACTTGCGTAAATATGATATCATATATACGTAATATAGTTTCTAAAATCAGGGAGGCCGGAAAGATGGATTATAGGCAATCAGAGCACGTAAAGATCAGAGATATAAATCAGGATATCGAAAGAGCTTATAATGTACTTACTGATTATGCGTTTGATGTAGGAATCAATGACAAAGATTCTCTTAGATTCAGGCTTCTTACAGAGGAAGTACTAAGGCTGGTAAAGCAGATCCTGGATAAAAGGTCAGTTGAACTGTGGTTTGAAGGTGATAAGAGAGTTTCCAGAATCATACTAGAGAGCGCAGGATCTCTTGAAGGAGATAAAAAAGAAGAACTTGGCTCTATTGCATCATCAGGTGTTGTTTTTGAAGAAAAGGGGTTTTTCAAAAAGATCACTGATATGTTCATGATAAAGGTTCCTGAAGAAAAAACATGGTCTTTAAAAGAATATCAAAGACAGTTGCAAGCCAAAAAAGAGCAGGATAAGTACAGCCTTGAAGCCTGGGAAGACCTGGAAAGGTCACTGGTTGCAAACCTTGCGGATGATATAGAGATAACAGCAAGTTCTGAT
Organism: Butyrivibrio sp. TB; assembly: GCF_900110805.1. Classification (NCBI taxonomy): domain Bacteria; kingdom Bacillati; phylum Bacillota; class Clostridia; order Lachnospirales; family Lachnospiraceae; genus Butyrivibrio; species Butyrivibrio sp. TB. The sequence goes on along the minus strand of NZ_FOER01000003.1, from coordinate 153,104 downwards.
AATATCAAGATGGTTGTGACCAAAGACTTCACGCAGTCATTATCATTCATCTCTACAAGCAGCCTCGAGGCATCTACAAGCCAGATCCTTGTGGGAAGCAGCAAGGATATCGCAAGAGAGCTGGACAGGGCGGATGATCTTATTGCTGAGCTGAATCTTGATAGGAAGAATGCACTTCATGCTAAGCTGGTATTTGAGGAAACTCTGGGTATGCTTAAGGAGATGACTGAGAATTATCAGGCTGTCGTATGGATGGAGAAATACAAGAAGGGGTATTGCTTAAAGCTTGCTGCCAAAACTGAGATGGATTTTGACAAGAAAAAAGAGCTTTTATCTGTAGCTTCTGATAAAAAGAACAGTAGCGTCAAGGGTATTATGGGTAAGCTTGGTGATGTGATAGAAAACGGACTATTAAACTATGAAAATATCATGAATCTGAGTCAGGAATATGGCGGCGGATATGTTGACTATGGCTCGATGGGAATGTATGGAGGCTTTGAAGGATCACTTGAATACGGAATGATGTGGTCACTTAATGACTACAGGACTTGTCTTGAGTCAGTATCTGAGAAGGACGATGCATCCAAAGAAGCTTGGGATGAGTTGGAGAAGTCTATTGTAGCCAATATCGCAAACGATGTACTTGTAGGTGTTAAAGGTGACAAGGTCGAAATGACTATCATCTGCAGGATGAAGTAGTGGAAAGGTGCTTTGGACACCTTCAATACAAAGTTTCATAAGAATAATCGATTTGATCGTAGTTGACAAGAAGGGAGATAGGTAATGGTTATTAATAAGACTAGAAACGGTGATGAGCTCACTGTAGCAGTTGAAGGAAGACTGGACACAACAACAGCTCCTGAACTTGATGATATGCTTAAAGCAGAGCTTGGTGATGTTAAAAAGCTGTTGTTTGATTTTGCAAAGCTTGATTACATCTCATCTGCAGGGCTTCGCGTGTTGCTTCTATCTCAGAAAACCATGAACAAGCAGGGCAGCATGGTCATAAAAAATGTAAACGAAGAGATCAACGAAATCTTCGAAGTTACAGGATTTTCAGATATCCTTACAATAGAATAATGCACACTTACCAATTGGACGGATCAGTATTCACAAAGACTTTACAGTGGGTGGGCAGTATATAAATGATTGCCACACTTAAACATAACAAACGCCATCACCTTGCAGTTACAACTGTGTAGGGATGGCGTTTTTGCATTTTCAATTGGAGCCATTTTGCCGGATTTTTTGCATTAAGTGGGGCTGTATTTGCATTATCTGTGTAAAGGCGTAGATAGATAGTGGCAAGAAGGATATGATGACGTAAAGGTCAAAAGATATTTTGACTTGAGCTTGCTCGACTTGGCAAACGTATGCCGACCGTTAAGCTTGTATTGGTGCATGTTTAAAGGGCAGCGTATGCTTGGCGAGCGCAAAGTTTACATATTGTACCCACTTAAACTACTGAAACTGTCTGAATGGAGCCTGAATGAAGAAGATTGTACTTATTTTTGTTGCTATATTTATTACTATATTGATGCTAATTGTCATATTTGGAGACTTCAAAGTATCCTCATCTAAAATAGAATGCACTACAGCTAATACGAATACTTGTAATAATACTGATACTGTCATTAATGATTATATAGATAACTTCTGCGATGAGACAAAGTGCTCATCTGTCAGCGCTGTGGTGATGCAAGAGGGTAAGATCACTATATATGGAGATGAGGATGCTCTGTATCAGATAGGATCTATGACCAAGGCTTTTACAGGACTTGCAGTATTGAAGCTTATAAATGAGAAAGTTCTGTCTGAGGACGATATAATATCTGATCATATCAAGGGCTTCACAGCGTATTATGAGAAAGAAGCGCGTGATATTACTATAGGGCAGCTTCTTACGCATACAAGTGGATACACTAATAAGGAAACGGACTATCCCAGTGCTTTGGAGGGGATGAGCCTAAGAGCTTGGACTGATACTATATCAGGAAGTCTGAATCTTAAGAGATACATGTATTCTGGCTTCACTGATGATACTGAGTGTTTTTGCAATATCTGTCATATGGATGGGGCTTACAGCGGAGATTGTCCTTGTATTTCAGCTTTTTGCCTTGTCTTTTGTAATAGTGCTTGTTAATTTCTTTCTTGACGAGTATATAAGCTTATCAATTATAGGTAATTACGTGTTAAAGTATATTGTTGCTTCGGCTATTGTAATGCTGTTTGGCTTTGTGGTTGGATGGTTTAATCAGAGCAATTTCTGGATGGCCTTTGTCTATGTGGGAGTGGTACTTATACTTGCGTATATGGTGGATGCCATTAAGACCAGGAAGGACATCGAGTATATCAACTCCAGGATCAAAAAACGATAATAAATAACTTAATTAGCATTCATTAAGCCACATTTGGTATAATATAGTTGAAATTGTGTCGAAAAAGAATTCCGCGCTAGCTTTGCTGATTGGCTGATTTATTGTACAGATATATTGTTACGGATATATTTGGAGGTGAAGGCGTGAAGAAAACTCTGATCATTGTTATTGACCTTGTAATAATGACGTTGATACTTTTCTTTATAGTTCAATATGCCAATGCTAAAATGCGTGAAAGCAATAAAAGTGTTACTGAGGCCTTCGAGAAGATGACTGTTACTGCCGAACAGATCATCACTAATTATCTTGAGGATGAGCAGCATCTTTGCGATATCTGGGCCAATTATATCAACGGGTCTGCTGAGGCAGGGACACCTATGACTGCAGAAGAAGCTATTTCTTTTATCAGAAAGGCCAAGATATCACCTATAATATACGGACACCTGATATTCCCGGAAGAAGAGTATAGAAGAGGTATTTCGACTCACGCAGGCGCCAAAGACCCTGATGATTATTCTGTTTCGTATAGCAATATTAATCTTTTTGACAATTTGGACAAGATCAGCAGGCAGGCTGGTGATATCAGTCTGACTAGAGCATATACTAATCCTCAAAACGGTGTGCAGTCTATTGCATTCATGAATTTCGTGACTATCAAAGATGAGGATACAGGTAATCTCAAAGATGCACTGCTGATGCGTGTCGAACCGGTAAGTGTTCTTGAAGATAAGCTTGTTTTTTTGAAAGGTGAGTACGAGAATATGGAGGTCTCACTTATCAACAAAGACGGCGAGTATCTGGTTCATGGTAAGTCTCTTAAGAATTCCAATTTTTTTGAATATTATAAATCTTATAATAAGACGGATATTGCTGATTTCAACGAGATGACGAACAAGGTTACGTCACAGACAGGGAATATGACAATGATCAATTCCAAGGGAGAGGAATGCGTGATATCGTATACTCCTTTGGAATCAGTAGATACGTGGTTCCTGCTGGCATATATACCTGCAGTAGAGCTGGAGGCAAGCAATACTGTTGTAGACTGGCTGCTTTTGGGAATGGTGACTTTGGGGCTTCTAATCCTGCTGATATTCAATTATCTGATACTTATGATCTATAACAGGAAGCTGGCAGAGGCTGCGGAAGCTGCCAATCAGGCCAATGAAGCCAAATCCCATTTCCTGTCAACTATATCCCATGATATTCGTACACCTATGAATGCAATTTTGGGACTTAATGAGATGGTGCTTAGGGACAGTCACGAAGATGAAATCGTTGCATATTCTGAGAGTATCAGGACTGCGGGCAAGACCCTTCTTGGTCTTATTAATGATATTCTTGATTTTTCCAAGATAGAAGCAGGCAAGATGGACATAATAAATGTGGATTACAGCCTTGCTTCAATGCTCAATGACCTTGTGAATATGGTTCAGGGCAGGGCTGATGACAAGGGGCTTTCGTTTAATCTTGATGTTGACAAGGATATTCCGTCTGTATTAAATGGCGACGAGATCCGTATCAAGCAGGTTATCACCAATATCCTTTCTAATGCTGTCAAATACACCAAAGAAGGCGGAATTATCTTCAAGGCAGGCTTTGAAAAGATCATGGAAGAGCCTGATAAGATAAGACTTATCATAAGCATAAAAGACACCGGTATCGGTATAAAGCCTGAAGATATGAAGCGCTTATTTAAGGCCTTTGAACGTATCGAAGAGAGTAAGAACAGGAATATAGAAGGTACAGGCCTTGGAATGAGTATCGCTCAGAGCTTTCTTAAGATGATGGGAAGTCATATAGATGTTGAGAGTGAATATGGGAAGGGATCTACTTTTTCTTTTGCCTTAGAGCAGGGGGTAAAAGACTGGAATCCGATAGGTGACTACGAAGAGAGCTTCAAACGCTCTGTATCTGAGAGAAAAAAATATAAAGAGAGATTCACGGCTCCTGATGCAAGGGTTTTGGTGGTAGATGATACACCTGTAAACCTGTCTGTATTCAAGAATCTTTTAAAGAGAACCAAAGTGCAGATAGACACTGCAGGCAGCGGGGATCAGGGTATCATGCGGTATAGAAACAGGCACTATGATGTTGTTTTCCTGGATCATATGATGCCTGATAAGGATGGCATAGAAACCCTTAAGGAGATGAAAGAGATAGCCGATATAACGAATGCGCGAACTCCTATAGTATGTCTTACTGCCAATGCAATTTCAGGAATGCGTGAAATGTATATAAATGCCGGTTTTGACGATTATATAACTAAGCCGATAGATCCGGACAGGCTTGAGGCACTGCTACTTACATATCTTCCGAAGGATAAGATCGTTGCGGCATCTAATGAGGATAGTGAGGATAAGGGTGCGGATAATCACGATACGGATGATCATAACATTCCGGATTTTATCAAAAAGATCGATGCTCTTAATGTGAATTCCGGCATCATACACTGCGGAAGTTGCGAGGACTATATGGATACGCTAAAGGCTTATCTGGGAAGTGGCAAGAAGAATGCGGATGAAATCCAGAAGTACTGGACAGATAAAGATGTTAAGAATACTACGATCAAGGTTCATGCGCTTAAGAGTACTTCTTATGTGATAGGAGCGCAGAAACTTGGAGACTTCGCAGCACGCCTTGAAAAGGCCGGAGAAGCCGGGGATGTAGACATTCTTGAAAAAGAGATAGAACCTTTACTTACTCAGTATAGAGAACTGGTAGATAAATTGGAGCCTTTGGCATATGAAGATAGCGCTAAGGCACAGGATGGTACAAAAGATGCGAAAGATAAGCCTTTAATATCTGATGATGATATGAAAGAAGCTTATGTAAGGCTACAGGAAGCTTGTAATTCATATGATTATGACAGCGTTGCAGATATAGTTAGTAAGCTTGAAAAATACAGATTCCCAGAGGATGAGGCGGCAAGATTTGAAGCTATAAGAAGCGCTGTAGACAATTTTGACTATGACCAGATACCACAGATTCTTGCAGAAAAAACAAATTGATGTCGAAAGAGATCACAGATTCTTGCAGAAAAGGAGTCAGCATGATGATCCAGACAAAGAGATTTATTAAAAAGATAGTGATGGTAGCATTAGCAGGATCACTAATACTGAGTATTACTTCGTGCGGTCAGAGTTCTAAAAAGAATGCAGAATATAAGCCGATGCTTTCAACCGATACGTCCTGTAATATCAAGGTTGCAGGAAGCTATTCCAATTTTGAATCTTTAGAGAGTGAATTCGAGCGTTTCTCTGAATACTATCCAAATGTAAGTCTTAACTATATCTATCTGGATGACTATGGTAATACTATAGCAAATGCTTTAAAAAGCGATGAAGCTCCGGACATATATGTAACCGCGTCGTGGATGCTGGATAATGAGAAGATGGCACCGGTTCTTGATAGTGCAGAAATCTTGTCTGAGCCTTCACTTAATATAAATCTTGACTGTATCCGTCAGGGTGCCAGATGGACGCTTGAAAATGGGGATGTGATCATGGTACCTGTTTTCACAAGGTCATATGGAATGCTTGTAAATATGGATATATTTGAAAAAAACAACCTGCAAGTTCCGGATACATACAGTAAACTTATAGAGACCTGCGATAAGCTTATTGCTGCAGGGTATGATGTTCCTATTATGGGAGCTAACGTGACTACTGTAGCAGGAATGTATTATGCATTTGCATTTCCATATTTTTGTGACAATGTACTTAGAAATCCTGGCGCAGGAGATAGCCTTAATGCTATGGACAACTCTGCCGGAGAGTTTATGAGGCCTTCACTTGATAAGCTTAATAGCTTCGTGGATTCCGGGTATATTAATCCTGCGATATGCTCTGAGGAGATAGAAGATGACTATAATGCAGTCATCATGCGCTTCTTTGAAGGTGATGTTCCGATAATGCTAGGAAGTGGAGACATGGTATCAGGTACTCAGAAGCGTGAGAGTAAGTCGGAAGCTTTTATTGCAAATCCTTTTAAATATAAGTTCTATGTAGTGCCTATCGGGGATGATGGAGGATTCTTCCTTGATTCTGTCAATCTGTTCTTTAGCGTCAACAAGAACAGTACTAATCTTGATATGGCCAACGAATTTATAAGATTCCTCATGAGTGAGAAAGAGCTTGGAAATATGGCTGCTATAAAGCGTCTTATAACTCCTACCAATGATTTCTCTTTAGATGAAGTATATGCATCTCTGGAGGGATTCCCTAAAGAGAGATACTTCAGCTATCAGGAGACAGGTCTTAGTGATGCAGTCGATAAAGAATTTCGGGCAGCTGCTTATAAGGTTGCTAACGGTGAGATGACAGTGGATGAGGCAGTAAGTGCCTACGGAAGACTGTGGGATAACTAGCAAGGCACTTGCAGAAAGGATACCGGATGGAAGAGCGCGTAGTCGTTGTAGATGATGATGCGATCATACTAAAGAATGCCAACACGGTTCTGACTAATGCCGGGTTTAAGGTTACATGTCTTAAAAGCGGGCGGCTATTACTTGACTATGTTGTAAGAAATAAGATTGATATGCTGCTTCTGGACATCAAAATGCCTGAACTTGACGGCTTTGAGACTATGAGACTTCTTAGAAAGTGGGAAAAGGATAATGGCGTAAAAGAGATACCTGTTATCTTCTTTACAGCCAATGATGACTGTGAATCAGAAACTATGGGACTGTCTCTTGGCGCTATGGATTTTATAAGAAAACCCTTTGTAGCAGAAGTACTGACGCTTAGAGTGCGTCATCTTCTTGACCTTATAAGGCTCCAGCGTGATCTTCATGCAGAGGTTGAGCGTAAGACCAAAGAGGTAGAGGGCCTGTCACTTCACGTAGTACATACTCTTGCAGATGCCATTGATGCCAAGGATGCATATACTAAGGGTCACTCCGGAAGAGTAGCAGAGTATTCAAGAGAGATAGCCAAAAGATACGGATATTCTGAAGAAAGACAGGATGAAATATACATTATAGGACTTCTTCATGATGTAGGTAAGATAGGAGTGCCTGATGCTGTGATCAATAAACCGGGCAGACTTACAGATGAAGAGTTTGAGAAGATCAAGACTCATCCCGGAAGAGGAGCCAAGATACTTCAGAATATCGAAGAGATGCCCAAACTTGCCATAGGAGCAAGATGGCATCATGAAAGGTACGACGGAAGAGGCTATCCTGACGGACTATCAGGAGAAGATATCCCTGAAGAAGCCAGGATCATAGCAGTTGCAGATGCCTATGATGCCATGACCAGTAACAGAAGCTACAGGGGCATAATCCCCCAGGACGTAGTCAAAAGCGAACTTGAAAAAGGTTCAGGAACCCAGTTCGATCCACGTTTTGCGGCTATAATGCTTGAGATAATCAAAGAAGACACCGACTACAAACTACATGAACAATGATCCTTGGGGACGGAGACAAGTGATCATATTTTGTCAAAAAAGCCTGTGTTGACAGGCTTTTTTGGTGTACAATATAACTTTGAAACTTGGATACTGCACCAAATAGTCCAAGAAAAAAATGTTTTAAAGGGAGAAAAAAGTAACAAATGTGGGAGAATGAAGATAGCAGAGTACCTGTGACTATCGAGGAATTAAAAGATCTATGTGCGCAAAGGGGAATTAATCTATATCAGCTGGGCTTCTATCTTGGTTCGGATCATATCGGACCTAATGCATATGGCGTTTACAAAGACTATTGGACTAGTGACTTTATAGTATATAAAAATATTGAGGACGGATCCAAGGAAGTACTGTATCAGGGACAGGATGAAGCGACAGCTGTAAGTAAGATCAATGAGCAGCTACAAAAGGTATTGGTAAATGCCGGGGCAGAGAATATCGGGACTGAGGATATCAGGTCGGAACATATCTGGGCAGAGGATATAGCCGAAAATTCAGGAACCGGGGATAGTTCATATGTTGGTGAAGAAAATCAAAGCCCGAATAGAAATAATGTATATAGCAAAGATGATAATCTGAATTCACATGGAGATAGTGAATCCAGTGATGAGAATCATGAGAATTCATATGGAGATAGTGAATCCAGTGATGACAATCATCTGAATTCACATGGAGATAGTGAATCCAGTGATGAGAATCATCTGAATTCATCTGAATATAATACATCCGGAACTGGTGAAGTTCTAAATCAAAAAACATATGGGGAAAGCCTGTCAGATAATGATGTATATAATTCATATACTGGCGAACCTTTGAAAGTCAAAGAATTTTCAGAAAACTCCTGGATGGATATTCAGACTCCAATCATGAAAGCAGCTCCTAGTGAAGCTGGTACAAAAGAAAGTGATGAGCCATCTTCTGATGATGATAAGAATGCTACTAAAGAAAAAGAATTTACCGCTGAAGATGTCAAGGATCTAAAGACCGGAGTAATATTTTGTATTGGTAAGCTTTTCTATTATCTGGGAAGGCTTTGCTATTATCTAAGCATAATCCTTTACTATTTGTTCAAAGCTTTTGACGGTGCCAAATATGAGATCAATCTCATACTGACTGGGAATAGAAGAAGTGTCAAAGACAGGAATAATAATGGTGCCGCAACTGGTTATAAAGAAGGTGCTAACATAGATGGAAGCGGCGAAGATAATGGCATAGAGAATGGTAAAGATAACGGTATAGATAACGGTAAAGATAACGAGAATGAAGCTCCGGTATTTTTCAATGAGAAAGAATATGATGATAAGGCAGAACTATTAGGAGCTAAAATACAATTCTATATCAGCAGATTCTTCTTCTATACTGGCAAATACGCTTTGAAATTCAGCCAGTATTGTTATCAGGGTATAGATGATAAATTTAAGTTTGAAGCTGAGTTTAAGGAAGCAGATAGCGAGCATATAGCAAGAACAGATACAATCAGTAGGGCAGCAGAAAGCGAGCATGTAGCTAGAACAGATGTATCTGGCGGGGCAGCAGGCAGTAGTGTTATTACCAAAGAATATACCAACAGAAGACCGGATGTCAGCAAATCGGAGTCTGATGCTTATAACAATGCAGAAACCTATAAAAAAGCTGACACCTATACCCATACCAATGCTAATACCAATACTTATACCAGTACTAATACCAATGCTAATAACAATGCTAATACCAATGCTAATACCAGCTACTACCGAGGTTATGACCAGAATCTCCAAAGCCTTATCAAGAACATTGACCCGGATGTAGAGTTATTAACAGCAGATTCCTCTGAGACATATGATCTGACAGAGATTGCAGAGAAATATGATGATAACACACAAGCAGGTAGTGATGACAGTATAGATGATCTGTTTAGTTCATTGGATGATGAGGAACTTGAGTATTCTGATAATAACGAAGACTATATAGATAATAAACTCGGTAAACAGATATACCTGTTCATAGTGGTGGCACTTGCTGCAGTACTGTTTTTGATATTCCTGATGGCAGGTGCAGATTCGGTGGCCAAATCAAAGCGTAATGACCGAAACTACTATAATTATGAATATAATACAAATAGTCATAATACCTATAACAATAGCTGGAGATGGTAAAAGGGCCAAAGCCCAGAGTGATAGATCACAGCAATCTGTCACTCTGGGGCGGCCCTTTTTTATTATTAAGAACTTATGTTTTATCGCCACATATCCACGCCCATGCAAGATCTGACCATAGGCCTACATCGGCCTTAAGGCTCATATCGATTCCATTTTCCTGGAATTCATCGCCGCTGAAGAACTGTTCGATAAGTTCCTTCTTGCGCTTTTCTGATACGTTGACTCCCTTACCTTCCTTGACACTGAAAGCTGCCCGCATGGTCTGCTCCATAGTATAATCCCCGCCGGACCAGCCTTTGAAGAAAGTATCATTGGCAATTGTAAGGCCGTGAGGTCCTCTTGGGAACACATAGTGGGCGAAAGGAACCTTATGCCTGCGAAGTGCCATGGCAAAGAGATAACTGTTCTCTACAGGGACAAGACTATCTTCCTGAGTCTGCCAGATAAAACAAGGTGGTGTGTTACCTTTAACCTGTTTTTCCAAAGAGAAGTACTCAAGCTCTTCATCAGTAGGATCATCGCCAAGAAGAGCCTTGACTGATTCCTTGTGCGTGAACTCACCTGTAGTGATAACAGGATAGGACAGGATGACGCCATTAGGTCTGTTGGATATCTCGTTGTATTCAGGATCAATATCCTCGACATCATCAAAATGAACTGCAAGGCTTCCGCATACGTGGCCGCCTGCAGAAAAGCCCATGATATAGAGATTGTCAGGGTCTATGCAGTATCTGTCAGCATTTTTTCTTATAAATCTTACAGCTCTTGAGATATCTTCAAGGGGCTGTCTTTTAAGAGGAACTGACATGGTAATATCAGTTGTATAGCTAAGAACCAGTACATTCATTCCGCGTTTGTAGAACTCCATTGCAGGAAGCTCGCCCTCATGAGAGCAGCACATGCAATAGCCGCCTCCGGGGACTACCAGCATACATGGACGCTTATCAGTATCAGGGTGAAGATATGCAAAGACATTGGGAACAAAGCCGTAAGCTGCTTCGTAGGTATACTCGCCATCCTTCCAGATATTATCACGTTGTATCCTCATCCTTGGCCCGTTTTGAGGCATACCTTGAAGCTCATAATCAGCTTCCGGATAGTCAGGAGCCCATCTGTCTATATCACCTGATATATATGGAACTATAGGATCCTTTGAGCTTGCGGCATCTGTTGAATCCGCCCTGTCACCTGAAAGTGCTGCGCTAAGCACAGCATAATAAGCCTCCTTGGCTTCACACTTTCCTTTGAACAAAAGAGGGTAACTTGTCTCACGTCTAAAACCGGTAAGCCAGCTATCTTCATCTCTAAGATTCCAGAATGTGACACTTGTGATATTGGCCTTGCCTGATCTTACAGCGTCAAGGTAGATCTTGAAGAAGTCCCTGTATCGTAGAGCCAGCCTATGCATGGACTCATCTGACGGGTCGGCATTGTGCATATCAAGCTCAGTTATATGGATCTTAAGACCAAGAGCGCCGTAGCTCTCTATAGCCTTCTTGTAATCATCAAGATCTGGATGATCCATAAGAAGATGAGACTGCATGCCCATTCCGTCTACAAGCTTTTGGTCAATAAGGGGTTTTAAAACATTGGCTATGATGAAGTCTCTCTTCCAGTCAAGAGCTGTCTCGTAGTCATTGTAGAAAAGGTCAACACCATCGGATACGTATCGTCTTGCATATTCAAATGCTTTGATAAAAAAGTCATTACCAACAGTCCTGGTCCATAGTGACTTCCTGAAATCTCCCTCGTCAACTATCTCGTTGACAACGTCCCAGACATAGATAACTCCTGGGTAATTGGATTGAACAAAAGTAAGTACTCCTTTTATATAGTTTTCAAGTCTTGCCAGCATAGTATCTCTATCTGCAAGCGGAAAATGCTCGTTGTAGTTCTCGCAAAAGAACCACTTGGGAGTCTGATTGTGCCATACAAGGGTATGGCCGCGCATGGCTATGCCATGTTCTTTGGCAAATTCAAGATAAGGGATGGCGTTTTCAAAAGTCAGGGCAGGTTCAAGGTTGTACTTGTCAGGGTCTGCCTTGTTAAGATCCTTGTCAAGGTAGTACATGGGCTTCATATCATTCTCACAAGTGAAGCTGTTGAACTGATCTGTAAGAAGCTCCATGTGAGCCTTGGTATGGAGATTGACTCTGGAGATGGCAGCACCAATCTTAAAATATGGTTCATAGGCGGTTTTGAGATTCATAATATCCTCCGTAATACGACACTATAATTGTAAAAAACATATCTATTGTAGAATATATCTATTGTATTCAAACTTCCCACTTGGACGGTGCAGCATCTCCAATGACTTTGCAGGGGAGAACAGTATATAAATCTTTGCCATGCGGTTAATCGTTTTAAACTTCATGGCACGATAGCTGCCGTTTTTCATTCTGGGGTCCAAAACTCGCTTCGCTCAGACAGTTGGACCCCAGGCAGAATGAAAAACTCTAGCTATCATGCTCATGAAGTTAATAAAACGATTAAATGCATGGCAATGATTTATATACTGCCCTCCCCTGCAAAGTCATTGGAGATACTGCACCATCCAAGTGGGAAGTTTGAATATTGTATATATAAAGACTCTTTGTATATCTTAATACATTAATAAATAGCGTACTATGTAATTCTTGCCTATTACTTATCATTATTGATTAATTGTTGCAGTTTAGGCTCAATGACATTGGGGCTGAACTGTGACAATTTTTCGAAAATGAGGTTTTTTACCTGATGCGGAGGAACTGAAAGTGAAAACCATCCAGGAAGTCTTGAAAGAATTAGATAAAGAAGAAGTTATTGATTGCTATTTTTCCACTTATCCTATAAATATCTTCAAAGATCTGGATCAGGAGTGGGATGACATGACCGTGGCTGAATGTAAGACTTACAGCCGTGATAAGATTAAGGCTCTGATCGATAGGGTGATAAACACAAAGGGGAATCTATCTGCAGATAAGAAGAGTATACTTTTTGCATATAAATATGCTGAGGATGCGGTGCTTGAGTACGATAATTATTGTTTGGTGATGGAGATGGAGAGAGTCAAGGCCGCACTATTAGCTGATACAGATGAGCTGTATAGTGGAAGATAATATAGGGAGCATAAATTCGAGAATAAAGAAGGAGAAAACCTCGCATTGTATTTAGTAATAATTTTTAGATTTTTAAGAATTGATGTCGTCTATAATACAAAAATAGGAGCAGGATCAATTCCAGTGATATAGGATGATCCTGCTTTTGTATTATCTTATAAATAACTATTCAAGATACCTTCGTAACTGCTCAATAAGTAGATGAACCTTGGTTCCTGGTGCATATAATGATGGTTTGTCTTTTACTGAATCAAATCCTGCCATCCTACGTTTTGCATTGCTGATAGCAGCATCTACTCCGCCGAATGAATCAAGTAAGCTATACAGGTTTTTGATGTTCTTGCTGTATCCGCTTTTGTTTAAACCATACGATTTAAAGAGTTCATCAAGCTTTGCATTCCACTGATGTCTGTGAAGATCCGCATCACTATAATGAAAATGCAGATACAACCAATATTCAAAACTTTGGTTGCTCCATGCTATCGAGTATCCTTTTTCCTCTCCTTCGGCTATAGCTTTGTCAAAATTAAGAAAATCATCCTTGTCAAAAACAACCCATATATTCTGATAGATAATATTAGCCTTGCTGACGTATTGTTCAGTTATTTCAATGAGCTTTTCTGTAGATGCGCCTTCGCCATGAATATCTATTTCAGGAACTTCTACAATGTCAACTGTTCCGCCTATTTTTGCGATAATTTCTTCCTTGAGACCATTTATATAATTTGGCTCAGTGCATTTGCCTTCAGTAACTATAAGGAAAGAGTTGGCTTTAGGTGTTCTAAAAGCATAGTCTCGTTTTTTACGGGCTTCCCTGCGTTTTTTGAAAAGATCATCCTTGCCCAAATCATTCACCTGCCTTTACAGTGAATTCTTTGAGCATAGGGATTCCTCCATATACTCCGGAAAGATAATCTTTCTCAAAGGATGCATCTGAGCGTACCTTGAAATCAGATAACGCTGAAAGTGTAGAATAGCCAAAGTCATCTTTTTGTACGAACCAAATCTGATCACGTCTGAAGAATTTTTTGTCCATAAGGGTAGTATCATGGGTCGTATAAATGAGCTGTGCTTTGGAATCCACGTTATAGAACAGGTCTACTATGAATTTCAAAAGTAGCGGATGCAGCTTGACATTTAGTTCATCTACGATCATTGCTCCATCCTTAGCAATTACAGAAGATGCAAAAATAAAGATGATGATACTTTTCAAAGTACCTTGAGATTCATTAAATAAGTTGATCTGATGTTTTTTCTTATCCTTTCCAATATGAAAAGTATAGAATACAATCTTGTTATCTACTGTCTTATAAGAAATGTCCTTGATGCCGGTATCAATTGCCGAAAGAAAACTTAAAAGATCTTTCTTGTTACTATCTATGATCTCAGGGAGATACTTGTTGATTACACGGCGATTCTCGTAGAAACTGGTATCAACAATCATCATTTTTCTGATTTCATCAAAGACCTTTCGGAAAATAGGAGTCTTAAGAGTTAATTTGCTAAAAAAGGTCAGTGCGAGTGACTCTTTTGGAATCTGTTCTTTATATTTATCACACTCGCGGCGAATTGATGCTCCAATGGTAACAGACTGGTTATCACGTTCTATGAAAGTAGAGAGCCTGTTTGTGCTAAAATCTCGTTTATAGAGCCATTCGCTTTCTATCTGTGTACCATCATATTCAAAGCCATAAGTATATTCTGCTTCATTGTCTGACAAAATAATCTGGAATTCAGAAGTTTCGTTTTCGTCATCAAATGCAAATGGTACATAGCATTTTTTTAGAACGCTTTCTTCGATTTCACCAACAGTGTTCATAGAACTCATTACAATGTCTTGAAACATCTGCATTCCAAGGTACAGATTTGATTTTCCGCTGGCATTTGCACCATAGATTGCTGCAACTCTAAGCAGCTTATCTCCGCTGTTTAGATTTATTAGATTGTAACTATGCTCCTTATAGGCAGGGATTGAGCTAAGGTCCAAAATGGCTTCATCCTTGAAGGAAAGTACATTTTTCATACTAAACTGGACTATCATAATTAACCTCATGTCGCGAGTGAAACGAGTGACTAATGGTTCAAATTGATGGAGCTCGCGTCATCAATTTGGGTTTGAAAGTGGAACACTTTCAAACTTTTACCTCCTCATCCTAAGGTAAGGATAACACTTTATAGATATTAAATCAATAAAAATGTGAAAAACGCGTAAAAAACACAACGAAATATTCAATTTTCATACCCGTAGCCTATGCTCCTACGAAGCCTACAAAGGTTATTACGTTTGTCGTCAAGTATAAATATCGCAATAAGTAAGTCAAAGCTTGCTGCCCTAGATCCTACAGCGCTGTTCAAAATGGGAATTAACTGTTATAATTGTTAGGGATTGCTAACTTGCTGCAGTCTAATAAATGTAACTAATTATCCACAGGAGGAACATCAATGTCTTTTTCTAATGTAATTGTCATAGCTATTCTTGCGGCAGTTGTTTTCATAGCACTAAAGGGTAGTATAAGTCACTTTAAAGGGGAGGGAGGATGCTGCGGAGGCGGCGGATCAGTTGAGAAAGAGCCTGATAAGAAACTCTCTGGGCCTGTAATCCGGACTAAAGTGTTCAAGATAGACGGGATGCACTGCGAGAACTGTTCTAATAAAGTTAAGCGCACCATTAACAGAATAGACGGCGTATCAGCTAAGGTGAATCTGCGTAAAAAAGAGGCTGTTGTCCGTTATGAAAAAGATGTGGATGATAGCCTTATTACTAAGGAAATTGAGGATCTTGGTTACAAGGTGACAGAGTGTTATGGCAAGAAGTAAGAGTATAGAGTATATCATTACCTCTTAAGACAGTGCCGGGGATATCCGGTCAGTATTTTCAGAAGATGCAGAACCCGTCCGGGAATGTCAATGACTAAGAAGACTACTTTGTCATTGATATTTTCGGGCTTTTTTTATTTTTCCTGATAATCTTCATCAAATCTTTATTTTTTCTTCGTATTCTTTTTTCAGGTTGAAAAACGCCTGTGATAGCAAAAACCAAATTTATATATTGAAAAAGAAGAGGAAAATACAATGGAAATGATGCTTAAAACTAGCGAACTTTGTAAGACATTTAAAGATCAGAAAGCTGTAAATAAAGTATCTCTGAATATACCGAAGTGCTGTGTGTACGGTCTTCTTGGACCGAATGGTGCAGGAAAGTCGACAACACTTAAGATGATAACTGGAATCATGAAGCCCACAGCCGGTGAGATCATCTATGACGGAAAGCCTTGGAGCAGAGAAGTACTTGAAGAAATTGGAGCACTGATCGAGAATCCTCCAATCTATGAAAACCTTACAGCAAGAGAGAATCTTGAAGTAAGAGCAATTCTTCTGGGAACTCCAAAGAGTCGTATCGATGAAGTTTTAAAAACAGTTTCACTTACAAACACAGGCAAAAAGAAAGCTGGTCAGTTTTCACTAGGAATGAAGCAAAGACTCGGTATAGCACTTGCGCTTCTTGGAAATCCTAAGCTTCTTATTCTGGATGAGCCTACAAACGGACTTGATCCTATCGGAATTGAAGAACTTAGAGAACTTATAAGATCTTTTCCAAAACAGGGAATCACAGTGATTCTGTCAAGCCACATACTTTCAGAGGTTCAGATGTGTGCAGATTTCATTGGAATAATTTCAGATGGAGTTCTCGGATATGAAGGAAAGCTTCTTCCCGGACAGAATCTTGAAGACCTTTTTATGGAGGTTGTTAAGAAAAATCGTAATCTTAGTAATATCGCATAAAGAGAGTAAACTTCCAACCACTTAATAGATTAACTGAAAGGACGACATCAATGACTAACATAATAAAAGCAGAGTTTTTAAAACAAAAAAGGACCATGAGCAGTAAACTCATATTTGTATTCCCGATAATCACACTTGTTATGGCGTTTGTGCTTACAGCAGGAATGACAAACGCATACGCAGAGAGTGCATGGAACTGGTGGTATGTGCTTCTTCTTCCGGGAATGATCGCTATTGTAAGTTACCTTTCCATAATGAGAGAAAAGAAAAACGGATACTACAACATCAAGACTCTTCCTATGGAGAAAAGAAAACTGATGCTTGGGAAAATAGTCTATCTTGGAATCCTTGTACTTATATCAAATGTAGTGCTCTTTGCGGGAGCTACCATGGGCGGCGCCTTTCTAACAACAAGTGTTCCGGTTATTGGAGCAGCTGTAACAGTTGTCGTTCTTACTATCACAGTGCTTTGGCAGATACCGCTGTTCTTATTCCTTAGTGAAAAATTCGGAATGGTAGTTGAACTCTTAGCCTGCCTGTTCATAACTGTGCTTGGAGTAAGTGTGGCACCTTCAGGAAAATGGTTTTTATTTGTATCTGCAATATCCAATAGAATTGTTACTCCGCTTCTTCATATACTTCCAAACGGCTTGAAAACGCAGGCAGAAGATCCGCTTCTTAGCACTACTGTAATCTTTCCCGGCATTCTCATCGCCCTGGCCCACTTTGTGGTTTTAACTTATCTGTATCTTAACTGGTTTGAAAAAAGAGAGGTCAAATAATAATGTTTACTAGATGTCTTCGTGCGGAGTTTTATAAAATGAAAAGAAGTCCCGTGACAATCAGTCATATCATAATCCCGGTACTGGTAAGCGCAGTGTTTCTTGCTTATTATGCTAGTTCCGGATGGGAAGAGGTAGATAAGATAACTGCTTTTTATCAGGCTCTTGGATCTGCATTTCCTGTATTGATTGGAATCTTCGTTGCAAGTACAATGGATCAGGAGCAAAATGCTGGAGCGTTCCAGAATCTTCTTACTTTGAGAAGTAAGACTGCAGCACTTTTTTCAAAGGTAGTAGCATTACTTTTACTTGGTCTATTTGCTTTGTTATTCACAGCAGTTTTATTCGGATCCGGCTTTAATATGATTCACGGGCAGAGCAGCGCTTCAATGGGAGTGTTTGTTATAGCTTCTCTTGTGATGTGGCTTTCCGCGATTCCGCTTTATCTGATATTTGAGATTTTTGCATTTGTTTTTGGAAAAGCTTTTGCGATAGGTGCAGGACTGCTCTCAGGACTTATCAGTGCACTTTTTCTTACAGGTCTAGGTATGTATGTATGGAAGGTCGTGCCGTTTTCATGGGCAACTAAAATGCCTGATGCATACCTTGTATACGAGCTTGCTGATAGATCGGCGCTTTCTCAGATTAAGTCACAGGCACCGATTTACCTGATAGTTGTCATTGCATGCTTTGCCGGATATTATGTTTTTGCTGCAAACTACGAAGGTAGTAAGATTTCTGAATAAATGGCTCCAAATATTTATACAAAAAGGATGAAGAATATGGCAAACATACTTGCAGTTGACGACGAAAAAGCCATTCTAAACATGATTGGAAATGTTCTTGTTAAGGACTCTCACACAGTTACAAAAATTGATGATCCTACGAAACTAAAGATGGATAAGCTATCACGCTTCGACCTGATATTACTGGACGTGATGATGCCCGGAATTGACGGCTTTGAACTTTGTTCAAAGATAAGGAATGTAGTTGATTGTCCGATTATATTTATCACAGCTAAGACGGATGAGGGAAGTCTTGTAAACGGACTTGCCCTTGGTGCAGATGATTATATCTGCAAGCCCTTCGGAGTTATGGAGCTTCGTGCAAGGATCGGAGCGCACCTTAGAAGAGAAAAGCGTGAGCACGTGGCAAGACTATCACTTGGCAGGATCTGCTTTATGCTTGAATCACGAAAGATGATGATTGATGATAAGGAAGTAAACCTCACAAAAGCTGAGTATGACATATGCGAGTTTTTGGCTAAGAACCGCGGCCAGATTTTTTCCAAGGAACAGATATTGGAAAAGGTACTGGGGTACGACAGTGAGAGTAGTGATAGTACGATAATCACGCACATCAAAAATATAAGAACGAAGCTCTCGCGCTACGAATATATGCCGATTAAGACAGTTTGGGGGATTGGATATAAATGGGAAGAGTAAAGAGCAAGGATAAAAGGAATAAGAGGGGGATGCTGGGGCTTGGAAGCATGTTTGAGGCCTATACTTTTTTAATGGGATTTGCACTCATCATATGGGCTGCCGTATTTTATTTTGCATTTGATATGCTTATGAATATCGGTGTAATCTACCCGGCCAACTACGCGGAATATAGAATAGATGAAGTTTGTGAACAGATTGAAACAGCAAGTGAAGTGACAGCTGATCTGATTCCTGACGTATGCCATTATGTGGTTTTTTCAGAGGATGGAGAAGTTCTCGCAGGTGATCTTAGTGAAAAGGATGTAGAAACTGCATGGAAGGTATTATCGAATAAGAATTATAGTGATGGTAAATTCTATAGAGTTATTCTCCGTACTGATGAATATGTTGTCTTGCAGTACAGCCTTAAGTCTCAGTATAGATCCATGTGGATGAATGAACATCTGCCAAAACCTGAAAATCTTATGTTATTTTTCATTCTTTTTGGCTGTATCGGAATCATGCAGATTTTTGCAAAGAGATTCGGATCGGTAATCCGAAAGAAGATGACTCCCATGAGAGGAGCCTTAGAGCAGATCGGCGACAGAAACCTGGATTTTAAGATCAATTATTCAGGTGTGAGGGAGATTGATGAATGCCTGGTGGCATTGGATGATATGCGATATGCGCTTAAGACTTCGCTTCAGAAGCAGTGGGAGACTGAGCAGGAAAAGAGCAGGCAGATGTCAGCTCTTGCTCACGATATCAAGACTCCCCTTACAGTAGTTCGCGGCAATTCCGAGCTTTTATTAGAGACAGAACTTACGGATGAGCAGAAGAACTATGCGGACTATATTTCGGGAAGTGCCCTTCAGATTCAGAACTATGTGCAGACCCTCATAGAAGTTACGAAATCTCAGGAGGGTATCGAGCAGGCACCTGTCAATGTGAAGGTTTCTGAGATTCTGGCTGATATCAAAAAGCAGACTATGGGGCTTTCAGAAGTTTATCAGCTTCAGATTAACTGGAAGGAAGAATATACACCTGTAAAAGATGCAAATGTGCAGGCGGTGCCGGATGATGAAAATAGCGAGGTCATTATCAGCGTCGTGTATGATCACGTTGTCAGGGCTGTCATGAATGCTGTGAGAAATGCTGCTGAGCATACGCCTAAGGGCGGTATAATAAATATTATAGCAACTTACAATGGCTTAGAACTTGCCTTCACTGTTGAGGATTCCGGAAGCGGCTTCACACCTGAAGCTCTTGCCCATGGCACAGAGCAGTTTTTTATGGATGATTCCAGTAGAACAGGCGGTTCTCATTATGGTATCGGACTATTCTTTGCAAAGAAAGCTGCTAAGGAGCACGGCGGCGAGATTGTTCTTGCTAATTCTAAGGAGACTGGTGGAGGTAAGGTTCGTATCTACTTTACGGTCTGAGCATGAAACTGAAGAGGAAGCATATATTTTTGATAGGAGAAAATGACAATGGCTAACATGATAATGAGATTCCCGGGCGGCCTTCCAAAGGCGCTTACTTTAAGCTACGACGACGGCGTAGAACAGGACGAAAGACTTGTAGAGATCACTAATAAATATGGCATTAAGGGTACCTTTAACTTAAACAGCGGCGCTTTTGCCAAAGAGGGCACAACATATGAACCCGGAACTATTCATAGAAGAATGTCCCTTAGTAAACTCAAGGAAGTATATAGTAAGAGCAGCTGGGAGATCGCAGCTCATGCCTATACACATGCAGCGCTCGTAGGCCTTCCTTCTAATATTGCTACAGATGAGATTTCAAGAGATCGTAAAGAACTCGAGGAAGTATTCGGAACATTCGTAAGAGGATTCGCTTATCCATACGGAGCCTACGATGATGCAAGCGTGCAGATCCTTAAAAACTGCGGCATATGCTACGCAAGAACTGTAAATTCAACACATGACTTCCGCATTCCAACAGACTGGCTCAGACTCCCTGCAACATGCCACCACGCTGATCCTCAGCTTATGGAGCTTGCAAAGCGCTTTGTTGAAACTAAGGGCAGCTGGTCTCCAATGCTTTTCTATCTCTGGGGACACAGCTATGAGTTTGAAGAGAAAGACAACTGGGACGTAATCGAGAAGTTCTGCGAATACGTATCAGGCAGAGACGATATCTGGTATGCAACTAATATCGAAGTATATGATTACTGCAAGGCATTTTCAGAACTCATTTTTAATACAGATATGACAATGTGTAAGAATCCTTCGGCTATAGACGTTTGGTTCACATATGGCGATAAGGATGTTCATGTAAAAGCGGGCGAGATTGTGGAAATCTGATGTAATAATAGACCCAAAAGGAAATAGTAATGAAGAGTAATACTAAAAAAATACTAATTATTGCAACAGTAATTGTTATTGGACTGGTGAGTGTTTCTCAGCTTATCAAGAATCGTGGCGGTGTAAATGTACAATGCCAGACAGCGTATGATGTTGATGGAGAACTAGTCAGCTACAGACAGGATGATCCAAAATGGAAAGATCTGCATCTTGGAGAATCAGAATTCACCATGGAATCATCAGGTTGTATAACCACATGTATAGCAACAGCTATATCAAGAAGTGGCAATCCTCTTAATCCAGGACAAGTTGCAACCCTGTTATCTGATAACGGAGTATTTGATCAAGATGGAAATCTGCAATGGGGCAAATTGGATGAGATTCCCGGCTTTAATACCAAGGTTTATGATAAGCCAGACGTTAATGCTATCGATGAATGCCTGGCACAAGGCTATTATCCAATAGTAAAGGTTCATCGAAACACTATTTTTAGTTATCATCACTTTGTTTTGATCATAGGAGCGGTAGAAGGCGAATATATCTGCATGGATCCGTTAAAAGATGGTTTCACAAAACTTAAAGATTATGGAAACAGGATATACGCAGTCAGATGCGTATGGTATGAAGATGTAGATTGAATGCGAATAAGTACGTTTGATGTACATATGTGGGTAATGCCATGATAAATATAACAAATTTCACAAGTCATAACTTGGAAAGTTTCGATATTAATCATTGTCAAAAAGAAGTTGATGGCGGCATTATTTCTTTTGAACAGATTGATGAAATCCGAAAGTATCCGAAAGCAAAGTCTGTCATTATCTCTGGACTTAAACAAGATACTTTTGAGTATTTTGCTTCTATGTATGGAAATCAATTTGAGGCTATTTCTTTTTGGAAGAATAAAAACGTAGAAGATTTGTCATGCTTAGGACAGTTGAAGAATGTCAATTATATCAATTATTTTTTTAATCAGCGAGCAACTGACTTATGGGACATGTCAGGCAATACTAATCTGATAGGGTTGGCTATATATGATTTTTGTAAATTACATGATATAAGTAAAATTGAGACTTCTGTTAATCTTATAAATTTCCAGCTGGGTGATGCTGTTACACCTGGTATGACAGTAAATTCTCTTAAGCCAATCATAAATACAAACATCACTCACTTTGAATGGTGGGGTAAAGCTGTTAAGGACAAAGATTTTGCATGCCTGTCAAAGGGGAATATTGATGAATTAGATATTAACCCCACGCAATTTACCATGGAAGAATTGGCGGAGTTACTAGCCCAATTTCCAGTTACTATCAAAGGTTCCATTACAAAACCATATGTGAAAATGGGTGTAAAGGATAAAAACGGCTGTAGAGAGTATTACAAATTATGTAAACGTAAACGAATGTGCGAAGCTGGTAAAGATGATGAGCGGTTCCAAAAGTATTTAGAGGAGTTTGAGATTTTATTAGCTAAAAAGCGAAAGAAGAGATAAAAGTGAGAAAAGCGAGAGCGAACACACAGATTTTCAAGAAAAGCAATCTTCCGGAGAATCTAAACTAGTTTGACAAGGATATAATACAATGTTTTCAAAAGTAGTAAAAAATTAAAGTTTTGAAAGCGGGATCTATATGAAGATTATTGAAAGAAAAGATTATTTGGATAGACTCATTCGATTAAAGGATACTCCTGATATAAAGATAATAACAGGACTGAGACGTTCAGGAAAGCTTCTGTATTCATCATAGAAGAAATAGATGTTATGAAGAAATCCATCCTTGCAAAAGCTTTTCGTGGTGAACTCGGTGCTAATAATCCTATGGAAGAATCATCGACGGAATTACTTAAACAGATTCTGGAATAACGCGGAGAATAAAATATGGCAAAGAGCTCGTTAGAAAAAGCCTTAGAAAAATACCAGAAGGAAGCTCAGAAGAATATTAAAAAGCAAATTGATGCAGAAAAGAAACTTGCGGATAAACAGCGTAGAGAGGCTGAGAAACAAGCAAGGATTACGGCACGAAGAGAAAGAGCAGCTTCTATTGTAAACGGACAACCAACTATAGGTGGTATGAAGATTTTAGATAGTGCTTCTGAAGAACTGGTTTCTTTCATATGTAAAGGAAATTGCAGAGATGACTATAGAGTGACCAACAACGATGTTGATATTCCCACATATTTAGAAAATGATTGAAAGCGTAGCAAACCCCCATCTGAGATGGGGGAACCGGCAAAGCCGTGGCGATGCGTAGAGTCTTAGAATGAAAAACCTCCAATGATATAATGTTTTGGGTTTCGCGATCCATAACAAAAATCAAAGGAGGCATCCAAATTGGATAATCAGAGTATACAACATACGCGGTGGAATTGCACGTATCACCTGGTATTTATACCAAAGTATAGGAAGAAAGTGCTGTATGGCACAAATAAGAAAGATTTACAGGAAATCATTCCGAAACTTTGTGAGATGAAACATGTTGAGCTTATAGAAGGCAAGGTATGTAAGGATCATATTCATATGTATGTGGCTATACCACCAAAAATGAGCGTTTCAGAGTTTATGTCATACCTCAAGGGCAAGAGTGCGCTTATGTTTTATGACAGACATCCAGAACTTCACGCAAAGTGGGGAGAAAAGCATTTGTGGGCAAGAGGATATTATGTCAGCACTGTAGGAAATGTGAATGAGGAAACTATCAGAAACTACATTAGAGAGCAGGAAGAGAATGACAGAATAGAAGGATAAGTCCTAAGCCCCCTCAGGGGGCAACTGGTACTAAATGGTATTGCGAAGCACCGCCTCTGGCGGAACCAGTACTAACACCGCGGAGCGGTTTAATAATAAACCCCCATTTGAAATGGGGGTCGCTAACTTTGCATTTTGCAGGAACATTTCCAATTCAGTATGAAAAGGAATTCCATGGCAAGCCTTTCAAGGATAATGAAATCGCATTCGTCTATGTCTATGACGAAGAGGTAGGAATCGATAATCTTACCATCCAAAAGGAAGAGCTGGACAGTGTAGAGTGGTTCAACCTGGATGACGTGTATCAGGCATGCCAGCCACCAAGGGATGAGAAGTTCTGCGTTCCTATGGGCGGACTGGAGATAGTCCGTAAATACATTAAGGGGGAATGCTAATTGCAGATGTTTTACAGATTATTGCAATGTACTTGGGGATTACCTCAGACATTGGCGGGAGCTTTTGTTTTTATTTTAAACAGAGAATGTAAGCATTATTCGTATAAAGGTTCAATTGTTACCGAATGGAAGAGCAAGTCCAGCTTGTCATTAGGAATGTTTCTTTTTGTATCGGATGATCCGTTTTTTTATTATCAGGGAAAAAGAAAGAATTATTCCGAGAAAGCGTTTTCTAAAATGCTAATGGTGCATGAATATGGACACACAATTCAGTCATTAATATTTGGCCCTTTATATTTGATTGCTGTTGGACTACCATCTATTCTTTGGAGTTTTCTACCGGTTTTTGTGAGAAAACGTGATGCTGAGAAGATATCTTACTTTTCTGCATATCCAGAGAGATGGGCAAATCATCTAGGAGAACGAATCACAGGAGATAACTCGATAGGAGAACCAATATAAGAACCAATATAAGAACAGGAGGCACTTCGACGCCTCATGCCAGCTTATTTTACATATTCAGCAATTGCACGGCTGACAAATTCAGCAGTACCATTTCCACCGGCTTTGAAATATTTTACTACGATAAATAGTCTACTATATAATGGACCACAAACCCCGTCCCCTAGGTCCATTATTCCGAGAAGTTAGGCGTTTCTATTTTGCAGGACTGATAGTACAATGGAAGATGCGTGCCCGATAGAATGGTATCATCGGAAAGAACAGCTTGAAAATGTTGGAAATAGAAAGGGAACGTGGATATGTCAACGCTAAAAAAGAAAATACCTGATGAATTTACAGATTTATGTTATGGAAAATCTAATAAACCATGGACGCCCGAAGAAATAGATAGATGTAAGGCAATTTTATCAGAGTGCGAACTGGATGCAACATATGCCGGCAGCTATAAGTATACAGCTCTGCATCAGACTTCGCTTCCACTTGAAATCGTAGAGTGGTTGGTGGAACGTGGTGCAGATGTCAATGCCCCCAATACATATGGAACACCGCTTTATAACCATGCCGGCATGCGCAATTATGATATATGCAAGTTTTTGATTGAGCATGGAGCAGATGTGGAAGCTACAAATTATGAGGGGAAAACGCCATTATTTGCCGCTGCAGATATGGGAGATGCTGCTATAGTAAAGCTTCTCCTTGATAACGGAGCTGATCCAAAACATCATAACCGCCCAGTATATGACAATTTAACTCCGCTTCTTTACATGATTAGACGCATGGAACCCGGCGGAAGAGATAACTCAGAAGTTGCAAAGCTTCTGATAGATGCATGTGGTGGAAAAGAAGAGATTCCTGCAGAAGAATGGGAGATGGCCAGAGAATATATTCGTAAGAAGGGCGAGCAGCATGAACTCGCAAGAGCCAATTATCCCGAATATTCTTTTGAGGATAGTGATGCTGAAATGAACAGGTTCTATGAGATGTTTGAGGTTGAACCGCCAAAGCCCATCATTAAGCATGACGGCGTATCACCGATAATTGTCGATATGTCCCTTCCAATCGGAAAAATTCATGATGAACTCTGGGATTATCTTGTACCCGGAGCAGGAAAATGCAAAAACGTTCAGGGTGAAGTGATCAGAGTCACCGGAAGAGTAGCTGATGAAACCTATAGAAACGGCGGTATAAACTGGGATAGCAATTATAGTAAGATGCTAAAAGCTCTAGAAAAATACTTTAATATGGGAACACCTCTGGAAAATGCAGATATTGAAAAGGTAAAAGCTGCCGCACTTGAAATAGATAGTAGTAAAGGCTGCTGCAGCGAAGAGCCTGTTGAGCTTTTAGAAGAAATGGCTGTAAAGTGGGTTAGCCTTAACAGTAATCCAATTCCGCTTGGACGGGCCTCATATAAGAGATAAATGCTTCAAAAAGTGACTATTGAATATAGAAATGAGGCTTAAACATGATATCTCTTGATTAAGCTAGTTTTTCTGATCATAGAAGCAATAATTATGGCAAAAAAGAAGCAGAAGATGGATAGAGCAGAAGACCAACAACTGAATATCTTTGTGGAATTGGTTTTAAATGGCACATGAATGGCAAAAAAATGGCACATATTTTAATCAGTACTGTGACTATAACAAAGAACCGTATCAAAATTACTTGGCTAGAAATCTTTCTCCAAGTATTAATTTTTCTTTTGAAGAGGTAGAAATCAACGGTAAAAGAGTAGTTGCATTACTTATTCCACCGGCAACGGAAATATCCACATCATTCCGTGAAACTCGTTTTATCAGAATTGGCTCTTCAAAAAAATAATATAAAGAAATATCCAAAACGTGAGATCCAGCTTTTTAAAATTTTGGATGGGCGTATAGAAACTATAGAGACTATTCCGGCAAAATATCAGGACTTAACCTTTAACAAACTGTTTGGATATTATGGCTCAAAAGGGATAGTTCTTAAAGAAGAAACGTTTGAGAAAAACTTAAAACTTAGAAATAAAGACGGTGAGTATAATATGCTTGCCCAGCTTCTATCAGATAATTCTCATATACCGCTCAGGGTTTCAATATTTGAGGGAAAAACGAAGAGTGCGCCTTTGTTTTCTGTTCGTGAATTTGGCAATAATTGTATTCTTTATTCGCTGGATAGCTTGCTCCAGTATGGAGATGTTTTGAATATTATACAAGCGGATGAAACAGACAGAGTCGTTGAACGCAAAGAAGTACCTTTGTTTGATAACAAAGCATTTCGCGAGGCTATTATTAATGCAGTACTTCATAATTATTGGGCGTCCGGAAATGAACCGATGATTTCAGTTTATTCTGATAGAATCGAAATATTATCCAGAGGGACGTTGGCACCGGCACAGACAATGGAAGGGTTTTATCTTGGTGAGTCTGTTCCGGTTAATGAGAAATTATCGGAGATATTCTTGCAACTGCATATAAGTGAAAAGTCTGGAAGAGGAGTTCCTACCATTATTGACACATATGGCAAGGATGCTATTACCTTTAGAGAAAATTCAATTGTGGTTACGATTCCGTTTAACAGGCTTAATGAAGTTGGTAAAAAGGTTGGTAAAAAAGTTGGTAATTCCGATGTGGATAGACCCATATTAAATCCCAGAAGGCAGACAATATTACTGGAAATTGAGCAGAATCCATATATTACAAAGCATGAATTGGCGGAGAAAATAGGCATAAGCACTACTGCTATTGATAACAATATATCATATTTAAGGCAAAATGGTTTCATCGATAGAGTTGGTAAAACCAAGGGTGGTTATTGGAGAATTATTGAGGAATAACGCATGGCTGGTGGTGTACGAAAGTTGTCACTACACGTTTTTACAAATCCGTCCTGACATGGTAATATATATTCGCTGTGTCAGGACTATTTTTATGTCATAATAGATAAATGGTGCCCGGCGTGGTACTCGGTACAATAAGCTGAGATAACAAATGGCTTAAATAAAGCATTTTTAGAAGGAGATACATAGAAAATGAAACTAGGCATTGTAGGTTTACCAAACGTAGGTAAGTCAACACTTTTCAACTCACTTACAAACGCAGGAGCGCTTGCAGCAAACTACCCATTTGCAACAATTGACCCTAACGTAGGCGTTGTTGCAGTTCCGGATGAGAGGATCAAGAAGCTCGGCGAGTTATATAATACTAAGAAGGTTACACCTGCAACAATCGAATTCGTTGATATTGCCGGTCTTGTAAAGGGTGCATCTAAGGGCGAAGGTCTTGGTAACCAGTTCCTTGCCAATATCCGTGAGTGTGATGCTATTGTTCACGTTGTTAGATGCTTTGAAGATACCAATGTAGTTCACGTTGACGGATCTGTAGATCCTGTTAGAGATATAGAGACTATCAATCTTGAGCTTATTTTTGCAGATCTTGAGGTACTTGAGAGAAGGATTGCCAAGACTACCAAGACAGCTCGTATGGACAAGGAAGCTGCCAAGGAACTTGACCTTCTGAACAAGATCAAGGCCACACTTGAAGACAACAAGCTTGTTAAGGATATGGAAGATCTTAATGAGGATGAGCAGGCTCTTCTTAATACTTATGATCTTCTTACATCCAAGCCGGTTATTTTTGCAGCTAATGTTAAGGATGAAGACCTTGCAGATGATGGCGCTTCTAATAAGTATGTTCAGGCAGTAAGAGAGTGGGCAGCAGGCAATAACAGCGAAGTATTCGTGATAAGCGCTCAGATCGAGTCTGAGATTGCAGAGCTTGATGAGGATGAGAAAAAAGAATTCCTCGCTGATCTTGGTCTTACTAAGTCAGGTCTTGATAAGCTCATCGAAGCAAGCTATAGAACTCTTGGTCTTATGAGCTTCCTTACTGCAGGTGAAGATGAGTGCAGAGCCTGGACTATCAAGGTTGGCACTAAGGCTCCTCAGGCAGCAGGTAAGATTCATACTGACTTTGAGAGAGGCTTCATCAAGGCAGAGGTTATCAATTATCAGGATCTTCTCAATGAAGGATCTCTTTCTAACGCTCGTGAAAAGGGCCTTGTTCGCATGGAAGGTAAAGAGTATGTCGTTCAGGACGGCGATGTAATTCTTTTCCGTTTCAATGTATAATATACATATGATATATAGGCTGGGTAAGGCGTAGCAGCTAAGCCCGGCTATTTTTAATTAGACAGATGAAGTGATTAATTAATTGTAAGTCATCAGTTTAAGTGACGGAGGGGGATTTATGCCTAATATTATGGATGATATGTCCATTGCTTTTCCACATCTTGGGATCTACCTTAAATATGTTCCTAAGAGTTTTACAGTATTTGGTTTTAGGATTGCTATGTATGGTCTTATTATTGGTATAGGCGTGTTGTGCGGGGTATCACTTGCTGCACATATAGCTAAGAAGACAGGCCAGAATCCTGACTGGTACTGGGATCTTGCTATATACCTGCTTATCTTTTCAATAATGGGAGC
Source organism: Butyrivibrio sp. TB (assembly GCF_900110805.1). Taxonomy (NCBI): domain Bacteria; kingdom Bacillati; phylum Bacillota; class Clostridia; order Lachnospirales; family Lachnospiraceae; genus Butyrivibrio; species Butyrivibrio sp. TB. The sequence continues at coordinate 123,700 of NZ_FOER01000003.1, read as the reverse complement.
AAGGCTTTACTATGTAATATTTGCTTGGGATTATTACAAAAATGATCCTATTGAGATACTCAATATAAGGAACGGCGGTCTGGCGATATATGGCGGAGTTATAGTTGGCTTTATAACACTTGCGGTATATGTTAAGGTTAAACATAAGAGTTACCGCCTTATGGCAGATACCGGTATCTTTGGCGTTATCATGGGCCAGATCATCGGCAGATGGGGCAACTTTACTAATCGTGAGGCATTTGGAGATTATACAGATTCTCTTTTTGCAATGAGACTTCCCGTATCTATGGTGAGATCTATCGAGATTACAGACAAGATGCAGGCTCACATGAGTACTGCTACTAATTACATTCAGGTTCATCCTACATTTTTGTATGAAAGCTTATGGAATGTTCTCATATTGACATTGATGCTTCTGTATATAAAGCATAAGAAATTCCACGGTGAAGTTGCTCTTCTGTATCTTGGAGGATACGGATTTGGAAGAGGGCTTATAGAGTCTCTACGTACAGATCAGCTACATCTGCCTGGTACCAGTATCCCGGTATCGCAGCTTCTGGGCTTTACGCTGTTTGCATTTGCGCTTATCACAGATATTGCAGTCAGGATCTATATGAAGAAGAATTCATATGTTATCCTTCCTTCAGATGAAGTCATAAACGAGAACGTAAGACTTGATATGGAAGCTGAGGCTGAAAACAAAGAAGATACCGAAGGTAAGGACGAGGAAGAAAACGAAGCTGAAGAAAAGCTTGAAGAAAAGCTTGAAGAAAAGCTTGAAGAAAAGCTTGAAGAAAAGCCAGAAGATAATACTGAAGACGATACTGAAACTAAGTAAGATAAAGCCTGATAAGCAACAAGCACTATACATACAAATACGAAGTATCCAAAGATCAGTCAATAGAAGATCAGCTGAATCAGAAAATTCAAAGACTCAGTGGTGAAGAAAAAGAGATTCTAAGTAAAATGTTAGATGGACTTATAAAGTAAAGGTTCCTGTAAAATGGAGCCTTTATTTTTTTGTTAAAAAAAATTAATCAGCCAAGCCCTAGTTTTTATCTGCCTTTAAACCATTTTGGAATATCACTCCACTTTCCACCACGCCATATTTTTATTGAAAAGCCTAAAAAAATGTAATAAAATGGTGGCAGGTGGAGAAAAGTGGTGGAAAAGTATTAAAAAGTGGTGAATCTTTTCCGATATAGAAAATGAAGATATAAATATTTTGTATAAGACCACAGATGTAGTTTTGAAAGAAAGTAATAGACGCTTAGGTGAGTGCTGATGTTAACTGGTGAATACAGCCATTCAATTGATGCTAAAGGGCGTCTCATCATTCCTTCCAAGATCCGCGATGAACTGGGCGAACAGTTTGCGGTCACCAAGGGACTTGATGGGTGTCTTTTGCTGTATCCGGAAGACAGCTGGGAAGCATTTACCATGAAACTGCAATCGCTACCTTCATCTAACAGCAAGAGCCGTAAGCTCCAGAGATTCTTCCTCGGCGGAGCGCTGGTTACCGAATTTGACAAGCAGGGACGTATCTTGCTTCCTGCCAACCTTCTTGATTTTGCAGGTATGCAAAAAGAAGCAGATGCAGTGATTGTAGGTGTTGGCAATCATGCAGAGATCTGGAGTAGCAGCAAGTGGGAGGAGAACAACTCCTTCGATGACATAGAAGATGTTGCTGAAGAAATGGGTAATATGGGTCTTGATTTCTAAAATGGAGGCAACGCTTGGAATTTAAGCATACATCCGTACTTCTTAATGAAGTAATCGATAATCTGAATATTAAACCGGATGGTATCTATCTGGACGGGACACTTGGAGGAGCAGGACATTCTTCTCATATTGCTGAGAAGTTGACTGCCGGCGGACATCTTTACGGAATAGATCAGGATGAGGATGCCATTAAAGCTGCGACCATGCGTCTTGAACCTTTCAAAGACAGAGTCACAATTATTAGAGACAATTATGAAAATGCTGTAGCTAGGCTCAAAGAGCTTGGTGTTACAGGTGTAGATGGTATTCTTATAGATCTTGGAGTTTCATCTTATCAGCTTGATGCTGCAGACAGGGGATTTAGTTACAAGTACGATGCTCCCCTTGATATGCGTATGGATAGAAGGCAGACACTTTCGGCCAAAGAGATCATCAATGAGTGGCCAGAGAGTGAGATATATCACATCATAAGAGACTATGGTGAGGATAAGTTTGCACGCAATATTGCTAAGCATATCTGCATCGAGAGACAGAAGAAGGAGATAGAGACAACTGGCGAGCTTGACAGGATAGTACATGAGTCAATCCCTGCCAAGATGCGTACTAAGGGAGGGAATCCCAGTAAGCGTACCTTCCAGGCTATAAGGATAGCCTGCAACAGAGAACTTGATGTTCTTCAGAACTCACTGGACGGGATGATCGATTTTCTCAATCCCGGTGGAAGATTCTGTGTTATAACCTTCCATTCTCTTGAAGACAGGATCACCAAGGTCAACTTCAAGAACAATGAAAATCCATGCACATGTCCGCCTGAGTTCCCGGTATGTGTGTGCGGCAAGAAATCTAAAGGCAAAGTAATAACAAGGAAACCTATTCTTCCTAGTCAGGAAGAACTCGATAATAATACAAGATCTGCAAGTGCAAAGCTTAGAGTCTTTGAAAAAGCAGTCACAGTAGACGAGAAATAACATGGTCATCCTAAGGGCACACCTTCGAAGGAGGCACTATTATGAACGAGAGATACAGATATGAGTACAATGCAGAATATGCAGATGGCAATACTGTTCGCAGAAGGCAGAAACAGCAAGACGAGAGATTCCGTGAAGTAAAGGGCGGCAAGGCAAGACGCAGGAAGCACATGTCTTTTGGCTATATGATCTTTCTGTGTGTAGCTATGGCTTTTGTGGCTATCGTTGCTACAGGCTATGTATCACTTAGGATGCAGATAACCAACAGTGCCAATACTATCTCTGCACTTGAAAGTCAGCTCAATGAGCTAAGACAGGAGAATGATGAGAAGTACAACAAAGCCAGCAGCAATGTTGACCTTGATGAGATCAAGCGTATAGCTATGGAAGAGTATGGCATGACATACGCTGATGAGAATCAGATCGTAACCTACTCTGATGAGGGTGGAGACGACTATGTAAGGCAGAATGAAGCAATCCCTCAGAAATAAGATTTTATGATAAAATAGTTCTTTGGAACGCCGGGCAGATGAACAGTTTGGCCGGCGTTTTTCATAGGATTATTTGCTCGTGACATGAGGCTAAGTCTATAAAAAGTATTTGGGGACACAATGAAAGATAAGAAAGAACAGCGCTTTACCTGGCGCATGAAGAAAAAACTTAGGGTCATGTTTGTATGCATGATGCTGATATTCGCGATATTATCAGCTAGGCTTGTATCTATAACAAGAAATAACGGAGCTGATTATGAGAAACAAGTCCTGTCGCAGCAGGAATATGACTCTGTGACGCTTCCTTACAGAAGAGGCGAGATACTTGACAAGAATGGCACAGTTCTTGCCATGAGCCAGAAAGTCTATAATGTCATCTTAGATACAAGAGTATTATTAGAAAAAAAGGATGCGGTAGAACCAACGATCAAAGCCATAGTAGCTCAGTTTGGTGACTATATAGATGAATCGACACTTAGAACTTACATAAGCAATAACCCAAGTTCTGCATACTACATAATCGCTAAAGAACTTCAGTATGATCAGATAGCACCTTTTCAGGCTTATATGACTCCGGGAAGCGGAGATTACAATGCCAATATTCAGGGAGTATGGTTTGAGGATTCTTATATAAGATATTATCCCAATGGGTCACTTGCCTGTGACATAGTCGGTTTTACCACCAAAGACAATCAGGGACAATACGGTCTTGAAGAGTATTACAATGATGAACTCAACGGAACCTATGGCCGTGAGTACGGATATCTGGATGAAGAGAGTACCCTTGAGCGTACTACTATAGCTGCTGTAGATGGAAATAGTATAGTTACTACTATAGATGGTAATATCCAGAGTATAGTTGAGAAGTACCTTCAGGAGTTCAATGATACTTATAAAGATTCTTATCATGAAGGTAATGCTGCGGAGAATGTTGGCTGCATTGTTATGGATGTTAACTCGGGAGAGATTCTTGCTATGGCAAGCTATCCGAATTTTGACCTTAACAATACCAGAGATTCTTCCAAACTCCTTGGCATGAGAATGGTAGATGAGCTTGGCAACAAAGTGGATCTTGAATCTGAGACAGGTGGTTATATCAATGAGACCAACCTTGCCAATATGTCAAGTGAACTTCTTCTTGCCAATTACAATGCGCTTTGGAGAAACTTCTGTATATCAAATACCTATGAGCCCGGATCTGTATTTAAACCGTTTACAGTTGCGGCTGCTCTTGACAATGGAAGCATAACAGGCAATGAAGTATATCAGTGCAACGGAAGCCTTGAGATAGGCGGTCATGATATCAGATGTCATAACAGATATGGCGACGGTCAGGTTTCTGTAGGAAGATCTATTGAGATCTCCTGTAACGTAGCGCTCATGCAGATAGGTCAGAGTTTGGGCTCTGCAACTTTTGCAGGATATCAGCATACGTTTGGTTTTGGACTTAAGACCAATGTCGATCTTGCTGGTGAAGCCAGAACTGCAGGACTTGTATATACAGCAGATACCATGGGACCGACAGAACTTGCTACAGGTACATTCGGTCAGGGCTTTAACGTCACTATGATTGAGACTATAGCCGGATTTGCTTCTCTTATAAATGGCGGATATTATTATCAGCCTCACTTTGTAAGTAAGATTGTATCTCCTAGCGGAGCTACAGTTAAGACTATAGAACCCAGGATCATAAGACAGACGATTTCAGAGACAGTCTCTGACAAGATAGTCAGTTACTGTAATCTGGTTGTTGCGGGTGAGGAAGGTACAGGTAAGACTGCAAGACCGGCCGGATATATGATAGGCGGTAAGACAGGTACAGCCGAGACTATCCCGCGAGATAAGACCAATTATGTAGTATCTTTTATGGGATATGCTCCTGCAGATGACCCGGAGATAGCTATCTATGTAGTTGTAGACAGGCCTAATGCTCAGTTTCAGGCTGATGCTAAGTTTGCAACAAGAATTGTAAGGAAGGTCCTTACTGAGGTTCTTCCGTATCTTCACTATCCTATGACAGAACCTGTGACAGAAGAGGAGCAGGCCGAGCTTGATGCTCTTAATTTAAGCGGCTATTCAGTACAAAGTCAGGATGACACAGCTACTTATGACTCTATAGAAGATGGCAATGCATCAGGCCAGTCAGGCGATACCAATGTGGACGATCTTGATGAATCACAGATTGGCTCAGAGGGCGTGCCTATGGATGATGGAACTGCGCAAGACGGTACTGATACACAAGAGGACGGCGAAGCAGGTGATGGCAGTAGCGATGCTTCTGAAGAAGGAAGCACTAGAATCTGGGAGACATTTGACGTTGACCCTGAGACGGGGTATTATATTGACCCGAATACAGGTGAACTTATCGATCCTGAAACAGGTGATGTTGTTGGAGGCGGAGAGTCATCTCTTCCTGATACAACAGCCAATACACCGGCAGAAGGCGACGGACCGTGATCATATAGTAAGATGTATGGCTTTAGAGAAGCTGCTTATGTGGGATGCATTTAGTGTATATGTGTTTGGGAATCTACACTGTATTTAATAGTAATGTATGGAGATGTTGTTATGTCTAATGAAGTATTGTTAAAGTATATCGCTGCGCCTATCATTATCGGGTGGATACTGGCTCTTATAGCCGGTAAGATCATCATCCCGATCCTTAAGAATCTTGGCATTAAGGATTCTGAGAGAGAAGAGGGTCTTGAATCTCATAAGAAAAAAGCAGGAACGCCTCTCATGGGAGGTATCATATTCCTTCTTCCGATGCTGATAGTTACTATTCCATATGCCGTTAAGACTCCTAAGCTGTGGGCAGTTGTCATACTTACAATAGGTTTTTATATCGTAGGCTTTATCGACGATTATATCAAAGTTGTAATGCACAGGAATCTCGGTCTTCGCGTATGGCAGAAGCTCCTTTTGCAGTTCATCGTGATGGTAGTATTTGTTGTTTTTGTTAATACTGCATTTGATGATTTCTACAATATGTACATCCCTTTTTGGGGAAAAGAAATTAATCTATCATGGTTTAATATTCCGTTCCTTTTCCTTGTAGCACTTGCTACAACCAACGGAACCAACTTTACGGACGGAGTAGACGGTCTGTGCGGATCTGTTACAGCTGTTGTTGCGACATTCTTCGTGATAGTTGCAGCTATGTCTACTGTAGAGCTTGCTCCGGTAAGCGCAGCTCTTCTTGGAGGACTTCTTGGATATCTTTACTACAATGTATATCCGGGTAAAGTATATATGGGAGATGGCGGATCACTTGCGATTGGCGGATATGTAGTAGCAGTAAGTTATCTTACAGGTCTTACACTCTGGATCCCTATCGTAGGTATCATCTATGCTGTAGAAGTTATATCTGTTGTAATGCAGGTTGGATATTTTAAGCTCACTCATGGTAAGAGAATATTCAGAATGGCACCTATTCATCATCACTTCGAAAAGGGCGGCTGGTCTGAGACAAGAGTTGTTAATGCGTTCACTACAGTTACGATCATCGCAGGTATTATAGGACTTCTTGCAATAAGCAGATAATCTGAGATCATGTATCTGCAGTGAGCTTTGATGGAAGATAATACGTAAGTGTGTATATAGTGATCTGATATTGCAGATAGAGTATGATCGCATGGTTATACACAATAATGAGCTATATAGCCATTATAGAATAATGTTTTTATAAGTATATTTTGTCTTTGGACGGAGGATTTACAAATGGATTTAAAGGATAAGAAGGTCTTGGTCATAGGAACGGGACTGTCCGGAATAGGTTCTGCGCACCTTCTGTGCGGAGCAGGAGCATGGCCTGTTCTACTTGATGAGAATGAGAAAGTTAATGAAGCAGATGTAAGAGCCAAGCTCGAGCAGGATGCTGATAATGTTAAGATCGTTATAGGAAGGCTTCCTCAGGAACTTGCAGATGAGATTGCGCTTGTGGTGCCAAGTCCTGCTGTACCGCTTGATACAGATACCATCATGTATTTTAAGAACAAAAATATCCCTGTATGGAGCGAGATAGAGCTTGCATATAATTTTGCTAAAGGAAAACTTATAGCTATAACAGGAACCAATGGTAAGACAACTACTACAACTCTTGTGGGTGAGATCATGAAGGCTCACTTTAATGATGTATATGTAGTAGGTAATATAGGTCATTCATATGCACTTGAAGCACAGAAGATGACTGATGAGAGTGTAACTGTTGCCGAGATCAGCTCTTTCCAGCTTGAAGCTGTTGAGAATTTCCATGCAGATGTATCAGCAATCCTTAATATCACTCCTGATCATCTTAACAGGCATCATACTATGGACAACTATGCAAAGTGCAAGGAGAATGTCACCTACAATGCTACTAAAGCAGATACCTGTGTGCTTAACTATGACAATGAGTATACAAGGGAATTTGCTGATAGGTGCCCTGCCAAGGTGGTTTTTTTCTCATCACATGAAAAGCTTGAAAAGGGCTTCTATCTTGACGGTGAAGAGATATATCTTGCCGGTGAAGGTGACAATGTCCGTATCATGAATATCCATGATATGAATCTTGTGGGTCTTTGCAATGTTGAGAATGTTATGGCAGCTATCGCTATCGCTATGGCAATGGATGTTCCTATGGCTACTATTCTTAGGGTAATCCATGATTTCAAGGCTGTAGAGCACAGAATAGAGTTCTCAGGTACGAAGAGAGGCGTTGACTATTACAACGATTCCAAGGGTACTAATCCGGATGCTGCTATCCAAGGTATCAAGGCTATGTCCAAGCCTACATTCCTAATAGGAGGCGGATATGACAAGGGCAGTGAATTTGATGAGTGGATAGAAGCTTTTGATGGCAAAGTCAAAGAACTTGTGCTTATCGGAGCTACAGCTGACAAGATCGATGCATGTGCCAGAAAACATGGATTTACTGCTATCCATCACGAGGATAGCTTTGATGGCGCTTTAAAATACTGTACAGAGCACGCGGTACCTGGCGATGCAGTTCTTCTGTCTCCTGCCTGTGCCAGCTGGGATATGTTCCCTAGCTATGAAGTTAGGGGCAAGATGTTCAAGAGCTATGTTAATTCTCTTTGAATACGGTAAGACGATGTAAGGATCAAAAGAAACTTTTGACACCTGCTTCAATAAAGAAAAAACCTAAGGAGGGGGATACTTATGATGGATGCGCAGGAAAGGGTAAGGGCAAGATTTAAAAAGACCTATTATGTCAACTACGGTCTCATTTTTATAGTGTTATTCCTCCTTGTATTCGGGCTTATCATGCTTCTGTCGACTAGCTCATATGAAGCTAATCTTAAGTTTGGTAATGCCTGGTACTATTTTAAAAGGCAGATGATTTCTACTGCGGCAGGACTTTTGGTCATGCTTGTTGTATCTTTTTGGCCCAATTATAAGATCTACAAAAAGGTGACGATACTGGCATATGGAGGCGCCTGTGCTGCACCATTTCTTGTAAAGACGCCGCTTGCCTATTCTGCTAACGGTGCTACCAGATGGATCAAGCTCTTTGGTATATCTATCCAGCCTGCAGAGATAAGTAAGATGCTTATGATAATATTCCTTGCGGGATTTGTATCACAGCTTGGTAAGCAGGTATCAACCAGGAGAGGGTTTAGCATAACGCTTATTATGTCGCTTGTTCCTGCTTTTTTGATCTATTCGCTCACAAGAAACCTTAGTTCGGCACTTATTGTTATATGTATAGCGATAGCGATGCTCTTTGTATCCTGTCCTGACTATAAGAGATTTATACTGCTTGGCGGAGGCGCTGCCTGCGTGGCGGCACTTGCCATATATTATGCGGTATCGTCTTCTGCATCATCTGCAGATGGTCTTAACTTTAGATTTAGGCGTATTCTGGCATGGATTCATCCTGAGCAGTTCGCAAGCAGCACGAGCCATCAGACCATACAGGCTCTCTATGCAATAGGTTCCGGAGGTCTTTTTGGTAAAGGACTTGGCGAGAGTATGCAAAAACTTGGCTTTCTGCCGGAAGCTCAGAACGATATGATCTTTTCAATAATATGTGAAGAACTGGGCCTTTTTGGAGCTATAGCTATCATGATAATGTTCATGCTCCTTGTATGGAGACTTAAGCTGGTAGCAGACTCGGCTACGGATATGTTCGGAGCGCTTCTTGTTATCGGAGTACTGGCGCATGTTTCTATACAGGTGATCCTTAATATAGCAGTTGTAACTAACAGTATCCCTAATACCGGTATCACACTGCCATTTATAAGTTATGGCGGCTCCGCAGTCGTGATGCAGCTTGTGGAGATAGGGATAGCACTGAACGTATCAAGGATATCTTCTGCTGAGTATGCATAAGAAAAAGAGTGCAGGTTCCGCCGGTGTAAGGGCTGTCAACAGGAGCCAGACAGCCAGAGCAAGGAAGGCGGCAGGTAATAGTCAGACAGGAAGGACATCCAAAATTGCAAGTGGAGGTCAGTTGGCAAGAACCTCCAAGATGGCAAGTGGAGGTCAGGTAGCAAGAACCGGGAAGATATCAGGAGCCGGCCGTAGTTCAAGGATGGCAAATGATAGTTCATATCAGGTAAGCAGAAGAACGGGTGCTCCGCCAGGATATAAGAAATCCGGAGCTTCCTATGGCTATAAGAAGAAAACTTACAAAGGAAGCGGAGCAGGCAGACAGGGCAACCATAACAGAACAGGCAATTCTCTAAAATTATTGGACGATGCTCCAAGAAGATCTTATCAGGAGAAAACATATCTTGAGAGAAAGTTCGGAGACAGGCCTACTCCGGGATATGTTGATACCGAAAGACCCAAAAAGCCGAAAAAACCAAAGAAACCCAAGATATCACTATATGATATGTTGAGGCTTCACAAAAGTATCCTGATACTGGTGATGACAATTGCAGTCATAGCCCTCTTAGGAGTAGGTGTTATAGAGTATATAAGGTCTCACTACAGGGTACAGACAGTCAATGTATCTGGTAATACTTATTATAGCGATGAACAGATTCAGGATATGGTGATGAACGGTATGTTCTCTCATAACTCATTGTTTCTAGGATTCAAGTATCATGATAAGTCTATTACTGATATACCTTTTATAGAAAAGATAACAATAGATATAAAGTCTGCTGACACCATCGATATACATGTGTACGAAAAAGCGTTGGCAGGATGTATCAGTTATCTTGAAAGCTATATGTATTTTGACAGAGAAGGAATCATAGTTGAAAGCTCGTCTCAGCTTCTTGAAGGGGTTCCTGTTGTAAGAGGACTAAAATATGACAGCGTAGTTATCTTAAAACCTCTTCCTGTGGAAGATAATGAAGTTTTTGCAGAGATCCTTGATCTGACACAGTTACTGTCCAAATACAATCTACAGGCAGATCAGATGTATTTTGATTCTGTATATAATGTGTATCTTTATTTTGACAATATTGAAGTTGCTATGGGATCAAAGAAAAATATTGACGAAAAAGTGATACAATTACCTTATATCCTTCCTTCTTTGGAAGGGAAAAAGGGAACGCTTCATCTTGAAGACTATGATGAGAATACTGATTCAGTCAGATTTGAGGAAGCGACGTAGGTGGGAAAATGAAGTATTTTCTAGCTGTTAAATTACTGATAATATTAAAAAGATAGTTGCGAAATCCCCTAAAAAATCGTATGATATATAAATGGTAGGGTTTTAAAACTGGACGTGAAGGAGGAGTTGTTTTGCTGGAAATCAAGTCGAATGAGGCTGAAGCTGCGTGCAAAATCATCGTAGTCGGAGTTGGTGGTGCAGGCAACAATGCTGTTAATAGAATGGTTGACGAGAACGTTACCGGTGTCGAGTTTATCGGCATGAATACAGATAAGCAGGCTCTTCAATTATGTAAGGCACCAAAACTTCTGCAGATCGGAGAGAAGCTCACTAAAGGATTGGGAGCTGGTGCTAAACCTGAAGTTGGAGAGAAGGCTGCAGAAGAGAGCGTGGAGGATATCAACAGTGCTATCAAGGGCGCTGATATGGTATTCGTTACATGCGGAATGGGAGGCGGAACCGGAACAGGTGCTGCTCCTATAGTTGCTAAGGCAGCTAAAGATATGGGAATTCTTACGGTTGGTATTGTTACAAAGCCTTTCAGCTTTGAAGCACGTACCAGAATGCAGAATGCCCTTATGGGAATTGAAAATCTTAAGAATAACGTAGATACTCTTATTGTTATCCCGAATGATAAATTATTACAGATAGTAGACCGTCGTACATCTATGCCCGATGCTCTTAAGAAGGCTGACGAAGTCCTTCAGCAGGCTGTTCAGGGTATTACCGATCTTATCAATGTACCTGGTCTTATCAACCTTGACTTTGCTGACGTACAGACAGCTATGAAGGGCAAGGGTATCGCACATATCGGTATTGGTACAGGAACAGGCGATCACAAGGCTGCAGATGCTGTTAAGCTTGCTGTTGAAAGTCCTCTTCTTGATACTACTATTTCCGGTGCATCTGATGTTATCATCAATGTATCCGGTGATATCGGTCTTGCTGATGCATCTGATGCTGCAAGTTATGTTCAGGAACTTGCCGGTGAGAGAGCCAATATCATCTTTGGTGCTGTATATGATCAGTCTCAGTCTGATACATGCAACATCACAGTTATTGCTACAGGAATTGAAGATCGTGCTCAGACTATGAATATATCCAAAGCCGCTCCTGCAGAGAATAGACAGGCTGCTAATCAGGCATCTGTTCAGATGCAGGGTGCTGCGAGTGTGACTCCTAGACCACAGGTTTCACAGCCATTTGTAAGACCAATGCAGCCTGCATCTATACCTCAGCCAAGGCCTTTTGTTAATCCTCAGGCTATGGCACCTCAGGTACAGCCTGCTGTACAGCAGCCTACACCTGTTGAGCCTTCGGTTGAAGCAGAGGCACCTACAACATCAAGAACTTTTTTCCGCAGTGATAGCAGTGTAAGGTCTACTGTAGAACCTAAGTCGCTTAAAATTCCTGAGTTTTTACAGAAGAAATAAATATCAGCGAATCAGTTAACAATTTAAACGCTTCAGGTGCCTGCATCTGAAGCGTTTTTCGAAATTAATATCATCAAAGGGAGGACACTGTTATGAAATGCCCGTTTTGCGGTAAAGACGAAACCAGAGTAATCGATTCCCGTCCGGCTGACGACAACACATCTATAAGACGTAGACGTATTTGTGACTCCTGTGGCAAGCGTTTTACAACTTATGAAAAGGTTGAAACGATTCCAATTATCATTATTAAAAAAGACAATAACAGAGAACCATATGACAGATCTAAGATAGAAGCAGGTATTCTGAGGGCTTGTCATAAAAGACCTGTCAGTGCGGAGCAGATCACAAAGCTTGTGGACAGCGTAGAAGCAGAGATCTTCAACATGGAGAAGCGTGAGATCAAAAGCCGTGAGATTGGTGAACTTGTTATGAACAAGATGAAAGATCTTGAGCCTGTAGCTTATGTCAGATTTGCATCTGTATATCGTGAGTTCAAGGATATCAACACATTCATGGATGAGCTTAAGGATGTAATGAACAAAGAGGCCCCCGGTAAGGCTTGATAAACCTTGTATACATCTGTATAGATAAGCTTTATTGGTATTACAATGGCAACAAGATTGAGTTTAGGATTAGCACTAATACTATGATCAAAAGTATTAGTGAAGATATATGATTAAAAGGAGTGATATTATGAAAAAGAAAGTTTGGTCAGGTAACATGCTGCGAAGGGGAGTTGCAGCTGTTTGCACACTGACAATGGCAGCTGCTATGCTTGCAGGTTGCGCCAAGAAGGATGATGAGACAGGATCACAGAATGCTCAGGAATCACAGAATGCTCAGGAGGGCACGCAGGAGACCAGCAGCGTTGATTCTGATGAAGTGTTCACTGTAGGTATTCCTCAGGATCTTGACAGCCTTGATCCCCACATAGCACAGTCAGCAGGAACCAGAGAAGTACTGTTCAATATCTTTGAAGGCCTTGTTAAGCCTGATGAGAATGGTAATCTTAATCCTGCGATCGCATCAGGATATGATGTATCAGATGATGCAACAGAATATACATTTACAATCAGAGACAATGTCCTGTTTCATAATGGACAGACTCTTACTGCAGATGATGTAGTAGCATCACTACAGCGTTACAAGGATACAGGTGCTTCTGTATTCGAAATAGTTGATTCTATCGAGAAGGTTGATGATACTCATGTTAAGGTTACACTTACTAAGGCTAATTCTGAGTTCATCAGTTATTGTACAGTTGCTATCATGCCTGCAGACTGTGAAGATGTTGAGAACAATCCTATCGGAACAGGCCCTTACAAGTTCGTATCCCGTACAGCTCTTGAGAATCTTGTAGTTGAGAAGTTCGATGATTACTGGGATACTGACAATGCTGCGCATATCAAAAACGTAGAATTCAAGGTAGAAGCTAACCCTGACAATATTGTTACTGATCTTGAAGGCGGATCTATTGATATGTACGCTCGTATCACAAGTGATCAGGCAGATCAGCTTTTAGATGCATTCGATATCTATGAAGGTGAGATGAACCTGGTACAGGCACTCTATGTCAACAATGCTGTAGCACCTTTTGATAATGAGCTTGTACGTCAGGCTCTGTGCTATGCTATAGATCCTCAGGAGATCATGGACTTTGTATCAGGCGGCGCCGGTGTTGAGATAGGCTCTGCTATGTTCCCTTCCTTTGGAAAATATTTTGACGAGTCATTAAATGATACTTATAATCAGGATATAGACAAGGCCAAAGAGCTCCTTGCACAGGCAGGCTATCCTGATGGATTCACATTCACTATTAAGGTTCCTTCTAATTACACACCTCACATTGATACTGCAGAGGTAGTAGTAGAACAGCTCGAAGCTATAGGCGTAACAGCCAATATCAAGAAGGTAGAGTGGAATACTTGGCTTGAAGAAGTATATAATAACAAAGATTATGAAGCTACAATAGTTGGCTTTGATGCTTCTACTTTGAATGCTTCTGCACTTTTATACCGTTATACTTCAGATGCACACAACAATATGTTCAATTATGCCAATGCTGATTATGACAAGGCTTTTGCTGCAGCACAGGCAACAGTTGATGATGATGAGCAGGTCAAGTATTATAAAGAGTGTGAAAAGATTCTTTCCGAGACAGCGGCTGCTATTTACATTCAGGATCTTCCTGAGTTTGTAGCTCTTAGCAGTAAGTATACAGGTTATACTTTCTATCCGCTTTATGTACAGGATATAGCCAAGATAAAGCTTGCGGAATAATCTGAAAAATCCGACATTTAAAAGGGTCTGACTTTTTGGAAGTCGGGCCCTTTTTTAAGGAGAATCAACAAGTGAAATACATATTAAAGAAGGCCGGGATGATGATCCTTACTCTTTTTGTAGTATCCATTCTGGTGTTCCTTGCTTTTAACTTAATACCCGGAGATCCTGCAACGAGGATTTTGGGAACGGAGGCTACGCAGAATCAGCTTGCAATGTTAAGACAGGAGATGGGACTTAATGATCCTATATACGTAAGATATTTTAGGTGGGTCACTGGTTTCATTCAGGGAGATCTTGGTACCTCCTATTCATATGGATCAGTATCTGCGCTTATCATGGATAAGATACCGATTACAATATGGCTTGCGGTTATGGCATTTTTGCTCATGTTCTTTATATCAATTCCTCTGGGGATATTTACTGCAAGGCATGAGGGTAGTGTTATAGACAAGTTTGTGGTGGTGATGGATCAGATCATTATGGCTATACCGCCTTTTTTCTCAGGTATAATACTTACTCTTATATTCGGACTGTCATTAAAGCTCTTCGTACCGGGCGGCTTTATATCCTACAAGAAAGATTTCTGGGGGTTTATTGGATATCTGGTATTCCCTGCTATTGCAATAGCTCTCCCAAAGATCACTATGTGTGTCAAGCTCTTAAGAGGAAGCGTGATAGAAGAGATCTCCAAAGACTATACAAGGACAGCTTATAGTAGGGGCAATACTACAAGGGGGGTTCTGTACAGGCATGTTCTTAAGAATGCCATGATCCCTGTTATAACATTCATGGGAATGGCGCTTGCAGATATGGTGAGTGGCTCTATAGTGATAGAACAGGTGTTTAATATTCCCGGGATAGGGCGTATGCTCCTAAGCTCTATCAACAACCGTGATTATCCGGTGGTTGAGGCTATCATCATGGGCATAGCTATTTTGGTAATGGTTGTGAATCTTATCGTAGATATTATTTACAGACTGGTGGATCCTAGAATTGAAACTATCAATGATTAAATATTTTAAAGATAAAAAAATAAATTCTTTTCTCTTATGGGGGATAATCCTTACAGTGATCATGCTGCTTGTGGTTGTGATCGGTATGTTCTGGACTCCTTACGATCCTACTAAGATGAATGCATCCCAGAAGCTTCAGGGGATGTCACTTAGTCACATACTGGGTACAGATAATAAGGGAAGAGATATATTCAGCCGTGTGATGTACGGAAGCAGGATAACTCTTGCTATCGCCTGTGGGACTATGATAATAGGTGCGGGACTTGGAACTTTACTGGGTGCTATCACCGGATACTTCGGGGGATTTCTTGATGAAGTATTCATGCGTATCGTTGATGCGATGCTGGCATTCCCATCTATTCTTCTTGCTCTTGTGATAGTCAGTCTGTTTGATTCGGGCAATATCGTGGTTATGGCTGCTCTTGGAATAGCTTTTATACCTAGTTTTGCAAGGATTGTAAGATCTGAGGTTCTAAGATGCAGGAATATGGACTATGTTGAAAATGCCAGGATACAGGGAGCATCGGATTTTAGGATCATCTTCCTTCATATCATGCCCAATATAAGCGGTGTCTTATGGTCATCGGTTCTTATAGGTTTTAACAATGCGGTTCTGGCAGAGGCAGGCCTGTCATATCTGGGAATAGGTTCGCAGCCTCCGTATGATAGTCTTGGCAATATGCTCTCAAGTGCACAGCAGTTCATGCTCAAAAACCCTATATGTGTTCTTGGACCCGGTTTTGCGATCGTATGGATGGTGCTGGGATTTTCTTTCCTTGGAGAAGGACTTAGAAAAAAGGCATGATCACAGCTTTTTATATCATAGAATCAGTTATAGAAAAGGTATAGATCAGGCCTTTTATAAATCATATATTGAACTAAGAAAAGGGCATTTTGATATAAGCCCGGAGATTATTATGAGTAGTGGTGATAAATTTGAAGTCATTTTATCAGTAAATGATCTTCATATAGAATTTCATGATCATAAGCTTCCTCAGACTGCGGTGGAGGATTTCGATCTGGAGCTGTCCAGAGGTGAGATCGTCGGTATAGTAGGAGAGTCAGGTTCAGGTAAGAGCCTAAGTGCACTGGCTATAGCAGGACTTCTGAGCAGGCATGATATGTACAAAAGCGGACGCATTATGTTCGAAGGAGAGGATCTTCTGACTTGTAATCGTCGAAAGCTAAGGACCTTTCAGGGAGATGAGATTTCTATGATATTCCAGGAGCCTATGACATCTCTTAATCCTGTTAAGAAGATAGGCTGGCAGACTGAAGAGAGCCTTAGGATCCATCATCCTGAAATTGACAAAAAAGAAAGAAGACTCCGTGCCATAAGCATGCTGGCCAAAGTAGGCTTGCACGAGCCTGAGAAAGTATATGATATGTATCCTCATGAGCTTTCCGGCGGAATGAGGCAGCGTGTCATGATCGCTGCTGCTATGATAGGTCATCCTAAGATACTGATAGCAGATGAACCTACAACAGCTCTTGATGTAACGGTTCAGGCTCAGATAGTTGAGCTGTTAAAGAGCATAAACAAGGAAGAGGGGACTTCTATTATCTTCATCTCCCATGACCTGAGCCTTGTAAGGCAGATATGTTCAAGAGTCCTTGTAATGCAAAAGGGTGTGGTAGTAGAGAGCGGAAGCGTTAATGATATCTTTCTAAGACCTAAGAATATATATACAAGGAAGCTTATAGCATCAATTCCTAAGGTTGATATACATACATCATAAATGTATACATTTTTACAAAGAGCGGTTTATATGAAAGAGTGGAATGAAAAGGCGATAGAGATCAAGGATCTAAACGTCTATTATAATAAACGAAGAAAAAGCATATTTGAGAAAAAAGGAAAGACCAGAGCTTTGAATAATGTGTCCCTTGATGTCTACAAGGGAGAAGTTCTGGGACTTGTAGGCGAGAGCGGAAGCGGTAAATCTACTCTTGCAAGAGCCATTATGGGCATTAATAAGGATTACACAGGATCTATTGTCAAAACAGACGAATATCCCCAGATGATATTCCAGGATCCTTATGGAAGTCTTAATCCTGCAAGAACAGTTCACTGGATACTCAAAGAGTCTTTAAAAGTTGACAGGAAGCGTAAGTGGACTGATGAAGAGATGGAAGATAGGATCAGAACAGTATGCGAGCAGGTAGAGCTTCCGGAAGATTATGTTAACAGATATCCGTCTCAGCTATCCGGTGGTCAGAGGCAGAGAGTAAGTATCGCACTTAGCCTTATGCAAAGTCCCAAGATCCTTATAGCAGATGAACCTGTATCTGCTCTTGATGTTACTATTCAAGCGCAGATTCTGGAGCTTCTGGATCATCTTCATAAAAAGCTGGATTTGTCTATTCTGTTTATATCTCATGATCTTAGGGTTGTATACAATCTCTGCGATCATGTTGCTATCATGAAAGATGGACAGATAGTAGAATACGGCGTCACTGATCAGATATACAAAAGTCCGACTGCGGATTATACCAAGACACTTCTTAAATCTGCAGGAATTGTGTAAATTTGATTAAATATTATTGAGCTAATAATTATTATTGTGGGGAGAACCTGTGAGACACTATTTCTATCCGGATGCTACTGCAAAGTCATCCTATGACATACCATATGAACAATTATATAAGCTTGGATATCGCGGCGTAGTATATGATATCGATAATACTTTAGTACCTCATGGTGCTCCTGCTGATGAAAGGGCAATAGCTCTTTTTGACAGGCTTAAGAACATAGGCTTTGAGACTGTTCTTATATCTAACAACAAAGAACCCAGAGTCAGAACCTTCGCAGAAGCTGTGGGAGCAAGGTATGTATACAGAGCCAATAAGCCTTCAAAGCGAGGCTATCTTAAAGCGATGGAGCTTATGAATACAGATAATACCAATACATTTTTTGTTGGCGATCAGCTTTTTACAGATGTATGGGGAGCCAAACGCGTAGGGATAAAATCTTATCTTGTAGGTCAGATAGACAAGAAGGAAGAGATACAGATCGTTATCAAGAGACGCTTTGAATGGATTGTATTATTTTTTTACAAAAGATATATTAAGAAAAATGGCAGTAACTGGCCTGATATTGGGAGGATTGAAGCTTGAACGAAACAGACGGTAAGACTCTTACGTGCGGACTTTTGGCACATCCTGCAGGACATACGCTTTCACCACTTATACATAACAGCCTTGCCGAGATGACCGGCAAGAACCTGGTATATGTCCCTTTTGATGTGGAGCCTGAGAATATAGGAAACGCGGTTAACGGCGCTCTGGCGCTTAATATTCTGGGTATGAATGCAACAGTTCCGCATAAAGAAGCAGTTATACCATATCTAAAAGAGATAGATCCTCTTGCTAAGAAGATAGGTGCTGTTAATACTCTTGTAAGAACTGGTGACGGGACAGGCTTTAAGGGATATAACACGGATATGACGGGACTTAAGAGGTCTCTTGAATGTCAGGATATTACTATTAAAGGGCAGAAAGTCATAATACTTGGCGCAGGTGGAGTGGCAAGAGCTGTAGCCTTTTTGATGGCATCAGAAGGTGCAGATATCATCTATATCCTAAATAGGACTGTTGAGAGGGCTAGAGAGGTTGCAGATGAAGTGGCAGCAAAAGTTCCCAGCAGTAGATTCGAAGTTCTGGCTCTTGATAAGTATGATGAGATCCCAAGGGATAGATATCTCTGTATTCAGGCTACATCAATAGGCATGCATCCTGACAATGACAGGGCTATTATAGAAGATCCTAAGTTTTATGAATTGGTTCATACCGGATTCGATATAGTATATCGTCCCATGAATACCAAATTCATGCAGTTGGCTAAAGGAGCAGGAGCTAAGGTTTGTAATGGTCTTGAGATGCTATTGTATCAGGGCGTGGATGCCTATGAGTTATGGACGGGGTGCAGCATTTCGGATGATCAGAGCAGGGCTATATATAAAGCTATGTGCGAAAGGCTTGAAAATGAGAAGAATATAGTTCTCGTGGGATATATGGGAAGCGGTAAGTCAACTGTTTCCAAAATACTGTCGGATAGGCTTTCTTATGAAAGACTTGATACAGACAGTCTCATAGAAGATACTTACGAAACTTCAATAACAGGTATATTCGCTTCTAAAGGCGAAGGAGCTTTCAGAGATATGGAAACAAAGCTTTTGAAAGCTCTTGGCAATGAGCAACATGACGGACTTGTCCTTGCAACCGGAGGCGGGCTTCCTCTTCGTGAGATCAATAGAAGACTTCTTTCAAAGCTTGGAAGAGTGGTATATCTGCGTACATCGCCCCAGGCTGTATATGATCGTATAAAGCATGATACTACAAGGCCGCTATTACAAGTAGAAGATCCAAAGTCCAGGATAAAAGAGATGCTGGATGAAAGAGCCGGTTTCTATGAGATGGCTGCGGATGTTATTGTCGATACAGATGGCAAGAGCAAAATAGTCATAGCAGATGAGATAATAAAGGCGCTTGGACTTGATAATTAAAGATGTTAGATTAAACTCATAAAGATTTTTGACTTTAGTCTTGAGAATAGACTTGGATAGACAGAGGATAGATATTTAGAAGAGAGGTTGAACGTGAAAATATTAGTTGTAAACGGGCCTAATTTGAACTTCCTTGGAATCAGGGAGAAAGCAATATATGGCGAGCAGAACTATGATTATCTTGTAAAGACTATTAAGGATAAAGCTTTGGAAGTGGGAGCAGAAGTAGAATGTTATCAGTCCAATCACGAAGGTGCTATTATTGACAAGCTTCAGGAAGCATATTTTAATGGTACAGATGCGATTATAATCAATCCCGGAGCATATACTCATTATAGTTATGCGATTCATGACGCGCTTAAGAGTCTTGAAAAGATATATAAG
Organism: Butyrivibrio sp. TB; assembly: GCF_900110805.1. NCBI lineage: Bacteria > Bacillati > Bacillota > Clostridia > Lachnospirales > Lachnospiraceae > Butyrivibrio > Butyrivibrio sp. TB. The sequence continues at coordinate 103,331 of NZ_FOER01000003.1, read as the reverse complement.
ATTGAGATTCATATTTCTGATATCAATTCCAGAGAATCATTCAGATCCAATTCTGTGACGGCTCCCGCCTGCGACGAACAGATAGTAGGCCACGGACTTGCAGGATATCTGGAAGCTATCGACCATGCTATTTTGAACAGATCATAATGAGACTTTATAAAATATCTGCTTCAGTATAGCTGCGAGGAGGTGTTTTTGAGGTCATAAAATTTTAATATATAGATTGTGCAGCCGCAGCTTTGATGAGTATCAGAGCTGCGATTTTTGTTCCTCTAAAACTAATGAGACAAAAGCAGCATATTAGTTGGAGATTATCTGAGCTGCGATCTTAGATTCCTTTAAAAACCATCCAGATATAGTAATGTATAAAAAATATATTTAATAATAGCTTTGAAAATCTTACGTATAAAATAATAATAACCGATATAATAGATGGTTCATTTTGTATTTTAGTAATGAACGAGGTAGCGTTTTAAATGTTTTATAACAAGGACATGTGGGGTCTATGCTAAGGAGAGTACTATATGAATGCTGAACAGTATAAGAGAGCCAATAATAACAGTTTTTATGTGTGTGCAGTAATAATAGTAGCAGGTCTTCTGATGACAATTAATGATATTTATATGAAAGGTATGACGATTGGTAATATCGCTATCATTGGAAACGCATTGCTTGGAGGAGCCATGATATCTCTTGGCAAATTCAAGTTTAGTACCGTCAAAATGGGTTCTATTCTTATAATGGGTGGTTCAACTATTTTCTATTTTGTGCTTCTCATTGCTGAGGACAATATAGTTTACTTTGCCTTTGGACTTCCAATTCTGATCTGTTCCATTATCTATCTGAATGTAAGATTATGTAAAATGGGAATGACTGCTATCACTATTTCATTTACTTTAACTTGTATCAAGACTTATTTTGCCGAAGGCAGCTTGGATATGGTACATGTTCCTGCTTTCATAACTCTTGCTCTTGCTTTTGTTTCATGCCTGTGTACAGTTACTCTTCTTACAAAATTCAATGAAGAAAACAATACTGTGATCACAGAAAATGCAGAGAAATCTCTTGAAACAGGAAAAGCTATGGCTGATATAGCAAATACGATCACTGATCTGTTTAATGAATCGCAAAACGATATGTCATCTCTTCAGGAGATAATGGATGATCAGCAGTCCGGAATGAGAGATATTGCAAGCAGTATGGAGAGCACTGCTCATGCTATTACCAATCAGGCAGAAAGAGTTCAGCATATTCAGGATGAAACACAGGCAACAGAACAGCATAGACAGGAGATGACCAAGGCTTCGGAGAATGCGCAGAAAACGGTACATGAAGGTGTACAGGTAATAGGTGAACTCAAAGAAAAGTCTCAGGAAGTTGCCAGAACAAGCCAGGTTACAGTTGAGACTACTCAGGCAGTTATTAATAAAGTTGAAGAAGTGCAGCAGATAGTCGGATCTATTATGTCTATATCCAAACAGACCAATCTTCTTGCTCTTAATGCAAGCATAGAAGCCGCAAGAGCCGGTGATGCAGGTAAGGGATTTGCTGTCGTTGCTAATGATGTCAGAGAACTTGCAGCCCAGACCAATACAGCATCTACTCAGATCACAAATATTATCAATGAACTCACAGAAGATGTACAGAAAGCTATGGCCAGCATAGATGATACCGTAACATCTGTATCTGAGCAGAATGATATGATAGAAACAGTTGGTGAGAACTTCGATAGTATCAATGACAATGTAACTGAGATGCTTGACAGATTCCAGGAGATAGGAGAAGGTATGAAGTCTATAGCCTCCTCGACTACTGAGATCAATGACAGTATATCCAACCTTTCTGCTACTAGCCAGGAAGTTGCATCACTGTCCAATCAGGGCGCAGAATCCTCCGACCGCGCTGTCGAAAAATTTGATGCTTTTAAGAATACACTTGGACAGATATTCCAGCAGGCCAACAAGCTCAAAGACATGCAGACAAATGGATGATAAGTTGTTGACAAAAGTGTATTCTATAGTTTAAACTATGATATGTTGTTTAAGAAAAGAATTGTTAAATTGGATGAGTGAGCCTGTTTTGGCTAAACATCCGGTTTGCTTTTATATGTTATTATCAGGAGGATTTTATGGTTACAGCCAGTGATTTCAGAAATGGTGTTACAATCGAGGTAGATGGCAAGGTCTGCCAGGTTATCGAGTTCCAGCACGTTAAGCCAGGTAAGGGAGCAGCTTTCGTTCGTACAAAGCTTAAGGATATCATCAATGGTGGTGTTATCGAGACTACTTACAGACCTACTGAGAAATTCCCTCAGGCTCATATTGAGAGAAGAGATATGCAGTATCTTTACAGTGATGGTGATCTTTACAACTTCATGGATACTGAGTCTTACGAGCAGATCGCTGTAAATCAGGATATAGTTGGCGATTCACTTAAGTTCGTTAAAGAGAATGAGATGTGCAAAGTTAATTCTTACAATGGTAATGTATTTGCTATTGAGCCACCTCTTTTCGTAGAGCTTGAGATCACAGATACAGAGCCTGGATTTAAGGGAGATACAGCTACAGGTGCTACAAAGCCTGCTACAGTTGAGACAGGTGCACAGGTTTCAGTTCCGCTGTTCGTAAACCAGGGTGATGTAATCAAGATCGATACAAGAACAGGTGAGTACCTTTCAAGAGTTTAATTCTTAGTATCGTATATCATATTCTCTGAATATTTATATGTCTGTAAGGCAATAGGAATATCTAATAGATGTTTCTATTGCCTTTTTTGCTATTAATATATTTTTATTTGGAGAGTTGGAAGATGGAATTTAAATCGTTTTGTGAACAGGTAGTATCAGTGATGTCAGAAAGACATCCTGAGTGTGATGTTAAAACTTGTAAAGTAGATAAGAATAATGGAGTTACTTATAATTGCCTTAATATAATATGTCCGGGGAGTAATATATCCGAAGTGATATATCTTGAACCAATGTATGAGGCTTTCAAAGACGGTACAAGCTTCATGGAGATTATAGACAGGGTCGAGGATGCAAGGAAGAAGAGTGGTGACAAACATTTTGAAGTTGGATATTATAGGGATTTTGACAAGGTAAGGGACAGAGTCCGGATGAAGCTTGTTAATTACAAGAAAAACAAGGAGTATATAGAAGGATTTCCTCACAGGAGATTCAAAGATCTTGCGGTTTTGTATTACAGTAAAGTTTCAGATAAGGCATTTGAAGGTATCATCATGATCAAAAACGATCACGTATCACTTTGGAATATATCAGAAGAGGACCTCTATGAGGCTGCGTGCCTTAACGCGATGAAATCAGGGGATTACGAACTGGTTCCTATGATGAGCGTTCTGGATGATATCTTTGGATATATCATGTCGGGCAGACGTGAAGCTCAAGATGATGGTAGTGAAGGCGAAGCGAAAGAAGATGATCAGATTCCATTCCTTAAGATCCTGACCAATAAAGATAAAACCTACGGAGCATCAGTGATGCTAAATCCGGGACTTTTGTGCGCGCTTGCCAGAAAATACGATAGGAATTTCTATATCCTGCCCTCATCTGTTCATGAACTTATACTCGTCCTTGATGAAAATGAAAGCTTTGATGAGAATATAGCTGCAGAACTTTATAATATGGTCAGATATGTAAACATGACGGAAGTTGAAACAGAAGATGTGCTTTCAGACAATGTATACTATTATGACAGAGCTCTTGATGAAGTGCTTGATTATTACGAAATAGCGTTAAAAACTGGCCTTGCGTAAAAAAACATAGACACAAATGGTTTAATATGATATTATACATTGGTGCGTAATAAATTTGTAACAATTAAGGTCCCGTATTAATTCGGGACCTTATATGAGAAATAGAAATTATTCCTGCACCCGTAGTCTAATGGATAGAACGAAGGCCTCCGACGCCTTTAATGCAGGTTCGATTCCTGTCGGGTGCATTTTTAGAAGGGTAGTTTATAAAGTAAAGAGGTTGCATGATATGATACGTAAGAATGATAAGAATAAGTTTGAATCATTTCGTAAAAGTGAGTTTAATCTTGCCACTTACATTGCTGATAACAAGAGAATCGTAATGCCGGCTTTTTTGGTGGCATGTCTTCTTATCACTATTCTGCTAGCTGTGCGTGCAGGAAAAAATGATAATGGAACTGGCGTAGCTACTACAGCTACAGCTTCTACTTCTGCTGAGAAGGTAGCTACAGCATCTGCTGTAGAGAGTAGTACTGCAGATGCTGTAGAAGTTGTAATGGAAGAGGATGCCTATCCTGAGATCACATCTCTTATCAATAAGTTCTATGAGGCCCAGGCAACAGGAGATATGGATACTATCAAATCCATAACTGTAGGACTTACAGAACCTGCACTTATCAGATATCAGGTATCGGCAGAATATTATGACAAGTTCGATGCCATCAAGGTCTATACCAAGAAAGGACCTGAAACAGGCGCTTATGTAACATATGTATATTTTGAACTCTATTTTAAAGGTTTTGAACAGCAGGTACCGGGACTTCAGACCTATTACATCAGAACCAATGAAGAGGGACAGTATTACCTCTACTTCGGTGAGCTTGATGAAGAGATCATATCATACATTGAAGCATTAAGTGTACAGGATGATTTTATAGATCTTAGTAATGAAGTAGCTGTTAACTACAACACTATGCTTGAAGAGAATGCTGAGCTCAGCGCTTTCCTTACAAACTTCTCAGAAGAGGTCAATAAGTCAGTAGGTAAGGAGGTTGCATCAGCTACAGCAGAGGCATCAGGAGAATCTACAGATGCTGCAACACAGGATACAAGTGCAGCAGGTGACAGCGCAAGTAATGACGCTGCTTCTACTTCTGAAAGTAAAGAGACTGCTACAGATAGTACTGCCAGTGGTCCTGTGATAATTGAGGCTACTACAGTTGTTAAGATAAGAAGTTCTGATTCTACCAATGCAGATGTTCTTGGTAAGACTGAGGTAGGACAGCAGTTCACTCAGATCGAAGCGCTTGCCAACGGCTGGAGCAAGATTGAGTATGAAGGTAAGACTGCATATGTTCGTACAGAGTACTTCACAGTAGTATCTGACGGAACAGACAATAGTACTAAGACAGAATCAACTGATGATAGTACTGATTCTAAGAATACTGAGTCTAAGGACACTGATACTAAAGAGACTGACACAAAGACTACCGAGACTAAAGATACAGATACAGCATCTACAGAAAATACCGGCGTAACAGGTAACGGAACATATCATGTAAAAGAGACAGTACGTATCAGAAAGTCTGCAAGTACTGAATCTGAGGTGCTTGGTAACGCTTATCAGGGTGACGAGATCAAGGTTACCAACTATCGTGCCGATGGATGGTGTGAAGTAGAATATAACGGCATCAAGGGATTTGTAAAGACTGAGTATCTTACTAAATAATTTATGCTGAGTGCTTAATGAAGTGAGCATGAGTTATTGGGCCTATTTTCAGAAAGTCATAATGGTTTAAAATATAAAGATCGAGTCATTTCATAGTGACTCGATCTTTGTGCAAATTGATAGATAAAACTATTTAAAACGTTGACGTTTTAGTGCAATAAAGCGTATTGAATTATTAGAGGCTACGTAATATAATATTTCACAGATGCGGGGCAGAATTGTATATATGGATACAATGATCCGTGTATGATATTGAATCAGTTCATAATTTGATTTCAACAGTAATATAGAACTTTTGACAAAGGTGTCTGCACAATGGAGCGTAGAGATCGTTAGATCTTTATTGCTCTTTTTTTATAAAACAGCTAATTTCAAGTTGAAAATAGATTTCCAAACTTTGGAATTGCAGATGAAGAAGTTGATTCGGAAATTGATTTTGGCTTGCTATATTATTTTTATCGCGCAAGGCGCGGGAAGGAGTAGTGAAATGTCATACGTAGACGAGATTTACGACAGAGTCGTAGCACAGAATCCAGCTCAGCCGGAGTTCCACCAGGCAGTTAAAGAGGTACTTGAATCTCTTAGAGTAGTTATCGAAGCTAATGAAGAGGAGTATCGTAAAGAGGCTCTTCTCGAGAGACTTACAACACCTGAAAGACAGATTCTTTTCAGAGTACCGTGGGTAGATGATAAGGGACAGGTTCAGGTTAATAATGGTTTCCGTGTACAGTTTAACTCAGCTATCGGACCTTACAAGGGAGGACTTCGTTTCCATCCTTCAGTAAACCTTGGTATCATCAAGTTCCTTGGTTTCGAGCAGGTATTCAAGAATTCACTTACAAGCCTTCCTATCGGCGGCGGTAAAGGTGGTTCTGACTTTGATCCTAAGGGTAAGTCTGATAGAGAAGTTATGGCATTCTGCCAGAGCTTCATGACAGAGTTGTATCGTCACATCGGAGCTGACACAGACGTTCCTGCAGGTGATATCGGTGTAGGCGGACGTGAGATCGGATATCTCTATGGTCAGTACAAGAGAATCAAAGACGTATATGAAGGCGTTCTTACAGGTAAGGGACTTACTTATGGCGGATCTCTTGCTCGTACACAGGCTACAGGTTATGGCCTTGTATATATCACAGATGAGCTTCTCAAGGATCATGGCACAAGCTTCGAAGGTAAGACTGTTACTGTATCAGGTGCAGGTAACGTTGCTATCTATGCTATTGAGAAGGCACAGAGCCTTGGTGCAAAGGTTGTAACATGTTCTGATTCTACAGGCTGGATCTATGATCCTGAAGGAATCGACGTTGAGCTTCTTAAAGAGGTCAAGGAAGTTAAGAGAGCACGTCTGTCTGAGTATGCTGCAAACCGTTCATCAGCTGAGTATCATGAGAAGAAGAATGGCGAGCACGGTGTATGGAATGTTAAGTGCGATGTAGCTCTTCCTTGCGCTACACAGAATGAGCTTGATCTTGAGGATGCTAAGGCACTTGTTGCAAATGGTGTATATGCAGTATGCGAAGGTGCTAACATGCCTACAACTCTTGATGCTACTAAGTATCTCCAGGACAATGGTGTACTCTTTATCTGTGGTAAGGCTTCAAATGCAGGCGGTGTTGCTACATCAGCTCTTGAGATGAGTCAGAACTCAGAGAGACTTTCATGGACATTCGAAGAAGTAGATGAGAAGCTTCACGGAATCATGAAGAATATTTACAAGAACATCTCTGAAGCAGCTAAGAAGTATGGTAAGGAAGGCGATTATGTAGCAGGTGCTAACATTGCCGGATTCCTTAAGGTTGCTGAGGCTATGAAGGCTCAGGGCATAGTTTAATACTAAAATGATCATAAGGCACCAGAGGATATCCCGGTACTTGGATCAATATAAAGACTATCAGGGCAGCACAGACTATTCTGTGCTGCTTTTTTCTTACAGTATATGAAATTAATATAAGCATAAGGACGTGTTTTTCTATTTACCTACTGATTAAGTGATTTTATAATTAATGATATAAACAAGTGTTATTAGAATCGTTAGGTAATGTGACTACTTTGGGCATTCCATTATGTCTTTTATCATAAAAACAATCATAATTACTGCGTTCTTTGTACAATAGTTAAGAATTTACAACTAATTGCCGAAATAAATTTCGAGAGAATATAAGCTTGGTTAGCTATATCTAACATGTTTAATATATATAATGAGTAAATAATATAAACTATGCTCAGGGGAATTTTACGAAAACCTTTTCGTAAAATGCAGCATGAAGATATCATGTATGCAGCATAGGCACAAGGAGGGAAAAGAAATGGCAGTAGCAGGAGTAACAGGAATCGATTCGGTAGAAGATCTCTATCTCAAGACGTATGCAAAACTAAAGGCAGTGTCAGAAGAGGCAGCTGCTTCATTTGCACAGCAGGTGAAACTTAGTGGTGCAGCTATGGACCTTAATGCTGGAGATACTTCATCAAGCTTATCAGCAATAGATAATATTCAGGATACTTATGTAAGGACTATCAATACTATTAAGGCTGCTCAGAATACTACATCAGGTATATATAATGCAAATGGTATATTTACAAGCTCTGTTCTTGGCTCTAACGCCCTTTCAGGTTCCGCTGTAGGTGCTCCTTCTATTGATGTGGATTCTTTCCTTGAATCGGCTGTGAAGATGGCTCTAAATAGCGACCAGCAGAACTTGTTAAATCAGATACATGATACATTCAGAGCAAATACTACTACTATAGTTGATACTATGCAGGCTTTGGGACTTACTTTTAATGATCTGGCAACAAGAGAGAACATGGTAACTCTGGGTAACGCTCTCAATAACAGAGCTATAGAATATGGTCTGCCTGCAGTAGAGAATGTTGATGCATCTGTTGATATGCTCTATGACGGATTTGGCGAAGGGGCTGGTAGTGGCGGTAATGGCGCGGGTAACAGATCAGCAGTGGAAGATGTCAAAGAAGAGTACTCTAATATCATCGTAGAGGGCGATAAGACTTATCTTGAGACTGTAACTATAGAAAATGGAGTTAAGACCGTTGTACGGACTGAGATGAACCATTAACATAGTGTGATCTGAAGATTGGTATCAACCAGTGAACTGATGTGATCATAAGACTGATATGAACCAATAAAATGGTGTGATTATAAGATTGATATTAATCGGTAAGATGATACTACTAAAGTAGATGAATTATTAGATGATAAATGTATAAAAAACAGCTGCCAGATACATGTCCGGCAGCTGTTTGCATTTCAAGATCTATAAAAATTATATGGCTAATACTGATGAATCAGTCTTTGGCAGATGCTTTCAAAAGATCAACGATCTCTTTCTCTGTATCAAGTTCCATAACCTTGTCAGCGAGAGCCTTGGCCTCTTCTACTGACCATTTACTGATAATGCATCTTGCAGTCAGCACAAGAACCGGGTTGACGCTGTATTCATCAAGACCGAAAGCAATGAGAAGCGGGATCATAAGAGGATCTGCAGCTGCCTCACCGCACATTCCTACAGGAATACCTGCAGCATTACCTGCTGAGATGATATTCTTTATAGAACGAAGAACTGACGGCTGGAAAGCAGAGTACAGATATGCAACTTTAGGATTGCCCCTGTCTACGCTCATTGTATACTGTGTCAGATCATTAGTACCGATAGAGAAGAAATCTGATTCTTTAGCAAGCTTATCTGCAATAAGAGAAGCAGAAGCTGTCTCTATCATACATCCAACTTCTATATTTTTGTCATAGTCAATGCCCTGAGCATCAAGATCTTTCTTGATATCTTCAACCATAGCTTTGACATTTCTAACCTCGTCAACAGTTGTAACAAGAGGAAGCATTATCTTGACTTTACCAAAAGCACTTGCACGAATTATCGCACGAAGCTGGATCTTGTAAGTGTCAGGATTGGCGAGACAGTAGCGTACTGCTCTGTAGCCAAGGAATGGGTTGTCTTCTTTCTCCAGATTGAGATATGGAATATCCTTATCACCGCCTATATCAAGGGTACGGATGATAACGGTTTTACCACCCATAGTAGTAACAGCCTCTTTGTATGCTTCAAACTGCTCATCTTCGTTAGGAAGATGTGTGTTGTTCATGAACAGGAACTCTGAACGGAAGAGGCCTATACCTTCGCCATCACACTCAATAGCTTTCTTGGCATCCTTGGGTGTTCCGATGTTACAAAATAGCTCTAATTTCTTGCCATCAGCTGTAACAGTCTCTTTACCGTGGAATTTCTTGAGTTCTTCCTGTTTTCTGATAAAATCTTCGCGCTTTCTGATATATGTTGACAGCACATCGCCTGTAGGATTGATGAATACATGACCCTCTGTACCGTCAATGATGGCAGTATCCTTGTCATTAACAAGATCGATGATACCGGGAACAGAAAGAACTGCTGGGATCTCAAGGGCTCTTGCAAGGATAGCAGAGTGGGAAGTCTTACCACCTATCTCTGTGATGATACCAGCAACGTTCTCTTTGACAATCTGAGATGTCATTGAAGGTGTAAGGTCTTTGGCAACAAGGACTGTTCCAGGTGCGACCTTGCTGATGTTGATATCTTCGATACCAAGAAGGATCTTTAAAAGACTTTGCTTTATATCCTTAACATCAGATGCACGCTGTTTCATAAGTTCATCATCCATAGATGAGAACATATTGATGAACATATCGCAAACTGCTGTAACTGCAGCTTCTGCACATTGATTGTTGTCGATCATCTTGTCCATCTCGCCTACCATTGCAGGATCTGATACCATAACAAGATGACCCTCGAGGATCTCAGCTTCCTTGGGTCCGATTCGCTTTCTGATATCTTCAGCCATTTCTGTTGTCTCTTTTTTGAAAGAGTCTACAGCATTGTGAAGACGCTCTTTTTCAGCACCGGTATCTTCGGGCTTGTGATTTTCATATGTAAGATCGTGTTCGATAATACGGCATACGGAACCTATTCCTATGCCTCGTGAAGCAGCTATTCCTTCGTACATATTTGTCTGATCCTTTCAAATTTGAAGAAGTACGGTTGCTATTGGTTATCAGTCACCAAGTCCGCTGTTTACAAGATCAACAGCTGCCTTTAAAGCTTCGTTTTCATCAGGTCCGTCACATTTGATCTCGATCTCTGCACCACACTTGATGCAAGCGCTCATGAGCATCATAACTGACTTTGCATCGAACTCATTACCATTGTATGAGATTCTTACTGAGCTTGTAAAAGGAGTTACTGTCTGGCAGAAAAGACTAGCCGGACGCATGTGCATTCCTTCTGCATTGATTACTTTAACATTTGCTGATACCATTTGTTATTCCTCCTATGGTTTTGTAATGGTGTAGATCATATATATTACATGTAATTAGTTGCAATATCTGATCGGAAACTTATTCAAGAATCTAAACTATATAAGATTCTTCCTTTTGTGTCAAGAGCGCGGCTTTTTATGCATATCAATTATACACCGTAATCACTTTTATGGCACTAATACCCTGCATGCCTGTGACAGCATGCAGGGCGATGAAGTATTAGTTGAAACCTTTATGGTTCATGGCGTTTTTTATTTTTTGAAAAACTTTGTTTGCAAAAATCATTCCTTGTTCTTCTTGATGAATCCAAGAAGTACTGCAGTGATGATAGATCCTACAAGCCATGCAACGATGTAGAGAATAGGATTACCTACAGTTGCAAATACGAAGATACCACCGTGAGGAGCCATCAGTGTGCATCCGAATACTGCAGAAAGAAGACCTGCAATACCGGAACCGATCATAGTACAAGGAATTACATGAATAGGATCAGCTGCTGCAAATGGGATAGCGCCTTCTGTGATGAATGAGCTTCCCATGATGATGTTAGTGATCCATGTCTCACGCTCAGCTTCTGTAAACTTCTTAGGGAAGAGTTTACAAGCAATCGCGATACCTACAGGAGGAACCATACCACCTACCATGATAGCTGCCATAGCGATGTAGCAGGCTGTAACCTTGGGATCATTCATCTGAGCACCCTGAGTCATATAATCAGATGCTGTAGCAAGCATACCTGTACCGAATACGTAAGCTGCCTTGTTGATAGGACCACCCATATCGATAGCCATCATAGCACCGAGGATGAGACCCAGAACTGCAAGCATGTTAGCATTTGAAAGAGCTGTAAGCATTGCTGAAAGGCCGGTATTGATAAGTCCGATGATCGGATTGAGTACGAAGCACATTGCAACGCTTATAAGGAATACACCGCAGAGAGGATATATAAGTACAGGCTTGATTCCTTCAAGTGACTTCGGGAATCCTGAAGTGATCTTCTTGAGCCACAGTACAATAGCACCTGCAAGGAAACCTGCTGCGATACCGCCAAGGAAACCGGATACTGTATTACCTGATCCCTGGAATGCGAAGTTAGCAATAAACTTATTGAAACCGCCAAGCTGTGGAAGAGCTTCTTCTGAACCCCATACAAAACCGGCTATAGCAGCGTTACCATTTGAAGCAAGAAGTCCGCCTGTAAAACCAACAGCAAGACCAGGTCTGTCAGCGATTGAATAAGCGATATAACCTGCAAGAACAGGAACCATAAGGCTCATAGCAAGTCCGCCTACGTATTTGAAGAAGGCTGACAGAGGAATCATCTGGCCGAAGTTACCACCACCTGTTGTGCCGTATCCTGCGAGAGTATCGATAAGGAATGAAAGAGCTACAAGAATACCGCCACCGATAACGAATGGAAGCATGTGTGATACACCATTCATAAGGTGCTTGTAGAACTTACGTCCAAGTGTCTCATCACCGTCTATAGAAGTGTTTGATTCTACAGCGCCTGTGTGATGATATACAGGAACATTGCCGCTTTCAGCTTTGGCAAGAAGATCACCGGCATTGTGGATGGCATTGGCAGTAGAAGCCTTAATGACTCTCTTGCCGTCGAAACGTCCCATTTCAACATTCTTGTCAACTGCGAGAATGATAACATCTGCTGCAGCAATCTCAGAAGATGTGAGAACATTCTTAGCTCCGCCTGATCCGTCTGTTTCAACCTTGATAGCATAGCCTTTATCTTTTGCAGCCTGTTCAAGAGCTTCAGCAGCCATGTATGTATGAGCTATACCTGTAGGACATGCTGTAACAGCAAGAAGATTAAGAGATCTGCTTGCAGATGAAGCAGCTTTTGCTGCAACTTCCTTATCCTTTGCAGTTTCTTTTTCATCAATTACTTTCATGAATTCATCAACACTTGTTGCTGCAATGAGCTTCTGTGTGAAATTATCATCCATGAGCATTGTCATAAGTTTTGACAGAACTTCAAGATGTGTATCAGCGCCGCCTTCTGGTGCTGCGATCATGAAGATAAGCTTGGAAGGCTGTCCGTCAAGAGACTTGTAGTCAACTCCGGCTGGAACAGTAATAGCTGTAAGTCCTGCCTTAGAAACAGCAGAAGACTTTCCATGAGGAACAGCAATAGCCTTTCCGATTGCTGTAGAACCTTTTGCTTCACGTGCAAGAATTGCATCTTTGAATGCTGCTGCGTCGTTAAGATTTCCCGCTGCATTGTGCAAAGCAATGAGTTCATCGATTGCAGCGTTCTGATCTGCAACTGAAACGCCCAGCTTTACGCCCTGCGGCTGTAAAAACTCTGTGATTTTCATACTTTTAACCCTATCCCTTTCTTAAAAGAATACCTTGTTTTTATATTTGAAAATACTGTTCTTTATAACAGTATCTTCTTACTTAGTTAAGTGTCTTATAGAGTTCGTCTATAAGATCTTTCTTGGCAAGTCCGTCTGAGAATGCAGTAGCACCTCCGCAGGCAGTTCCGAGGTTGAGAGCTACTTTATAATCTCCGCCTGACTTTTCATAGCCAGCTATAAATCCGGCTACCATAGAATCTCCGGCGCCGACAGAGTTCTTAACTTTACCCTTGCATACGCCCTGTCTTAGGATCTGTCCATCTTCTGTAACAAGAAGAGAGCCATCACCAGCCATGGAGATAAGTACATTTCTTGCACCTTTTTCCTGAAGCTTCTTTGCATAGAGAACTGTGTCATCATCAGAATCAATTGTGACACCGAACATCTCTCCAAGTTCCTGCTTATTGGGTTTTATAAGGAACGGATGATACTTAAGCACATTAAGAAGCAGATCCTTGATCGCATCTACTACGAATCTGATTCCCTTACCGTCGAGTCTTTCAAGGATTCTTTCATATACATCACTTGGAAGACTGGATGGGATACTTCCTGCAAGAACGAGAGTATCGCCTTCTTTGAGCTGATCAAGCTTTTTGAAAAGTTCTTTCTGACATTCGTCGGGGATCTTAGGACCCTGACCGTTGATCTCTGTCTCGTCAGCAGCTTTGATCTTGACATTGATTCTGGTGTTTCCTTCAGGGAGCTTTATAAAATCAGTAGTGATTCCTGATGCAGCAACACCTTCGTCAAGAGCTTTGCCGGTAAAGCCGGCAATAAAGCCAAGAGCAGTTGTTGGAAGATCGAGTTCACGAAGTACATTGGAAACATTGATGCCCTTACCACCAAAGTAAATCTCTTCAGCGTCTGATCTGTTAGTCATACCGATAGCCAAATCCTGTGACATGTGTACTACGTAGTCAAGGGCTGGATTAAAGGTAACTGTGTATATCATTATTAAATCTCCTTTCCTGCAAACTATTGCTGGAAAAATTTGATAACCGTTTCATCTGTATACTGTTTGGAGGGCTCCTTGTCAGTGATGATCGCACATGCCTTGAGCTCTGCAAAAGTTACTGAACTTACCACACCGAACTTGGAGTGGTCGGCAAGAATATAAGACATATAAGAATGTTTGATCGCCTCAGCTTTGACCATGGCCTCGTCAACGTCAGGGGTGGTGAACCCTGCTTTCAATGTGATACCATTGGTGCCCATGAAGGATTTGGTGAAGTGATAACGTCTTATAACATCAACGCAATCTGATCCTATTACGGCTTCAGTTCTGGCCTTGACTTTGCCACCTATGATTATGGTGTCGAGATGGCGTTCTATGAGGCGTTTGGCATGAACTATACCATTAGTAATATATTTGGCTTTGGTATTGGTAATATAGTCGATAAGCTTAAGTGTAGTCGTACCGGAATCAATGTATACGAAGTCGTCGTTGACAATGAGAGAAGCGGCGTAGCGGCTTATTTCATCCTTGGCTTCAACATTTTTTAAGAGCTTTTCTTTAACAGCATCTTCGCCTGTATTTATGCTTCCAACAGAAGTTGCACCACCGAAGACTTTGATAATACGATGCTCTTTATCAAGCTCAGTAAGGTCACGCCTTATAGTCGCTGCAGAAGTCTCAAGCTCTTCTACAAGCTCTGCAACAGTTACAGCATTCTTTTCGTTTACGATGCGGGTGATTATGTCCCGTCTTTCCTGTGTCAGCATATATACCTCGGTTTTTATAAAAAGTGTTAAAAAAATTAAAAAAACATCCGATAAACTTAAAGGCAACATTATTATGTTTTACAAAAATATCGTATCACCAAAATCAATCAAAATCAATCACAAATAATCAATTTTAATCATAAATTATACAAAATATAAAGGAGGTATCACCTTGGGCTTAGGTAAACTTACGGATGAACAACTCGATATACTTGGAGAGGTTGCCAATATCAGTATGGGAACATCAGCAACGGCGCTTGGTATGATGATCAATCAGAAGGTTAATATCACAACACCCAGAATTGAGGTCATTAATAGAAGCGAATCCCTGGATGATTATTCCAATATATGTATATTTGTACAGATTCATTACATCAAAGGCCTTGAAGGCAATAATATACTCATTCTCAAAGATCATGATGTAAAATGCATGACTGATCTTATGATGGGCGGGGATGGCTCTAATGTAGAAGGCGAGATTACAGATATTCAGCTTTCAGCTGCTTCTGAAGCCATGAATCAGATGATGGGATCAAGCGCCACATCTCTTTCTTCTATGCTGGGAATACCTGTTGACATCAGTACTCCTGAAGTTAAATGGATTGATGTTGAGTCTGTTAAGATCTTTGAGAGAATGTTCGAGACCAATGTTGAGAAGTTTGTAAAAGTTACCTTTAGGATGGAGATTGGAAACCTTGTTGATTCGACAATGGTTCAGCTCTATCCTGAGAATTTTGCGTGTGATATGTGTGAGAAATTCAAGGAGTCCAAGCTTCAAGCCAAAGATACCGAATGATATATAGATGCCCCTGATCAAAGAATTAAATGATTAAAAAAGTCTAAATTATATAAAAGATGATCTATCTGTATTGACAATATGTAGGAGACTACCTATCATAGTTTATGTAACGTGCTACATAAATGTGAAGGCGGTCTCCTTTACTTTTGGAGAAGCCTTTTTTAACGAGTAAAAATGATAAGGAAAAGAGGTGAGAAGTGTATGGGAGAATGTGATCATCAAGGGCCAAAGAGATTTCGCGAAAGAAATCCTGAAATGGAACCAATCGGTCATAAATTCAAGATGATAGCAGAAAAGATTCATAAGCATCAGGATGAAGCTTTGAAAAAAGATGACCTGACTTTTT
Organism: Butyrivibrio sp. TB; assembly: GCF_900110805.1. Classification (NCBI taxonomy): domain Bacteria; kingdom Bacillati; phylum Bacillota; class Clostridia; order Lachnospirales; family Lachnospiraceae; genus Butyrivibrio; species Butyrivibrio sp. TB. The sequence continues at coordinate 87,323 of NZ_FOER01000003.1, read as the reverse complement.
CACAGATGAGTGTTCTTTTGTGTATTTTGTTTCATGGTGAAGAACCTATTACAACGGGCGAAATCTGTGGCATATTGCAGATCACGCATCCAAGTGCAGTGGGGCTTATCAACAGACTTGAAGAAAAGAAGATGGTCGAAAGGATTCCTAATCCCAATGATTCGAGATCATCTTATATAAAACTTACGGGCAAAGCCTGTGAATTTCTTCAAAAAAACAGAAAATATAATGTTGAGATGGACCATGAAACAGTAAAGGGGTTCTCAGACGATGAGATAAAGCTTCTAAGAAGCTTTCTTGACAGAATATATCTTAATATCGAGAAATTCTGACAAAAACTGATCAAAGGATCTATATGAAAACAATTATTTTTAAAAAAAGACTATATTTAATATAGTCACAAGACAATAAACAGAAAAGGAAATAACAGTATGCTCAAAACACTAGCTAAGCAGTTAAAGGAATTCACCTTTACTGCTATAATATCTCCCCTTTGGATGATAGGAGAAGTTATCTGTGAGATGATCATCCCTGTCCTTATGGGAAGGATTGTTGATAAAGGAATAGGCACAGATGTTGTACCTGGCAATATGGGTTATATAGCAAGTACTGGTCTTGTCATGGTTGTTGTTGCAGCTCTCGGCCTTATGTGTGGCATCATGGGAGGTGTTACGAGATCCAAGGCATCAGCAGGTCTTTCGAGGAACTTAAGAAAGGCAATGCATGACAATATTCAGTCATTTTCTTTTGCCAATATAGATAAGTTCTCAACTTCGGGGCTTGTAACAAGGCTTACTACAGATGTTACCAATATTCAGAACTCATTTATGATGCTTCTGTCTATGGCTGTAAGGGCACCTATGTCTATGGTAGTAGCTATGGTGATGTCTTTTTATTTAAGCCCCAGGATAGCAAGTATATATCTTGTTGCAGTCCTCTTCCTTGCAACGATCATGTTCCTGCTTATGGGAAGTACTACAAGATATTTCAAAAAAGTATTTGAACGTTATGATGCACTCAATGAAAGTGTTCAGGAAAATGTATCTGCTATACGTGTTGTTAAGGCTTATGTTCGTGAAGAATATGAGAATGACAAGTTCAAAAAAGCTGCCTTCAACATCTATGAGATGTTCGTAAAAGCTGAGAAGAAGCTTGCCAAGGTATCTCCTATCATGATGGGCACGGTATATACCTGCATACTTCTTATAAGCTGGGTAGGCGCTCATATGATCGTATCTGATGAACTTACAACAGGTGCGCTTATGTCACTTCTTGCTTACTGCATGAACATTCTTATGAGCCTTATGATGGTTTCTATGGTATTCGTAATGATAACCATGTCAGAAGCAAGTGCAAGACGTATTTCAGAAGTTATCAATGAGAAGAGTTCTATCACCAATCCTGCAAATCCTGTTATGGAAGTCAAGGATGGAAGCGTAGTATTCGATCATGTGAATTTTGCATATAAAGAGGATGCCAAGGAGCCGGTACTCAAAGATATAAATCTTGATATCAAGTCAGGTGAGACTATCGGTATCATCGGAAGTACAGGTTCTGCAAAGTCTTCTTTGGTCAATCTCATAAGCCGTCTTTATGATGTTACAGATGGAGAAGTCAGAGTGGGCGGAATCGACGTAAGAGATTACGACATGGAAGTTCTCAGGAACGAGGTTGCAGTAGTATTACAGAAAAATGAGCTGTTCTCCGGCACAATATATGATAACCTTCGCTGGGGCAAACCTGATGCAACAGATGAGGAGTGCAGAAAGGCCTGCGAGCTTGCCTGCGCAAGTGAATTCATAGACAGGATGCCTCAGGGCTATAATACATATATCGAGCAGGGCGGATCCAATGTATCAGGTGGTCAGAAACAAAGACTTTGTATTGCAAGAGCGCTTCTTAAGTCTCCTAAGATCCTGATACTTGATGATTCTACATCTGCAGTTGATACTGCGACTGATGCCAAGATAAGACAGGCATTTGCTAAGGAGATACCTAATACTACAAAGTTCATCATTGCTCAGAGAATATCCAGTGTTCAAAACTGTGACCGTATCATAGTAATGGAAGATGGTACAGTCAATGACTTTGGTTCACATGATGAACTTATTGCAAGGAATCCTATTTACAGAGAAGTTTATGAGTCACAGACCGGTGCAAGCGGTGATGCTGACTTTGATGAAAAGAACTAAGGAGAATCAGATATGGCAGAAGAAAAAGTCAGAGAGGTTAAAGGCCCGGGCCCAAGAGGACAGCGCGGAATGCCAAAACCCAAGATCAAAAATCCCGGAAAGCTCTTAAAAAGACTATTGGGGTATGTTTTTAAATTTTATGGATTTCAGATGATACTTGTAGGTGTCTGCATAGTTGTTTCAGTTCTTGCTAATATCCAGGGAACTCTTTTTACCAAGACACTTATTGACGGATATATCGATCCGCTTATCAAAACAGTCAGAGAAGGCGGTGAACCTGATTTTGGACCTTTAGGTTTTGCAATACTAAGAGTTGCTTTCTTCTATGCTGTTGGTATAGCTTCGACTTATATTCAGTCGCTTACAATGGTATTCATATCTCAGGGTACATTGAAAAATCTTAGAACAGCGCTTTTTGAGCATATGGAGAGCCTTCCTATCAAGTATTTTGATACTAATGCCCATGGCGATATCATGTCTATTTATACAAATGATATAGATACTCTGAGACAGATGATATCCCAGAGTATACCGCAGCTTCTTAACAGTGCTATTACTATAGTTTCTGTTTTTATCTCAATGGTAGTACTTAATGTACCGCTTACTATCCTTACGATCATCATGGTAGCTTTAATGCTGTTTGCATCAGGGGCAGCTGCAGCTGCTTCAGGACGTAACTTTGTCAAGCAGCAGAAGAATATAGGTAAACTTAATGGCTACATAGAAGAGATGATGAATGGTGAGAAGGTTGTTAAAGTCTTCTGCCATGAAGAAAAGACGATCGAGGATTTCGATAAATACAATGAAGAGCTCTTCGAGAGTGCTTACAAGGCCAATGCATTTTCATCCATACTAGGACCTATTAATGCACAGCTTGGTAATATCAGCTATGTTCTGTGTGCTCTTTTGGGTGGTGCTCTTGCCCTTACGACTTCAAGCTCAAAGGGAGTTGCAGTTGCATTTTTCCTTGCACTTGTAAATCTCTTCGGAACTCTTTCCGTTGGATCTCTTGCAAGTTTCCTTACATTTAATAAGTCATTCTCAATGCCGATCAACCAGGTGTCAATGCAGTTCAACTCTATTATCATGGCACTTGCCGGGGCAGAACGTGTATTCAGACTTCTTGATGAGAAGCCAGAGATGGATGATGGTTATGTAACACTTGTTAATGTTGAGAATAAGGACGGCAAGATCGTAGAAGTTGACCATCATACAGGCTCCTGGGCTTGGAAGCATTTCCATAAAGCTGAAGGAACTACAGATTACAAGCCTCTTCTTGGCGATGTAACCTTTAATGATGTTGATTTTGGCTATACTGACGAGAAGATGGTACTTCATAATATAGTACTTCACGCTGAACCCGGTCAGAAGATAGCTCTTGTAGGTTCTACCGGTGCAGGCAAGACAACTATCACAAATTTAATTAATCGCTTTTATGATATTCAGGATGGCAAGATTAGGTACGATAATATAAATATCAACAAGATATCTAAGAAGGATCTTAGAAGATCACTTGGTATCGTACTTCAGGATACGCACCTCTTCACGGGAACTGTTGCTGAGAATATCCGCTATGGTAAGCTTGATGCTACTGATGAGGAAGTATATGCAGCAGCAAGACTTGCCAATGCTGATGGATTTATAAGACGTCTTCCGGATGGTTACGATACTATGCTTACAGGTGATGGTGCCAACCTGTCACAGGGTCAGCGTCAGCTCCTTGCTATTGCGAGAGCTGCTATTGCAGATCCGCCGGTACTGATCCTTGATGAAGCCACAAGTTCTATTGATACCAGAACTGAGAAGATTGTTCAGGATGGTATGGACAAGCTTATGGCTAATCGTACGACATTTGTAATCGCCCACAGACTTTCTACTATCAAGAATTCTGATTGCATCCTTGTAATGGAGCAGGGCAGGATCATAGAAAGAGGCAATCACGAAGAGCTTCTTGAGAAGAAGGGACGTTATTACCAGCTTTATACAGGTAATAAAGCAGTAACTGCATAAGTGTCATTTAAAATGGAGGCTTTATGGATAGTTTGAGATTGATTCGTAGCGAGCTTGCATATTGGAACGATGATAAGACCAAAGTTGAACTGTATGAAGAGTTCGTCAGGTTTATTCCTGTGGGAGACAAAGCAATAGATGTCAAATATGGCAATATCGCATCCTGCAAGAGATACATCAAAGAGCTTCTTATTACCAGCAAAGGCTCCACTGAAGATGGCTATTATGATATACATTATATCCCTTTGATATTCGAAAATAAGGATATTGCTGAGTATTATTACAGCTTCATAGCAGAACGTACCCAGCAGTTTGCAGATGTTTCAGAGACTGATCGTGAGAACAAGAAGAAAAAGAATGATAATCCTATCTATACGATCCCTTCCACTATGGGATTTACGGAAGGTGTTCTGTATATCTTTGAGGATCATTTCAGTTTCAGAGTCTCTGGCCAGGGTGAAAATGCAAGGCTTCATTATATGGATGTTAATGATGTTGTAAAGAGCTTTGGAAGTATACGCTTTATATATGGACGCAATGAGACTATGACATTCCAGATTCCTAAGGCTGTTTTTGCAGAGATCTTCAAATATCTGGACAACCGTATCAAACATATGCATGTTCACGAAAAAGATGATGCGTCCGAATACGACAGATTCACAAGAACAGGTAAAGGCGCGGGTGTAAATGATATGGTCATTGCAGAATCAGACGCTGCCAGAGGCATGACTGATGATAAAAAGCGTATGACGATATCGGAAACCGGTGGTCTTAAAAGAAGAGAAATATAGAAAAGAATAATTTCAAAAGAAAATAGTTCAGAAGAAACATCTAAAAAATAATTTTAGAAGAAAAGCCTTCCCCGGTATCACTACTTTGGGGAAGGCTTTTTGCTATTCTGATAAACAGGAATCGCAGTATCTCTAATAAACAGGGATCGCAGTATCATTAATAAACGGGAATTTCGGCATATTTAATAAACAGGGACTTCAGCATCCTTATAGTTTAGAAGATCATCCCTTGTTATGATCCTAAATGAAGAAATCTTATAAAAAGCGGATGACCTGAAAGTATCTTCGCCGGATGATGCGAAGCTTTTTTTATGATTGTTTATATCTGAGACAGAAGGGTATATGATCGAAATCTCGACATGAAGATACTGCATCTCTCCAATCGGGAAGTTGTCTGAAACAGGGCCGAAACCAGCTTTTCTCATATAATCGTTATAATCTGCAGATTCATAATAAAGACTTGATAGTTTGGAATCCATATCTGCAAGGAATCCTTGCGCCTCATGGAATGCTGCATAATAATTCTGTGTATAGTCAGCTGATTTGCTGGTAAGATTCATATCAGCAACAGACGTTTCCAGCGACAGTACTGCAAAAGAGGTAAGGCTTAGTGTAAGGAATATAAGTAGTATTGAGGCTGTTCCTATTGGAAGTCCTATATGTATATTTCTGTTCATAATATCTCCTGCTTAGTTACTGCATCAGTATCTTCTGTTAAGCTCCCGTATCAATGTCTCCAAGATACAGATCGATGGGGAGCGTTAGTACTCTGTTTTCTGCATGCTCTTTTAGATTTTCAAAATAAGCATCAGTTATAAGTGTATCAGATAGCTGTATATCATAAATATATATTGATGCTTTACAGGCATAGCCGGCTTCTGCATAGGAATTTAAACCTTCATATACATCTAAGGCGTCTTCAAGGCTTTGAGTCAGGATCAGTTCATAGGCAGTTGATTCTATAGTCTGATCAATGTTGTCCGTCGGGTGGGGGATAGGCTTGAAATCACTGTCATAGAGGATCAGTATAGTGCCTGTATAGTCTCCTTCCTGAGACAATGTCACAGCATATTCGGAATATCTGGATATGATAAGATCGATGTTTGCACCGCTATTAATAAAAACCTGAGCTATATTGTCGGCTTCAATGTAGCTTTGGGTCAGCACCTGAGAATTTTCTGATACGATATGGGCTTTTACAAAAATACGTATGCAAACCACAGCTGTTATCGCAAAGAAGAAGACTGCAATAATAACTTCTATAAGAAAAAGAGAAGATTGATTTCTGGTGTAAGCAGAGCCATCGTTCATGTCTGGCCTCCCTGACTTAGAGGAGATATCAGTACTTCAGTTAGCTGACCTTCCATATCCGTTATTTCGACTGTTATAAGATTTGAACTGGATATCTTGATGTCCATAGCATTCATTTTGATGATGCGCTGACCTGACTGTGGGGATATATCTATGTCTGTTCTCGCAAATACTTCCATAAGGTATCCGTTATATGCATACATATAAGTAGTATAGGAGCTGCCGCCTATAGTCCTTGTGATAGTAAGAGCAGGAATATCGCCTATATCACCTACTGAGATTGCTCCGTTATCATCACTTTGCCTGACTTTCTGGACTATATAAGTTGAAGCGGTCCTTTTGTCAAAATTGCTGTTACTGCTTGAAACGCCGCGCTCATAGATGCTGGCTCCAAGCGCTATGATCAGAACTGCGCAGAAAACGAATCCGAACAGAAGTGATATTATAAAAAATATATCGATTATGTGCCTTTTGTCGTTATCAGGATTCATGCAGATGTTCCTTTCTGCGTTATATTATGAGGTGGGTGTCAAAAGTTCCTTGTGACGCCTTATGACTAACGGATTGTTCCGTTTCTACGAAACTCTCACAATCATCTTATGGTAGTAGCGGTTTTTTTGGACTTGTTAAGAATGGTAACATCAGGATACATATTAGAACCAAAAGCAGTGTAATCTATATAAAAAATATCAGAATCGTATACAAGTCCGTAGTGGTCTTTCAGATAATCAAGATCCGGAGGATAGAAGCCTTCTATTGCATAGCACTGTGCAATATCTTTTTGAAGAGCAAGGACCAGCGAATCTTCCTGATAGGAGAGTGTGCTTTCAGAGAACATATTGATCCCATATAGGAAAAGAGTTATCAGCACGGTACATAGTACTATGTACATTATATTGGACCTTAGTTTTGGCAAAATGCTGTTATTTTCAAATCTGTTAGCCATATGATCTCCTTTGGCATGGCATCATCCGATTGAACTCATGATGCCCATGAGAGGAAGTATTACCGATAGAAGAATAAGTCCTACGATAAGTGAAAGTACTATGACCAATGTGGGTTCAAGTGTAGAAAGGACGAGGCTTATCTTCTTATTGGTCTTCTGTTCATATCTGGTAGAAATCTGGTGGAGGACTTTCTCCATTGAACCGGTTCTGAATCCAACCATTACCATCCTGGTATAAACATTCGAGAAGATATTGGCGTTTTTTAAAGCTTCGGGGAAGCTGTCTCCTTGTTGAATCTGCTTCTGACATATATCGATCTTCTTGGATATCTCTTCGTTTTCGACTATTGATTTTAACAGATTCAAACTTGTATAGGTGTCCATGCCGCTGGATATTGCGAGAGCCATACCGCTTGCAAAGCGGCTTACACCATTATCTAGGAACAGGTCATTTAGAGGCTTTATATGCTTTGATATCTTCTGGAGAAAAGAAAATCCGTGCCTTGTCTGAGTTGTGAATATCATAAAAGCTCCAAGAAGAACCAGTATGACGATAAGTACAAGCGACCAGCGGTTTAATACGCTTCCAAGACTAAGAAGAGTCTGGGACAGGCCGCTCATAGCAGTACCAAGTTGCGCGAACACTTGACTGAATATGGGCATGACCTTGGTAATAAGTACTATAACTATCATTAGTATCATTATGATCATGATCATAGGGTACATGAGGGCGTTTCTAAAATTGTCGGCAAGGTTATCTTCATGCTCGTAGAAGATCTCCAGAGATTCCAGTACGCTGTCAAGGTTACCTGACTCTTCACCTATTTTGATCATGGATATCACATAGGGCGGGAAAACATTGCACATAGATAAAGCAACATGGAATTTCTCGCCTGTTCTAAGGATATGGAAAAGGTTTGATAATAGTTCCTTGCCTGAAGGATCTGTTGTATCTGACATGAGTATGCCGGCGGCCTCTAATGGAGCGATTCCGCTTTTTAAAAGCATGGCATACTGACCGCAGAAACTTGCGGTTTCCTGATTGCTAAGAGCCTTTTGTTTGGGAGCTTTGGATGCTTTTTTCAATGTCAGCCCTTCTTTCTTAATAGATGTATTTGGCGATGTAGCTATCGTCATCTGTTATATAGTTTCGTAGAACATCTTCTGCAGTTGTAGAGCCGAAGGTGGGATCCATTAGCTGCCAGGAAGTTCCGTCAAACTGGACTATTCCGTTGACCCAGCCTTTCTCATCAATATAACAACTGATCCAGGCGTGGTACTCCATTCCTGCATATCCGACTTCCATGTGTGTTGGGATATTCTGTGATCGAAGCATTGCTGACATAAGGCATGCATAATCAATGCATATCCCCTTTTTGGTTTCAAGGACTTCGTCAATGTCCGGGAGGTAGCCACTTTGAACTGTTTCAGCTTCATCGTAGTCATAGGAGATGTTGCTGATCATAAAATTGTAAACATTGGAGATGACATCAAGATCAGAATTGGCACTTAAGGCAAGCTGGCTCCCCATGTCGATTGCTTTCATATCGCTGGTGAACCATACATACTGATTGGGATACAGATAGGGAAGGAACTCATCTTCAAGTGCGCTTTCGATAGTAGCAGTAAGTCCGAGAGAGTATTGATTTCCGGATATATTTTCGTAGATATTTATAAGATATGATCCGGTACCTGCTGAAAGAGGGAAGACTTCATCAAGCCCTCCTCCTGTAGTCATATCATAAGTATATGTAACCTGATCAGGACCTGTGATCTGTAGCTTGACCTTTTCATTGGAACCTGTGTATTTGGCAAAAATATAGCCTTGATCAGAGTTGGAGGCATCTATTATGGCAATATCGTTCTCGTATACTGTAGTGCCTGGTTTCTCCGGCACAAGAACGTGGGGAGTGTTGTCACGACTTCCTTTGACAGTGCTGATCTCATAGCTTGTGCTGCTGACCTGAGCCTTATCTGAAGGTGTGCCGGTATTTGCGCTGCTTTGAGATCTTGTAGTATCGGCGGGCGTAGACGCAGTATTCGAGCAGGCCGATATTATAAGTAGTGATAGAATGAGTATAGCAGGAGTATATAATATTTTTTTTCTATATAAAAAAATCATATGGATTCTCCTGGGTGTCCCCTGTCCTCTGGTACAAGCCTGAAATGCTATATTACAAAAATAAAATGGGCTATCTATGAACATAAACACCTGATCAGGAAGAAGATCACAGGTCGTGGAAAACAGGCTTTCTGTCTTTGAAAGTACAATAAGATGTAAAGCCTGCTTTTAAGGCGGTCTTCCTGGCTCTGTCAAAAGCATATGCCACATGTTCCGGCTTATGAGCATCTGAACCAAATGTTATGATACGTCCGCCAAGCTCTTTGTATCTTGCAAGTATTTCGCCGCAAGGGTTGGGGTCGTTCATACCACTTTGGAATGATTTGGTGTTCACATCGAGACCTTTGTTTTCAGAAATAAGGATTTTCAAGATCTCATCAATTATATCGGAGAATTTTGTAAAGTTATAATCACTTTGACAAGGAATATATCTGACAATATAGTCAAGGTGCCCCAGAACATCGAAGTTATGGAATATTTTGATATTTTCCAAAGTACATTCATAAAATTCTCTTACGGCATCGTCTATGGATCTTCCTTCATAATATGAGGGGTAGTAAGGGTCTTTGTGGTGGCACAAGTGATTGGAACCTATAACAAATTCAAAAGGATATTTGGAAAGAAAATTTTCATTCTGCTTTGTTATCTGGGGCTGGAGCCCAAGTTCTATTCCATAGCGGATGGTGATCCTGGATCTGTATATTTCCTGTAATCTAAGGAAATCCTGTCTATAAGAATCTGCGTCTATCTCAAAAAAACCTTCCGGGTTATCAGGCCCTATCGGATAGTCCAGATCCATGTGCTCTGTGAAGCATATCTCCTGTAAGCCCTTGTCTATCGAGCTTTCGATCATGTTCTTCATGGGAGCTGTGCTGTCTCCGGAATGTTCACTATGCATATGATAATCGGCAATAATATTCATGGATGTGGCCTTTCTGGGTGAGGAGTGTTTTCGTAATTGGATAAAGATATTATTGTGATAATACCATAAGTATGTAGATGTGGTCACTGTGCGATTTTAATATCTTTTAATGTCTTTTAAAGCGTTGTATAAAAAAGTTAATAAGATGAAAGAAAAACGATAAATAAAGCTTCGTATAAAGAGTTGTATAAAGTGGCATATAAAGTGCTGGTAAAGGGATATATATAGATATTATAACGTGTTTGCGTTAATTTATCTGTAAATGTTATCATAAAAACGATAACTTATCAGAACATGTGCTATATTTTACTATATTGTAAGAGAATGGTCTAAGTTATAAGCAATTTTTAAACTTTTTACATTTGCAGACTTGAATTATTCTAATAACTTTTGTAGAATAGAAATTGCTGATAAAAATTTGTCAATCATGGATGGTTTCGTTTTAGAATTCCGTCTTTGAAATTGGAAATAGCAGCAATATAACCAAATATTTCATTTTAGGAGGAACTTAAAATGGCAGTTAAAGTAGCAATCAATGGTTTTGGCCGTATCGGTCGTCTTGCATTCAGACAGATGTTCGAGCACGAAGGAACAGAGATCGTAGCAATCAACGATCTTACAGCTCCTAAGATGCTTGCTCACCTTCTTAAGTATGACTCATCACAGGGCAAGTATAAGTACGCTGATAAGGTTTCTTACGGCGAAGATTCCATTACAGTAAATGGTAAGGAGATCAAGATCTACAAGGAAGCAGACGCTAATAACCTTCCTTGGGGCGAGATCGGAGTAGACGTTGTACTTGAGTGTACAGGTTTCTACACATCAAAGGAAAAGGCTCAGGCTCACATCAACGCTGGTGCTAAGAAGGTTGTTATTTCTGCTCCTGCAGGAAATGATCTTCCTACAATTGTATATAACGTTAACCACGAGACACTTACAGCAGATGACAACATCATCTCAGCTGCATCTTGTACAACAAACTGCCTTGCACCTATGGCTAAGGCTCTTAACGACTTCGCACCTATCCAGTCTGGTATCATGGCAACAATCCATGCTTACACAGGTGATCAGATGATCCTTGACGGACCTCAGAGAAAGGGTGACCTTAGAAGAGCACGTGCAGGCGCTGTTAACATCGTTCCTAACTCAACAGGTGCTGCAAAGGCTATCGGTCTTGTTATCCCTGAACTCAACGGCAAGCTCATCGGAGCTGCACAGAGAGTACCTGTACCGACAGGTTCAACAACACTTCTTTTCGCAGTTGTTAAGTCTGACAAGGAACTTACAAAGGAAGCAATCAACGAGGCTATGAAGAAGGCTTCTGATCCTGAGACATTCGGTTACAACGAAGACGAGATCGTTTCTTCTGATATCGTTGGAATGACATATGGTTCACTCTTCGATGCTACACAGACAATGGTTACAGCTATCGGCGATGGCCTCTATGAAGTTCAGGTTGTTTCATGGTATGACAACGAGAACTCATACACATCTCAGATGGTTAGAACAATCAAGTACTTCGAGAAATTCGTTAAATAATTATTTTTAACCTAGTTCTTGCAGGAGGTCCGGTCCAATAGGACCGAACCTCCTTTTCATTATCGGGCCTTGTACAGATCCGGTTCAATCAAATTCATTCAGGAGGAAATATACTATGGCACTTAATAAAAAGTCTGTAGATGATTTCAACGCAAAGGGCAGAAGAGTCCTTGTTAGATGCGATTTCAACGTACCACTTAAGGAAGGTAAGATTACAGACGAGACACGTATCGTTGCAGCTCTTCCTACAATCAAAAAGCTTATCGCTGATGGCGGCAAGGTTATTCTTTGCTCCCACCTTGGCAAAGTTAAGAACGGACCTAACGAAGGTGAATCTCTTGCACCAGTTGCTGAAAGACTTTCAGAGAAGCTTGGTAAGAAGGTTAACTTCGTATCTGATTACAACGTAACAGGCGAAGCTGCTACAAAGGCTGTAGCTGAGATGGCTGAAGGCGATGTTGTTCTTCTTCAGAACACACGTTTCAGAGGCAAGGAAGAGACTAAGCCTGAAGATGCTGGTGAGAAGTTCGCACAGGAACTTGCTGATCTTTGTGATGACTATGTATGTGATGCTTTCGGTTCAGCTCACAGAGCACATGCTTCTGTATCAGTTGTTACTAAGTATGTTCGTGAAAAGGGCGGCACATGCGCAGTTGGTTACCTCATGCAGAAGGAGATCGATTTCCTTGGTAACGCAGTAGAGAACCCTGTTCGTCCATTCGTTGCTATCCTTGGCGGTGCTAAGGTTGCTGATAAGCTCAATGTTATCAACACTCTTCTTGAGAAGTGCGATACACTTATCATCGGTGGTGGTATGGCTTACACATTCCTTAAGGCTAAGGGATATGAAGTTGGTAAGTCACTTCTCGATGAGACTAAGGTTGATTATTGTAAGGAAATGATGGAGAAGGCTGATAAGCTTGGCAAGAAGCTTCTTCTTCCTGTTGATGCTGTATGTATCGACGAGTTCCCAAGCCCTATCGACAATCCTTCTATCAACACAACAGTTGTAGATGCTGATAAGATCCCTGCTGACAAAGAGGGTGCAGATATCGGACCTAAGACTATCGAGCTTTACTCAGAGGCAGTTAAGTCTGCTAAGACTGTAGTTTGGAACGGACCTATGGGCGTATTCGAGAACCCTGTTCTTGCTACAGGTACTAAGGAAGTTGCTAAGGCTCTTTCAGAGACAAGCGCTACAACAATCATCGGTGGTGGTGATAGTGCAGCTGCTGTTAACCAGCTTGGTTATGCAGACAAGATGAGCCACATCTCAACAGGTGGCGGTGCTTCTCTTGAATTCCTTGAAGGCAAGAAGCTTCCTGGCGTATATGCTGCAGACGACAGAGCATAATTTGCGCGAATAAGCAGAGTCAGATGAGAAAACATGTAGATGGATGCTTGCATACAGATACATGTTTTCGAATATGACGAGCAACGCGAACGAGGAAATGCGTAGCATTTTCGAGTCTGCTTATGAACAATCAAAATTCGGAGGAATAACATAATGGCACGTAGAAGAATTATTGCCGGCAACTGGAAGATGAACATGACACCTTCAGAAGCTGTAAAGCTTGTTGCTGAGCTTAAAGATTTAGTTAAGAACGACGATGTAGACGTAGTATACTGCGTTCCTGCAATCGACATCGTTCCTGTAGTAGAAGCTGTAAAGGGTACTAACGTAAATGTTGGTGCTGAGAACTTCTACATTGAAGATAAGGGTGCTTTCACAGGCGAGATCTCAGCTCCTATGCTTGTAGATGCCGGTGTTAAGTACGTTATCATGGGACATTCAGAGAGAAGAGATATCTTTGGTGAGAATGATATCCTTATCAACGCTAAGGTTAAGAAGGCATTTGCTGCTGGCCTTAAGCCTATCCTTTGCTGTGGTGAGTCACTTGCTCTTCGTAAAGCAGGTACTTACAAGGAATGGATTGAAAGACAGATCACATGGGATCTTGACGGCGTAACAGCTGATCAGGTTAAGAATCTCGTAATCGCTTACGAGCCAATCTGGGCTATCGGAACAGGCGAGACAGCTACAGCTGATCAGGCTCAGGAAGTTTGCGGATTTATCCGTGAGCTTATCGCTAAGCTTTATGATGATGCTACAGCACAGGCAGTTCGTATTCAGTACGGCGGATCTATGAATGCCGGCAACGCTGCTGAGCTTCTTTCAAAGCCTGACATTGATGGCGGTCTTATCGGTGGAGCAAGCCTTAAGCCTGACTTCGGTAAGATTGTTAATGCTTGATGCATAATGCTTTGAATTTGTAAATGTTTATTAAGAGCTGTTTTCTTTAGGTACTTCCTTTGGGAAACAGCTCTTTTTACTCTCTACATGAGGTTATATATGAAGAAGGTTTGCGATTATTGTAATTCTCAATACGACGATACCTTGGAAAAATGTCCAAATTGTGGTGCTCCTAATGATAATGTCAGGAAAGCAACCGGTGTTCCGACTACAATAGAGGAGCTTAAGAAGTGGTACGATGATCATCATCTGCCACCGGAAGATGTCACGAGATTTTTTATCGGAAAGAATATAAAAGAACCTAAAGCATTCGGTATCTATAAGGATGATTCAGGTGATTTTGTTGTATATAAAAATAAGGCTAACGGCCAAAGAGCGGTGAGATACAAGGGCGGCGACGAGTCTTATGCCGTTAATGAACTGTATCAAAAGCTTAAGGATGAGATTGTAAGGCAAAAGGCAGATAATGCAGCAAGAAGATCCGGCCAGAGCAATCACAGAGTTGGAAAAGCGGTAAACAGGACTTGGAATTATATAAGGTATGGCTTTTGGGGAATCATTGGGCTTTCCTTTGCAGCGGCGTATTCAAATATATTCCAATATGTTGCCTGGGTAGCGGTTCCTGTTATACTCTATTGTGCATGGAGAGCATATAAAAATCCGGCATTTAATAAGAAAAATGTTATAAGGAATGCTATCATAGCCATCATTGCAGCTGTCATCTTGACTCTTGTCGGCGTTTTGCTACAGCCGGTCAATAAAGACGGTTATTACTTAATAAACGGTAATACCTACTACAGCAGGTATGATTCGTGGTATGCCTATGATCCTGAGATTGATGACTGGTACTATTATGGCACAGATCCTTATATAGGCTCTGATACTGAGTACACTGACTATTATGAAGGCTCGTACTCATATTCTGATGATAGTATTGGAACATCATTTACTGATAGTGACTATTATGAGGAGAATTTCAGCTCTTCAGATTCTGACTGGGACTCTGATTCAGACTGGGATAGCAACGATTCCTGGGATTCGGGCGGTTCGGACTGGGATTCCGACTGGTAATCAAGAATATTTATTTGGTGTCATTTCAATATCCCCAAAGGCTATCATTATTTGAGAGTCTTTGGGGATGTTTTGCTGTGCAAGTTTAACTTTGCTGAGCAAGATTTTTGTATCTTTTGAAGGGCAGGTTATGTATAATAAGCGTTGGTATTTAAGACAGTAGGAGATGATGATATATGATAAAAGCACTTGTTTTTAGTGATTCACATGGGAATCAGGCTTATATGAAGCAGCTGATCAAGGATGAAGCACCTTTTGACGTACTGATACATGCAGGCGATCTTGAAGATACACTTGAGAATGTTCTTGGGCCTGTAGACTATCATACGCATATAGTTAAGGGTAACTGCGATTATGGCAGGAACCTACCTCTTGAGAAGATATTCAAGCTTGGCGGAAGGAATGTGCTGCTGCTTCATGGTCATTCCTGCGGCAATATGCATTGCCATCCGGGGATGGATATGAACAGGATGGTATATTATGCTCAGAGTAAAGGCTGTGATATGCTTATATACGGTCATACACATATTCCTCATTACGAAGTTCTTGATGATGGTTTTATAATCCTAAACCCCGGCAGTATCTCACTTCCGAGACAGTCTGATATGAACAGGACGTATGCAGTACTTGAAATTGAGGATACAGAAGTTAAGGTAACACATAAAAAATATCAGGCATAAGGATGGTTGAGTAGCCAAATAGGTCTATCGACGAGAAAGTGGAACACTTTCAAACTTATTCTCATATTTATAAATGCATTAATCGTAACAAAGAGGTTAAATACATGAGTTTTAAGGACAATACTGATAATAACAACATAATCCTAATAGGAATGCCAGCCTCCGGCAAGAGTACACTTGGAGTAATTCTTGCTAAGGTTCTTGGCTATAACTTTATAGATTCAGATATTCTCATTCAGGAAAAACAGGATCGAAAGCTTAGTCAGATCATAGAAGAAGACGGCATAGATTCTTTTATCGAGATAGAGAATGAAGTTAATGCTTCTATAGACGTACAAAGGACAGTTATTGCAACTGGTGGAAGCGCCGTATATGGCGATAAGGCTATGCAGCATTTTAAAAATATCGGAAGAGTTATATATCTTCATGTAGAATATGACCGCCTTGTAAAACGCCTGTCTGATATCAAACAGCGCGGAGTAGTAATCCGTGACGGCCAGACTTTTGAGCAGCTCTATGACGAACGTGTAAGACTATATAATAAATATGCTGATATAACAGTCACAGAGAATTGTGAAAATGTAGAAACAGTACTTGCAGATCTTATAAAAGAGCTTGGTGAGGCATAAAAACCGGTTTTATTATCGGTTTCAATAAACTGCTTTGATCATCAGCTCTTATAAACGTTATTGGCAGGGCTTTGACAATGCACCTTGACACAATGTAAAATAGATAACGGACGTTATAAATATTTCATAAGGGGGAGCACAATGTCACGCAAAGCCACAATAACACAAAAAGAGATTGTAAATGCTGCATTTAAGATCACCAAAAAAGAGGGGTATGAAGCAATAACGTCAAGAAAACTTGCCGCAGCTGCAGGTTGTTCGACACAGCCTATTTTCCGTATTTATGATAATATGGACGGGCTCAAGGAAGATGTATTTAATAAAGCTGCGCTTTTTTATGAAGACTATTATGCATCCTATCCTAAGAATAACAGTACACCTTTTGTAGACCTTGGAATGGCATACATTGAGTTTGCTCAGAAATATCCTAACCTTTTCAGACTTTTGTTTTTGTCAGGCAATAATGATGAAGAGAAGAGTATGTATGCGCTTGTTAACGGTGAACAGGAATATGTTGTCAAGGAAGTTGACCGTGCAAGAAGCCAGGGCGTCAAAGAGCCTGAACAGCTTTTTATGAAGATGTGGATCTTCATCCATGGAAGCGGATGTATGGCTGTTACGGGAGATTATGATCTAAGTCATGACGATTCGATAGGGCTTTTGGAAGCTGCATATCAGTCGTTCAAATAAAGGACTATAAAAAATAAAGAAAAGATATATATGAAAAATATTGCAGTAATTGGCGCAGGCGCTGCCGGAATGATGGCGGCAGCCGCTGCAGCTGAAAGTGGCGCTAAAGTCACTATATACGAAAAAAATGAAAAAGCTGGAAAAAAGATATATATTACCGGTAAGGGCAGATGTAATGTAACCAACAATGTCGATACCGACATGTTCTTTGGCAATGTATGCCGAAATCCCAAATTTTTGTACAGTGCTGTTTATGCTTTTGATCATGACAGTGTGTGCGACTTTTTTGAGAAAAACGGTTGCCGTCTTAAGGTTGAGCGTGGAGACAGGGTTTTTCCTGTTTCTGATCATTCATCAGATATCATAGGAACGCTTGTTAGATATCTTCAAAGATTGCATGTCAAGATCTCATATAATAGTGAAGTTACAGGGATAGAATATGAGGATGATAAGGTAGTAGCTATAACTGTCGGCAGGAAGGAGAAGATACCTGTTGATGCTGTTATAGTATGTACAGGCGGTATTTCGTATGAGAGTACCGGCTCTACAGGTGATGGATACAGATTTGCACGTAAGGCAGGTCACAGCTTGTCACAGCCATTCCCAAGTCTTGTCCCTTTTGAAGTCAAGGAAGCCTGGGTTAAGGAACTTCAGGGCCTTTCTCTTAAGAATGTCAGCATTAAAATGGTTGCCTGTGAAGATGAAACTGAGGATGAAGACGCCAGGTTTGCTAACTCTAAAAATCTCGAAGTCAAGAAGCTTGGAGTTGTAAAAAAGGCGGAAATTCCTTCTGATAATGCTGTAGGCGTTGCAAGTTCTGAAAAGAAGAAAAAGAAAAACAAAAATTCCAAGAGTGTCTATGAAGGCTTTGGCGAAATGCT
This sequence comes from Butyrivibrio sp. TB, assembly GCF_900110805.1. Lineage (NCBI taxonomy): Bacteria > Bacillati > Bacillota > Clostridia > Lachnospirales > Lachnospiraceae > Butyrivibrio > Butyrivibrio sp. TB. The sequence continues at coordinate 69,285 of NZ_FOER01000003.1, read as the reverse complement.
TTTTACACATTTTGGAATAAGCGGTCCGCTTATACTTACGGCTAGTACCCGCTATGAAGAAGGAACCAGATACAAGATCCATCTTAATCTGAAGCCTGCTCTTACCAAGGAACAGTTGGACAAGCGTATAATACGTGACTTTGAAGAGGGTAATAAGAAAGTTTTCAGAAATGTTCTTGGAGGTCTTTTTCCATCAAAGCTCATACCTGTGATAATAAATCTGTCTGGGATTGCACCTGACAAGAAGGTCAGTGAGATCAGTAAGGCGGAGCGTATGAAGCTTGTGGATCTGACCCAGGATCTTGTGATGACGGTTACAGGGACCAGAGGATTTAACGAGGCTATAGTAACTAAGGGCGGAGTTAATGTCAAAGAGATAGATTCTTCTACAATGGAGTCGAAGTTTCGAAAAGGCTTATATTTTGCCGGAGAAGTTCTTGATATAGATGCTGTGACAGGAGGCTTCAACTTACAGGTTGCATGGTCTACAGGGCATCTGGCCGGAGTTTGTGCGGCTATGGAAGAATAAAAAATATGAACAGTTAACAAGGAGAAGTTATTAAATGAGTCATCAGATTGCAATAGACGGACCTGCAGGAGCAGGAAAGAGCACCATCGCAAAATTAGTATCAGGTAAGCTTGGATTTATCTATGTGGACACAGGAGCTATGTATAGAGCAATGGCTCTGTATCTTTCCAGAATGAATGTAAATCCTGACAATGCAGATGAAGTTGGAGAAAAGGCTCAGTCAGCTGAGATCACTATAAAATATGTGGACGGTGAGCAGGTTGTAATGCTTGGAGATGAGAATGTCAACGGTCTTATCAGAAGCCCTGAGGTAAGCGCTATGGCTAGTAGGACATCTCAGGTAGCAAGACTTAGAGAAAAGCTTGTAGAGCTTCAGCAGAAGCTTGCTGAGACTGAAAACGTAGTAATGGATGGTCGCGATATTGGAACAGTAGTACTTCCAAATGCTGATCTTAAGATCTATCTTACAGCAAGCGTACAGGTCAGAGCTATGAGAAGATACAAAGAGATGATCGCCAAAGGCCAGGAGGCTGTTCTTGAAGAGATAGAAAAGAATATAGAAGACAGAGATTATCGTGACATGCACAGAGAGGCATCACCTCTTAAGCAGGCAGAGGATGCTGTACTGGTTGATACTTCTGATATGTCAATAGAAGAGGTTGCCGATAAAATAATTGAATTGTATAATAGCTAATGGCTTGCGACTTGTTGGGAGCAGATAAATGTCTGCTGATAAGGTAATTATAAAGAAACAGATATAAAGAAACAGATATAAAGAAACAGATATAAAGATGTGACTACCAATAAGTGATCAGATTAGGTATACTAATAGTATGATGACTTTGGGGCCTTTTATAGACTAAGTATCATGCATTAGTTGTCAAAATATGTCTATGGTACCTATATCATAGTATGACCAGGGAGTCATAGTAATACGTTCGCTGAGAAAGGAAGTTTTGGTATGGAAGTAATCTTAGCTGAACATGCAGGATTTTGCTTTGGTGTTAAGAAAGCTGTTGACACCGTATATGAGCAGGTAGAGCATAAAGATAAGAAAATTTATACATACGGTCCTATAATTCATAACGAAGAAGTTGTAAAGGACTTGGAGAGTAAAGGCGTTGAAGTTGTAAATAATGTAGATGACCTTTCGAATGTGTCAGAAGATGGTACAATAGTTATAAGGGCACATGGGATCCCTAGGGAAACTGAGGAGAAGATCAAGCAAAAAGGTATCTCTTACGTAGATGCTACCTGTCCTTTTGTAAAGAGAATACACAGGATAGTTGATGAGGAAAGTCAAAAAGGAAGAACCATTGTCATAACAGGTAATGCAAAACATCCTGAAGTTGAGGGTATCGTGTCATGGGCAAATGGACCGGTTTATGTAATCGAGAGCCTTGAAGATGCCCAGAAATTCGCGCTTCCTGTGGAAACGGAGCTTACACTCGTCTCTCAGACAACATTTAATTACAAAAAATTTAAAGATGTAGTTGAAATTTTCAATGGCAAAGGCTACAATATTAATATTGTGAATACTATCTGTAATGCTACACAAGAGCGACAGACCGAAGCAGAAAAAATTGCTGCTGAGGCTGATGCCATGATAGTAATCGGTGGAACATCAAGTTCCAACACACGGAAACTGTATGAGATTTGCTCCGGCAAATGTAAGCATACATATTTCGTACAAACAGTAGATGACTTACCCAAGGATTTTCCTGAGGGTATATATAAAGTGGGAATTACCGCTGGGGCGTCAACCCCGAAGAATATTATTGAGGAGGTTCAGACATATGTCAGAACAGGAACAGACATTTGAGCAGATGCTCAACGAGTCATTCAAGACAATTCATACAGGGGAGGTCGTTGAAGGTACTATAATCGATGTAAAACCTGATGAAGCCATCCTCAACATTGGTTACAAGTCCGACGGTATTCTTTCCAGAAATGAGTACAGTAACGATAACAGCCTTGATCTTACAACAAAGCTTAATGTTGGAGACAAGATGGATGTCAAGGTTCTTAAAGCCAATGATGCAGATGGACAGGTAGTACTGTCATACAAGAGACTTGCTCTTGACCGTGGCAATAAGAAGATTGAAGAAGCTTTCAATAACAAAGAGACACTTTCTGCTAAGGTTGTACAGGTTCTGGAAGGTGGTCTTGTAGTAGTTGTTGATGAAGTTAGAATCTTCATCCCTGCAAGCCTTGTATCAGATACTTATGAAAAGGATCTTACAAAATATCAGGATCAGGAAATCGAGTTCGTAGTAACAGAGTACAATCCTCGCAGAAGAAGATACATCGGTAACAGACGTATGCTTATCGCTGCTGAGAAGGCTGAAAAGGCTAAGGAACTTTTTGATAAGATCCAGGCTGGTGACATTGTAGAAGGAACAGTTAAAAACGTTACAGATTTCGGTGCATTCATCGATCTTGGCGGTGCTGATGGTCTTCTTCACATTTCTGAAATGAGCTGGGGCCGTGTTGAGAGTCCTAAGAAAGTATTTAAAGTTGGCGATACTGTTAAGGTTCTTGTTAAGTCTATCGAAGGCAAGAAGATCGCCCTTTCCAGAAAGTTCGAAGATGGAAATCCATGGAAGAACGCTTCTGAGAAGTATGCAGTAGGTAATGTTGTAAGTGGTAAGGTTGCTCGTATGACAGATTTCGGCGCATTTGTTGAGCTTGAATCCGGTATCGATGCACTCCTTCATGTATCACAGATCTCTAAGGATCATATTGATAAGCCTGCTGATGTACTTAAGGTTGGTGATGAAGTAACAGCTAAGATCGTAGACTTCAACGAAGATGAGCACAAGATCAGCCTTTCTGTAAAGGCTATGCTTGCTCCTGAGAAGAAGGATGACAACGAAGATGTTGCTTCTGTAGATATCGATCAGGTTATCTCTGAGCAGACAGAAGAGTAATATTTAGTATTACTAATCTATCAATTTAATTGGTAAAGATAAGCTCCGATGGCGATAATGCTATCGGAGCTTTTTTATTTGCTTTTGGTGACGGAACTTGAAAATGAGGCTTAATTAATGCTTTTAATGTTGTTCTAATTATTTTGTCATGTTTCGTATTAATCTTTTGTATAGATCATCCGATATTCTTTATGTAGTATCTGTATAGTAATATATCGTGTGTCTTGACGACACGTATCTCTGAACATAAAAGCAGGGATATATATTCTGTGGAGGTTACAAGTATCATGGCTTATGATTATGAGTGGTTCAAAAAAGCAGTTTACGACCTGACCAAGATAGATCTGAATGCCTATAAGGAAAAACAGATGAAACGCCGTATAGATACTCTTATCGGCAAGTATGAGGTAAAAGGATACGACCAGTTCATGGATCTGATCAAGAAGGACAAAGAAGTACTTCATGCCTTTGTTACATATCTTACCATCAACGTATCGGAATTCTTCCGTAATCCGGATCAGTGGGCTCTTATGGACAAAGATATGGTTCCGGAACTAATGGGCAAGTTTGGCAAGAATCTTAAGATTTGGAGTGCTGCATGCTCGACAGGTGATGAGCCATATACTATTGTAATGCTATTATCTCGTCATGTGCCTCTTAATCAGATCAATATACTGGCTACTGACCTTGATTCTGTTGCTATTGCCAAAGCTAAGATGGGCATTTATGCAGAGAAGGAGATAGCCGGAGTTCCCAAGGATCTTAAGGATAAGTATTTTACCAAGAATTCAGACGGAACAGTAACTATCTCTAATGAGATCAAGAGCCGCGTAACATTCAAACAGGCAGACCTTTTAAGAGATCCTTATCCCAAGGATTATCACCTGATCGTATGTCGTAACGTTCTTATCTACTTCACAGAAGAAGCTAAGGATGAGACCTTCAGAAAATATTATGATTCGCTGGCTCCGGGCGGTATCCTGTTCATTGGTGCTACAGAACAGATAATAAATTATAAGGATATCGGATTTGTAAGAAAGAACTCTTTCTACTACGAAAGACCGAAGGGATAACATATATAGTATCTGGAATTGTTATCAAGGCTATGACCATAAGAAAATGTGCTCGTGTCTGGCTTGTATGACAATAGGATTTGGATTTGCTGAACCAATCCGGGACAATACCTGGATTTTAACTGCATCAACTAAATTTTCCTCTGCAAGAGAAAAGCTCCGGTTAGCCTCCGGAGCTTTTCTTGTTATTATTCAAAAAGATGTGACAGAACATGACATGCGTACAGGCTCATTGCAGATCTGTTGACTTTGATATTGTCTGTCAATTCAAAATATAAGGCGTGTTCCTTGTATTCATGTTTGAAGAAAGGTGTAAATACAAGGTCCCACTGCTTTAAAAACTGTCCGGGTTTCCTTGTGTAGCAGTTCTCTGCTTTGGCCTGAACTCTGTGCGACCTTTCTACGAAGGAAGCTACAGACTTGTGTAGCGCCTGATCTTCATCCGGAAGATAATAATAATCCTTATAATTCGAATAGAAATATTTGAGCTCTTCTTCAAAAAGAGGAATTCTAAGATTTGCCGTATTACCCTCTACATTCAAAAATACTCCGTCAAGATTGCATTTAAACGGTACAGGGAGATTACATGAAAGTGAAAGCTTCATGAATATCTCTTTCTTCTCTTTCCCGTCCATATCTGTATAATAGTTGGCCTGAACTTTGACAGCTCGTAGAGGGAGTGTATCAGACAGTTCGGACTGCTGAGCATCTGTTCGCATGTGAAGAGGGGGCATGTTCTTGATGCTTTCAAAAAAGTCTACATAGTACAGGATAGGAAGCAGTTCTGACATACCCTTGACATCATCCTCGTTGTGAAGCAGGAGAAGCCTGTAGAATTCTTCGTTTTTGGATTCCAGATACTTGTCATAGATTTCGATGAGCTGGCCTCCTGTGAAGACATCTTCGCGATTTATTCCCAGGAACAGTTCTATTGTCTTTTGCTTGCAGTTCTCAAGTCCCAGAACATCCTTGTAGGGCGATATAAGCTTGTATATATCAATAGAATTCATATTATCCAATTGATCTACAATTCCATAATGGTCACACTTGGCTTTGATATAAGGAAGATCGAATCTGTTGCCGTTGAAGTGGATCAGAGTATCATAAGTTGATGCAAACATCAAAAAGGCATTCAGGATCTCTTCTTCATCATCTTTCTTGTCTGCAAACCACTGGGCAAGATGCCAACTGCCCTGTTCGTAGAAGGCACATCCTATAAGATACAGCTTTGAAGTCTTGGCAGAAAAGCCTGTAGTTTCTATATCAATAAAAATGGCTTTTTCGGGATTTTCTACCAGTTTATTGATTGGATACGGTGCGAGCATGACCGGTTTAAAAAGTATATCTTTTTGTATGATTATCATATTAACCTCTGGATTATAGTAAATGAACCGAATATGTATGACTATAAGGGATTCTTATGACATATTTTATGATTCAATTACTATAGTAAACGATAATTGATCAAAATCAAAGTAATGATATTTTATCACATTGTACAAGGTAGTGCATTAGCCGTAGCTAACAATTCTTCTAAAATGTTTTTAAATATATATACAAACGATATAAAAAATGCCGATTATTCATCAAAATATAGATTGTAGTATATGGAATTTTTATAATTTAAGTCGTAAAATATTATTGTGATATTGTGAGTAAATACAATTATGTAAACCTTATCTGAATGGGAGACATTAAAGACTTCAAATATTATCACAGGTCTTGGAATGGTCTTAGTGTGAGGTTTACTATTTGTATTTTTTCCGTATCATAGGCACTGATAAAATCATCAGAAAGAAGGGTAGGAAATGGCGCGACTAACGTTCGTAGGGGGAGTCCATCCATATGAAGGCAAAGAGCTGACTATGGACAAACCCATCAAAAGTGTTCTGCCTAAGGGTGATCTTGTATATCCGTTATCACAGCATATCGGAGCACCTGCATCCCCAATAGTGGCAGTAGGTGACCATGTTCTGACCGGGCAAAAAATTGCTGAGGCTTCAGGTTTTGTATCTGCTCCAATCTATGCGACAGTATCCGGAACCGTTAAGGCGATTGAGCCTAGAAGACTTGCGACCGGCGGAATGTGCAACAGTATCATCGTTGAGAACGATGGACTCTATGAAGAAGTTGAATGGCCTGAAGTAAAACCGTGGGAGGAGATGACCAGCGAAGAGATAGTAGCTGCTGTCAGAGAGGCCGGGGTTGTCGGAATGGGCGGTGCAGGATTCCCAACCGCTGTCAAATTATCCCCTAAAGAACCCGATAAAATCGAATACGTAATAGCTAACTGCTCAGAGTGTGAGCCTTATCTTACCTCAGATTATCGTCGTATGATCGAAGAACCTGAGCTTATTATTGGTGGTCTTAAGATTGCTGTATCTCTTTTCCCTAATGCAAGAGGTATCCTTGCGGTTGAAGATAATAAGCCTGAGGCTATCAAGAAGCTCCGTGAGCTTACTAAAGATGAACCCAAGATTGAGGTTAAGCAGCTCCAGACCAAGTATCCTCAGGGCGCTGAGCGTATGCTGATATATGCATGTACAGGCAGAAGTATCAACTCATCTATGCTTCCTGCAGATGCGGGATGTATCGTTGATAATACTGATACGCTCTGTGCTATATATCGAGCTGTTACAGAAGGAAGACCTCTGATGGAGAGGATCGTAACCATTACAGGTGATGCGATCAAGGATCCTTGTAACTATAAAGTCAGGATCGGTACAAGCTATCAGGAACTTTTGGATGATGCAGGTGGATTCTATAAGACACCTCAGAAGATCATCTCAGGCGGTCCTATGATGGGCTTTGCTGTATGGGATACCGAAGTTCCTACAACCAAGACTGCATCAGCTCTTACATGTCTTACAGAAGATGCTGTTTCTGCTATGGAGCCTACAGCATGCATTAACTGTGCTCGCTGTGTAGAGGCTTGTCCTGAACAGCTTATTCCCAAGAATCTTGCTGATGCTGTAGAGCATGGACAGACAGAGAGATTCCTTAAGGAATACGGTATGGAATGCTGCGAATGTGGATGCTGCTCATTTATCTGTCCGGCACATCGTCACTTGACACAGCTTATCAAAGGCATGCGTAAAATACAGCTTGCTAATCGCAAGAAGAAATAAGGGGAGGACAATATGAGCGAATTTAGAAATGTGTCGTCCAATCCGCATGTCAGGAGTGGCTCTACGACCACCAATATTATGCTTTGGGTGATCATAGGACTATGTATTCCGGCTGCGTTTGGCGTATTTAACTTTGGTCTGTATGCACTTGTTCTCATATTATTATCTATAGCTACAACAGTTATCACTGAGTATGTATATGAGAAACTTATGCACAAACCTAACACTATAGGAGACCTTTCTGCAGTTGTAACCGGTCTTCTTATAGGCCTTAACATTCCAAGTACAGCTCCTTTCTGGCTTCCTATAATCGGCGGTATCTTCGCCATTGTAGTAGTCAAAGAGCTCTTTGGAGGACTTGGACAGAACTTTATGAACCCGGCTCTGGGTGCAAGATGTTTTCTCGTAATATCTTTTCCCAGACTTATGACAGATTTCGTTACAGATACTTATACAGGTGCAACACCTCTTGCAGCACTTAAGGCAGGCGAGGAAGTTGACGTAATGAAGATGATCGAAGGTTTCACAGGCGGTGTTATCGGTGAGACTTCTATGATCGCGATCGTAATAGGTGCTTGTGTACTTATCATGGCAGGCGTCATCGATCTTAGAATTCCCGGATCATACATCGTTTCTTTTGCTATCTTCGTAATGATCTTCGGCGGACGCGGATGGAATCCTGCATACCTTTCTGCACAGCTTGCAGGTGGCGGACTTATGCTTGGAGCTTTCTTCATGGCTACCGACTATGTAACGAGTCCTATCACTAATGTGGGAAAATATATTTATGGTATAGTTCTGGGACTTCTTACCGGAATATTCCGTATCTTTGGATCAAGTGCAGAGGGCGTATCCTATGCGATCATCATAGGCAATCTTCTGGTTCCGCTTATCGAGAGATGGACACTTCCAAGAGCTTTCGGTATTCCGAAAAAATCACGCAAGAAGGAGGCAAAAGCATGAGTAATGAACAGACAGCCGATCTTAAGAAAAATGAGACCGGTGAAATGATCAAAAATGCCCTTATCCTCTTCGTGATCACACTTATTGCAGGAGTCTTATTAGGGCTTGTATATCAGATCACCAAGGAACCTATCGCTTACCAGAATGCTCTTAAGGTTGAGAAGGCCAATAAGGCAGTATTTGCAAGCGCAAGTTCTTTTGGACAGGACAATATCGTTGATAGCTCAAAGGCTAGTGAAGTCTTAGGTACATCAGCAGATTATTCAGGCGTTACGATTGAATCTGTCATAGAGGCTTATGATGGAAGCGGCAATGTTATTGGATATATCGTTCAGGTAACATCCAAGGGATATAACGATGATATCGAGTTCTCTATGGGTATTACAACAGATGGAGTACTTAATGGAATCTCTCTTATATCCATCAGCGAGACTCCTGGTCTTGGTATGAATGCTGAGAAGGTATTGGTTCCTCAGTATTCTGTTGACGGCGGAATCGATGCAACAGTAACATATTCGGTTGTTAAGGACGGAACAGGCAAGTCAAGTCTTAATGACACCTCGATCGAATCTATATCAGGTGCCACTATCACTTCCAAAGCAGTTACCAATGGTGTAAATGCCGGCCTTCTGTACTATACAAACGTTCTGGAAGGAGGTCAGTAAGATGAGTGAAAAAAGAAAAGGCGCTCTCGGGCTTCCTGCAGACACACCGCTTGAGAGATTTTTAAATGGTATAGTTGTAGAAAATCCTACGACAGTTCTTGTACTTGGTATGTGTCCTACACTTGCCGTTACAACATCTGCCATCAATGGTCTGTCAATGGGTCTTGCAACTACTTTCGTTCTGGCTCTTTCTAATCTGGTAATATCACTGCTTAGAAAAGTCATTCCGGATACAGTAAGAATTCCATCATTTATTGTAGTCATCGCTTCGTTTGTTACACTGGTAGACCTTTTGATGCAGGCATATCTTCCTGCTCTCAACGAAGCACTTGGCGTATATATCCCGCTTATCGTTGTTAACTGTATCATCTTCGGACGTGCAGAGTCATATGCCAGCAAACACGGCGCTGTACCGGCTCTTTTTGACGGACTTGGAATGGGACTTGGTTTCACATGTTCTATCACCATCATAGGTCTTGTACGTGAGCTTATCGGCGCAGGAACAGCTTTTGGTATTCAGCTCCTTGGCGAAGGAACAGTTGTTCCCGGACCTGTTGGTACATTCTTTGGAATGTATACTCCTATCAGTATCTTCGTACTTCAGGCAGGTGCATTCCTGGTACTTGGAACTCTTATGGCTACCATGAACAGGATCAACAGAAAGCGTGCTGAGAAGGGCAAGGATGTGTCCAAGTATAAAAGCGGCGGATGCATGAATGTAGATATGGAGATTCCTTCCAAGAAGGATGACAAGAAAGAAGCTTCTAAAGAAGAGTCTAAAGCAGAAGACAATAAAGAAGATAAAAAGGAGGAAGATGACAAATGAATGTAGTAAGTCAGCTTATAGGCATACTGATCATGTCCTCCCTGATCAATAACGTAGTATTATCACAGTTCCTTGGACTGTGTCCTTTCCTTGGCGTATCCAAGAAGGTTTCAAGTGCTGCCGGAATGGGCGGAGCTATCATATTTGTAATAACTCTTGCATCTGCAGTGTGCGGACTTTTGTATAAGTTCATACTGGTTCCCCTGGATCTGGTATATCTTAATACTATAGTTTTCATACTTATAATAGCGATGCTGGTTCAGTTTGTTGAGATGTTCCTTAAGAAATTCGTTAAGCCTTTGTATGAGGCACTTGGCGTATATCTTCCACTTATCACAACTAACTGTGCTGTTCTTGGTGTTGCACTTCTTAACGTAACTAATGAGTACAATATCATCGAGGGTATAGTGAATGGATTTGCAACAGCAGTCGGCTTTACTATTTCCATTACGATTCTGGCAGGACTTCGTGAGAAGATGGAATACAATGATATTCCTGAATCATGGAAGGGAACACCGATTGTAGTTATTACGGCAGGACTTATGGCAATTGCATTCACAGGATTCTCAGTGCTTCGCTGAGCGACTTGGAAGGAGAAACTATGTTAAATGGAATATTGATCGCGGTGGCTGTTGTTGCGGGCTGCGGAATCCTGATAGGTCTGATTCTCGGCTATGCCAACATCAAGCTTCACGTAGATGTAGATGAAAAAGAGGCAGCTGTCCTTGGCGTTCTACCAGGCAACAACTGCGGCGGCTGCGGATATCCAGGATGTTCGGGATGTGCTGCTGCTATAGCTAAGGGCGAAGCTCCGGTTAATCAGTGTCCGGTAGGTGGCGCTCCTGTAGCAGCTCTTATATCCGAAATCATGGGAGTAGATGCAGGCGAGACAGAAAGGGAAGTTGCTTACGTACACTGCGGAGGCGACTGCGAGCAATCTACAAGGCAGTATGAATATACAGGAGCCATGGATTGCCGCGTTATCAACCAGCTTCCCGGAAGCGGTCCTAAGACATGTACTTTTGGCTGTCTTGGCGGCGGCTCCTGCGTATCTGTATGTCAGTTTGATGCTATACATATAGTCAATGGAGTGGCAGTAGTAGATAAGGATAGCTGTAAAGCATGCGGCAAGTGCATAGAAATATGTCCAAGAGGCCTTATAGATCTGATTCCTTACAGCGCTACAGAATCTGTAAGATGTAAGTCTCAGGATCCGGGTCAGAAAGTCAATAAATATTGTAAGGTTGGATGTATCTCATGTCATATATGTGAAAAGAACTGTCCGGTAGGCGCTATCACAGTTGAAAATAACCTTGCTCGTATAGATCAGTCCAAGTGTACTCATTGCGGACTTTGCGCATCCAAGTGTCCGAAGAAAGCAATCGAGAAGATCGGATAAAAAGTAATATAAATCTGATTAAAAAACCTCGTTTCCGTTATGGTAGTGGAAACGAGGTTTTTGCGTTAATGTTATGAATTTAAAATGATTATCAAAGTAGCAAAGATTTATAGTCTGTCGTCCTTGACGAGATATACCTGATATGGCACCGACTAGGTTTGAAGCCTTAGTATATCACTCCAAAATCTGAGGTGCTTCTACAAAGTCTGGGATCTCTACTTCGAAGTCTGTGCTTAGACCGCAACTTGTTATAGCAGCAACATCGAATACGTATCTGTTGTCCATAGTCTTCTGGACATCTGTTATCTCTATATCCCTGTTATGCCAGTCGGCAAGATCCAGAATGGAGTTATCCTTAAAAGTCAGAATTGTAGGTCTGAATATATCATCTTTATTTTCTGCAAGAACCAATGCTTTCTCATGGTTATTAAGTTCAACTGTTATACCACAGGAGAGAATGTTGACACTGTCTATAAGGGCATCAACGATCTTTTTGTCATATACATTCTCATGAAGAAGTGTGCGGATGGCTGTTACTTCTGAAGCGGGTTCGCCTGCATTTTGCATAGCTGTCATCCTGTCGTAGGCGTTGGCTACAAGCAGGATCTTTGCACCAAGGATTGCATTTGGATTGGGTTTTTGTTTACTTCCATGAGCTTGAACGCATATACGCTTGATATCGGGACTATCTGAGTATAGGGATTCGATAAGATTAAATCCCTTGGTCATATAATCTTCCGGGATATCAGAACTTTCACCGGAAAAAGAAGGATTGTCCGAAATGAACAGGATCTTGCCAAGCTCGTGTATGACAGCAGCTGTTACAACTTTCATCTGGTCTATAGGAGAGGTGTTTAACTTATTGGCTATCATGGCGCACAGCATAGCAACGCTAAGAGTATGCCTGAATATGTGATCTTCTTTGGTTCTAAGATCCTGACTGAAATTGATCTTGCTATCAAGATGACCATAATTCTGGATTATATCTGCAACTATGAACTGAGTTTTGGACAAAGTTTCTTTAGATACAATAAGTTCAAGCTCCTGCTTAATGGCATAAACATTCATAGTCTGGAATCTTTCGAAATCTATATCAGCTTGAGTCATGGGAGGAACTGGTTCGGCAGGCTCTAGAATGAACATGCCCATGAGACCGAAATTTTTAATGCTGGCAATCCCGGATTCATTGATTTTGGAATTACGATCGTATAGAAGTATTCCGTTTTTGGAGTATACAGGCCTCGCCAGACGCATGCCTGCTTTCATATTATCTATTTTTACAAAACGCATCGTAATCCTCCGGTGGAGAATAGTCGTTGTAACGAATATATATTAACGCTTATATAAATATATTATCACTATATTGAAAGCTATGCAATTTCGCTTGATTTCATTTAGTTAATCCGGAGCTGTAGGTTATAGAATAGTCGCTGTATACAAAGGCTGCTTCTACGCTGTCTAACGATTCTATTAGTTCCATGCCCTTTGAAGGGCCCAGTACGAAGCAGGCTGTAGAGAGAGCGTCACCGTCTACCGAATTGTCTGATAGTATTGTGACACTGTAAAGGCCATTATTAACAGGATAGCCGGTTTTGGGGTCTAATATATGGTGATAGATAGTATCGTCTATTTTGAAGTAGCGTTCATAGACGCCTGAAGTAACAACAGATTTATCTACGGCAGATACTGTGGTCACGTAGTCGCCTGCATTACCAAAAGGCTTTTCTACTCCTACTGTAAAAGAGGTGTTATCGGGCTTTGAACCAACAAGAAGAGCATTGCCGCCAAGATTTATAATGGCAGATCGTACTCCTTGTTGAACCAGATATTCTTTTAACTTATCAGCTATAAAGCCTTTGGCAATAGCACCTAGTTCTATCTTAACATCAGGATCTGTAAGCGTTACGATAGAGTTATCCTTATCGACAACGATAGTATTATAATCAGTGTGTTCTAAAGCTTTCTGAATGTCTGCATCGCCTGGTACTACGTGATCTTTTTCATCATCAGATGTAAAATCCCACAATGAGATAACACTGTAAAGAGCCGGGTTAAAAGCCCCATCTGTAAGTTTGGCATAATATAAAGCTGTATCAAGAAGGGAGATGGTTTCGGTACTGACTTTGACAGGTGTGCCCGCAGAATTATTGATCTTCCATATATCAGAATCTTCTTTTGATGCCGAAAGAAGGTTGTCATAGTATGCTGCAAGTTCCATGCATCCGTCGAGAATGCTTTCGTCCTGCTTATCATAGATGCGTACATTTATGACTGTATCAAAATAAAACGAAGTCCTATCGACATAGTCCGAAGAGGACGCGGTTTGATAGCCGCATCCTGTCAGACCTGCAAGAAGGAGAGAAGCAAGCATTGCTACTATGATGATCATTGCGATAATAGCAAAGAAACGCTGCTTGCGGTCCCTCTTAGAAGTGTTTGTGTTATTTGACATATTACCTGACTTCCATTTCGTTATAATTTTGTATACGCTTTGATATTTTAACATGCGTATAGATATCAGCATAGTCCTTGGAACTTAAATCTTCAATATAGTTTAGCTCATATTTTTTCTTAACACCTTTTTTAAGAAGGATATCAGCGGCTTTATTATAGGCAATCGCTGCTTCGTATTCCGTGTTGTAATGGCCTATAACGTAGGAACTTCTGATATGGATCACAGCTTTGTAACGTTGAAATCCCTTCTCAGTGTACATGCGTACGCCCCGGTATCTGTTGATGATCTCTATATTCTGGTATCTAAGATCTGTGGAATCTGAGTTGATGAATCTATAGTCGCGCCCTGCCACTGCGTATGGAGGGATACCATACCTTGAATATATGCTGATCTGGCTGCCGTAGTCAGCTACGAACAGATGTGATCCTCTTCGCATTATAGAGTGCGAAGAATAGTAGAACAGATCATCAATATCGAATGTCAAAATGTCATTGTATGACAGATAGTATAGGAAAAAATCTTTTTTTAATAATATAGGTGTTCCTATATATACTCCCTGATCTCTGAAATTGACAAGTATTACGCATTTCTGGAAAGATAGCGCATAATCTTTTTTCCAGTCTTTGAGCTCCCAGGCAGAGTTCTCGATAATGCCCCTTGCTTCAAGATATGCTGCGTGTGCCATCATGGGATTGTCATAAGAACCAAGGGCAATGTGCTTGCCCTTGTGAGTGATTGAAGCTCTGTAATAGGTGGATCCGTCCTTGTAAACGGCGGGTTGTACGCCGGATAGAGTGGTCAGATTCTCCATACTCAACTTTAACCTCATGTCGCGAGTAAAGTAAGTGGCTAATGGTTCAAATTGGTGGAGCTCGCGGCACCAATTTGGGTTTGAAAGTGAAACACTTTCAAACTTAACCTCATGTCGCGAGTGAAACGAGTGACTAATGGTTCAAATTGGTGGAGCTCGCGACATCAATTTGGGTTTGAAAGTGAAACACTTTCAAACGTTGCTCTCTTAGTGAAAAATAATGAATATTGATGTATAAATATACATTATTTGTTTGAATTGCTTGTTCCCTAACTTGAGTAATGTATGGTACAATGTGCAATAAAGTTTAGTTATCTATATTTTACCATGTACAGGGAGGCAATATCCATGGCAGATGTAATTTATTCAAGTACAAGAGGGGCGGATCTTAAAGTAAAGGCATCAGAAGCTGTGCTTCGCGGCCTTGCACCGGATGGGGGACTTTTTGTTCCGGATCATATTCCGCATCTTGATAAGACACTTAAAGAAATCTCACAGATGAATTATCAGCAGACTGCTTATGAAGTTATGAAGCTGATGCTCACTGACTATACCGAAGAAGAACTTAAGTATTGCATTGAACATGCTTATGATTCCAAATTTGATACTAAAGAGATTGCACCTTTGACACAGGCAGGCGGAGCATATTACCTCGAGCTCTACCATGGACGTACTATTGCATTTAAGGATATGGCTCTTTCCATCCTTCCATACCTTATGACAACGGCTGCCAAGAAGAACAATGTTAAGAATGAGATCGTAATCCTGACTGCTACAAGTGGTGATACAGGTAAGGCTGCACTTGCAGGCTTTGCAGATGTTCCGGGTACCAGGATCATCGTATTCTATCCCAAGCATGGAGTATCCCCTATCCAGGAGAAGCAGATGGTGACTCAGGAAGGTGCTAATACATGCGTAGTTGGTATTGAAGGTAACTTCGACGATGCTCAGACGGGAGTTAAGAAGCTCTTTACTGATAATGAGCTTGCAGCTAAGATGGATGAAGCCGGATACCAGTTCTCATCAGCTAACTCTATCAACATCGGACGCCTTGTTCCTCAGATCGTATACTATGTATATGCATATACAAGACTTCTTAAAGATGGCAGTATCAAAGACGGCGATCCTATCAACGTAGTAGTTCCTACTGGCAACTTTGGTAATATCCTTGCTGCATATTATGCTAAGAAGATGGGACTTCCGATTGCCAAGCTTATCTGCGCTAGTAACTCTAACAAGGTATTGTATGATTTCTTCCAGACAGGAAGCTATGATAGAAACAGAGACTTCGTACTTACAAGCTCACCTTCAATGGATATCCTCATCTCTTCAAACCTTGAGAGACTTATCTACCATATCGCAGGTGATGACTCAGGCGCTGATGCAGCATATATGAACAATCTTGCTACTACAGGCAAGTATGAGATCACAGACGAAATGAAAGCAAAGCTCTCGGATTTTTACGGCGGATTTGCTACAGAGGATGAGACCAAAGATGCTATATCAAGTCTCTATAAGGCTACAGGCTATGTGATCGATACACATACAGCAGTTGCAAGCCATGTATATGATCAGTATAAAAAAGAAACAAATGATAACACAGTCACAGTTATAGCTTCTACTGCAAGTCCTTTCAAGTTTACAAGAGCTGTCCTTGGAGCTATCGATAAGGCAGAAGATGATGACGATTTCAAACTTGCTGATCAGCTTGCTGCAGAAGCAGGACTTGAGATTCCTGAAGCAGTATCTTCTATCAGAAACGCACCTGTTCGTCACAATACAGTTGTAGAAGTTCCTGATATGGAAAAGGCAGTAAAGAACTTCCTTAATATGTGATAACTGTATAAGGCCAAAAACATAAGTGCTATTGGGCAATAATCCATAAATTCAATAATCTTTTGATATTTGCATAATTAAAAAAGCCGGTCTCTTATTTGAATATAAAAGAACGGCTTTTTTATTTGTCTTAAGTTTCATATCTAGTGTACTGACTCGTTCATATTTGATCAAATATGAATGAGCCGGCACACTAGCATGATAGCTCATAAAAAATGTAGAGTTCACCGCGCGGCTGTGTAAAGCTGTATATTTTTATACGCGCTTATTTATAGGTATATATGGCATATCAGGACCGATTGCCTTATATGCGGGACGGATGATCTTGCCGTTATTGGCGAGCTCTTCCATACGGTGTGCACTCCAGCCGACGATACGAGCCATTGCAAAGATAGGAGTGTACAGTTCAAGAGGCAGACCCAGCATCTTATATACGAATCCTGAATAGAAATCGACATTGACGCTGACACCCTTATACATCTTTCTCTTTTCAGCAATGATCTTAGGAGCAAGAGTTGCAACCTTGTCGTAAAGTGCATACTCTTTATCGAATCCCTTTTCATGGGCCATCTGTTCTACGAATCCCTTGAATATCTGAGCTCTTGGATCAGACTTTGAATAGACAGCATGGCCTACACCATAGATAAGACCTGCTTTGTCAAAGGCTTCACCGGCAAGGAGTTTCTCGAGATATTCTCGTACCTGATCATCATCTGTCCAGTCACTAAGACTGTTTTCCATATCTTCAAACATCCTAACGACCTTGATGTTGGCACCGCCGTGTCTGGGACCTTTTAAAGAGCCGATGGCAGCAGCCATGACGGAATAGGTATCTGTAAGTGAAGATGAGAGTAGGTGCGTAGTAAAACTTGAGTTGTTACCTCCGCCGTGCTCCATGTGAAGTATGAGGCAGATATCCAGGATTTTTGCTTCAAGCTCTGTGTACTGACTGTCAGGGCGCAGCAGATACAGGATATTCTCTGCTGTAGACAGATCAGTCCTTGGCGGATGTATGAACAGAGAATTGCCTTCATGATAATGGTTGTAAGCCTGATATCCGTATATTGCAAGCTCAGGAAAAAGAGCTATAAGAGACATGCATTGTCTTAGTACATTCGGAAGAGAGGTGTCATCCGGATTATCATCATACGAATACAGAGTAAGGACAGATCTTGAGAGTGTGTTCATCATGTCCTTACTGGGAGCTTTCATGATAATATCGCGCACGAAACCGGTAGGAAGACTTCTGTAGAAAAAGAGAGCTTCCTTGAATTCTTCAAGTTCCTTTTTGTTGGGCAATTGTCCGAACAAAAGAAGATATGCAACTTCTTCAAATGCAAAGCGGTTTTCTGTAGTGCTGCCTTTGATGAGCTCTTTAACATTTATTCCGCGATAATACAGCTCACCGTCTTCGGGAAGTGTCTGACCGTTGACCTCTTTGGTAGCGGTGATCTTGGAGATGTGGGTGAGACCTGTAAGTACACCTTTACCGTTAAGATCACGAAGACCTCTTTTTACATCAAAACGAGTATAAAGCTCGGAATCGATAATGTCGGATTTATGGCATAGTTGTGCCAGTTGTTCGATCTGTGGGGTTACAATTGAGTATACGTTTCTTTCTTCAGTCAATAAGCCGTCCTCCTTGCCTTTTGAATATTCTCTCGAATATGATGATGTATAGATCAAAATTATCTTCTGAGCTATGCATCAGTTGATGGAAAAATTTGAAAATAATTGATGCAGATGTGGTTGTATTCAATTCTAAAATCGTATACATTTTTGAATCAAAGATTCAAAAATGCAGCAATAGAGCAGGTTGAGTTCACCTTCGGTGAAGGCTCTATTGCCAACAGATTCATTGAATCACGAAACACGCAGTAAATGCGTGTTTCTGTAATTTACGTTCAAGAAGTCATACATCTGTAAAAAATGAACTGCATAACAAGAAAAAGCAATTCATATAAAATAGAACAATTATATTTTACCACAAAAATACGTATTTTTATGCAAGCTTAGGAACTTTTTAGAAAAAATATCCAAAAACTTGTTTCGATATAAAATAGCAAAGTGATGCTATTATTTAGCCTATGTGATATAATCTTATGGTCAATGGAGATAATTTTTTTGTGAAAGATTTTATCTTACTTATTTATTTTTGGAGGTATTGAACATGGAAGATAAGGAGATACTTGGATACATTGATCACACTCTTTTAAAGGCTTTTTCAACCTGGGATGAGATCGTAGCACTTTGCGATGAGGCTGTAAAATACGGAACAGCTTCTGTATGTATTCCACAGTCATTTATAAAGAGAGTCCATGAGAAGTATGGAGATAAGCTTACAGTATGTACTGTTATAGGCTTCCCTCTTGGATACAATACAACACATTCTAAGGTTGTTGAGGCACTTGATTCTATCGAGGCTGGTGCAACAGAGATAGATACAGTTGTTAATATCGGTGATGTTAAGGATGGCCGTTTTGATGAAGTCAAGAAGGAACTCATGGAGATCCGTAAGGCTACAGAAGGTCACTGCCTTAAGGTTATCATCGAGACATGCTATCTCACAGACGAAGAGAAGAAGAAACTCTGCCAGATCGTAACAGAGGTTAAGGCTGATTTCATCAAGACTTCTACAGGCTTTGGTACAGCCGGCGCAACAGTAGAGGATGTTAAGCTCTTTGCACAGAACATCGGACCTGATGTTAAGATCAAGGCAGCAGGCGGAATCAGAACTATCGAGGATGCTAAGGCTATGATAGATGCAGGCGCATCTCGTCTTGGCTCATCAGCAGTAGCACCACTTATCGGTGCTAAGTACAATATGTAATATATTTTTTAATATCAAGATCAGTGTCATAAGTACCTATGATACTGATGACATTTGAAATTATAGTGAAAGAAGGATCCAAAAAATGGAAAATGTGGCAGTGAAGAATCGTCTGTCCCTTCTTCGTGCAAAAATGCAGGAGTATGGAATAGACTACTACATGATGCCAACTTCGGATTTTCATAACTCCGAGTATGCAGCAGATTTTTTTAAGGCAAGAGAGTATTTTACAGGCTTTACAGGCTCTAACGGAACAGTCCTTGTAAGCAGTGACTGGGCAGGTCTCTGGACTGACGGCCGTTATTTTATACAGGCAGAGAAGGAGATCGAAGGAACCGGTGTAACTCTTTATCGTATGGGCAATGAAGGAGTACCTACACTTTCCGAGTATCTCAAAGACAATATTAAGAAGGGTCAGGTTCTTGGCTTTGATGGACGTGTTATCTCTACAGCTATAGGACTTTCTCTTGAAAAGAGTCTTGAGGACCTGGATATAACATTTTCCTATGAAAGAGACCTTGCTGATGAAGTATGGACAGATCGTCCGGCTCTTCCATGTCATAAGATCTATAAACTTAGGGAAGAACTTTTTGGCAAGAGCTTTAAAGAAAAGCTTGCAGATGTTCGTGCCAAGATGTCTTCATACAAGTGCGACAGTCATTTCCTTAGTAAGCTTGATGATATTACATGGCTCACAAACCTTCGCGGCAATGATGTTGAGTGCAATCCTGTAGCTTTATCATATGCTTTTATCACAATGGATGAGTTCCATCTGTTCGTGCAGGAAGAAGAGCTTACTGATGATGTAAGAAAATATCTTAGCGATAATGATGTTACTGTTCATGGCTATCATGAAGTAATAGATTTCCTTAAGAATAGAAATTATACAGGCAATATACTTGTTGATAAGAATAATATCAACTATTCTACTTACAGAACACTTATTAAGGCAGCAGGCAAGGACAAGCTTGTATACAATGACAATCCTACTGAGCTCATGAAGGCTATCAAGAATGATACAGAGATCAGAAATATCCGTGAAGTATACCTTCGCGATAGTGCTAAGCTCTGCGAGTTCATGTACTGGGTTAAGACCAATGTTGGCAAGATTCCGATGACAGAGTACAGTGCTGCTATGAAGCTTGATTCTATGCGTGCTGAACTTCCGGGATTTATAGAGCTTTCATTCCCGACAATAAGTGCTTATGGCGCTAATGCAGCAATGATGCATTATGAAGCAACTGAGACTGATTATGCAGAAGTTAAACCTGAAGGAATGCTCCTTGTAGATTCAGGCGGAACATACGAAGGCGGTACAACAGATGTTACAAGAACTATGGTTCTTGGACCTATATCTGATGAGATCAAGAAGCACTATACAGGCTCTTGTATATCTATGCTTCATCTTGCAGATGCCAAGTTCCTTAAGGGATGCACAGGCAGAAACCTTGATATCCTTGCAAGAGAACCCCTTTGGGCTATGGATATAGACTACAAGTGCGGTACAGGACATGGAATCGGATATATGCTCAATGTTCATGAGGGTCCTCATAACATCCGCTGGCAGTATCGTGAAGGAATGAAGGAATATGAGCTTGTTCCGGGTATGATAGTATCTGACGAGCCTGGTGTTTATAAGGAAGGAAGCCACGGAATCCGTCTTGAGAACATAATTGAAGTTGTAGAAGGTACTAAGAATAGTGACGGTCAGTTCCTTAAGTTTAATTTCCTTACATATGCACCTATAGATCTTGAGGCAATAGATACTCAGTATATGCAGCAGTATGATATAGATCTTCTTAATGCATATCACAAGGCTGTATTTGAAAAGGTATCACCTCTTATCAAGGATCAGGCTATAGTTGACTGGCTCAAGGAGCAGACAAGACCTATCAGCAAATAATAAAGGGATTCTTGTTTTTTATGTACATACTTTAAAG
Organism: Butyrivibrio sp. TB; assembly: GCF_900110805.1. NCBI lineage: Bacteria > Bacillati > Bacillota > Clostridia > Lachnospirales > Lachnospiraceae > Butyrivibrio > Butyrivibrio sp. TB. The sequence goes on along the minus strand of NZ_FOER01000003.1, from coordinate 47,900 downwards.
AATGTATGATAGCTGAAAACTTCGTATTTTATGTAGGACATAAATACAGGACATCAGCATATTAAAAGGGTATTAAAATGGTATATGTTTCCACTTTTAGAAACATATACCATTTGTATAAAAGCGAAAAAAGTTCGGAGGGAGCTAAATATGATTTGTAATGTGTGTGGAAAAGAGTATCAGGATGGTAATGCATTCTGCCCTTATTGCGGGTCAAAAACAGCAGCGCCTGGAAGCCAGCCCCAGATGACATATGGAGCTAGTCAAGGCGGTCAGCAGTATGGAGCGATGCAGCAAGGACAGGGACAACAGTACACAGGTCAGGTTCAGGGCCAGCAGTTTGGGGGACCTGGACAGGGTCAACAGTATGGAGGACCGGCTAATGGCCAGCAGTATGGAGGCCAAGGTCAGCCACAGCAGTTTGGAGGAGTAGGTCAGCCTTATGGCCAGCCTCAATTTTATAACGGACCTATGCAGCAAGAGCCGCCCAAGAAAAAGAAAAGCCATAAAGGTGCGATAATAGCAATACTTCTTGTTATTGTACTTATTGGATGCGGTGTTGGCGGATTTTTTGGCTACAAATGGTATCGTAACAATTGTTTAGAGAATGCACTTGCCGATGGTGAAGAGCAGTATGCTGACGGCAATTATGATAAAGCTATATCTTTTTATAAAGAAGCACTTAAATATGATGAAGAAAACAAGCAGGCTCTTGATGGAATCAAGAAGTCAGAGCTTGGTAATGCACTTGCAGATGCAAAGGCACTTTGTGATAAGGGATCTTATGATGAAGCAATAGCAGCATATGATAAGATCCTTGAAGATTATCCTGATAATGAGGATGCCACCAAGGGTAAATCAGATACCAAGAAGGCTAAACTTCAGGCACAGATAGCAGCTGATCTTGAAGTTGCTAATGGATATCTTGATTCCAAAGATTATGAAAATGCTATAACAGCCTACGAGACAGTTCTCAAAGAAGACAGCGGCAATGAAGAAGCTAAAAGCGGCATTGTAACAGCATATAATGCGATCATTGATGCAGATATTGCAGCATCAGACTATGAGACAGCAATGGAAGATGCACAGAAAGCTCTTAAGGCAACAGGAGATGACAGCTTCCAGACAAGAATGGATGATGAGATCTCTCCTAATCTTATACCTGATGTAGATGATGCTTTAGAAGCAGCTGATGATTATCTGATGGATACAACCGGTCTTAGCGCTTCTATCAACAATACCATAGAGTTTTCTATGACTATGAGTTCAGGAACCTATGATTTTGATGGAGAGATAAATGCTTCATTCAAGGGTACTTATGATGATGACACCATAGATCAGGCATATACAAGTTTGGAATATTATATTGATGATAACGAAGGCGATAGTCTTGTAGGACATCATTCAGAAGAGATATTCTGTGATGGCAAGACATTTTCATCCAATTATGATGGTGGCGGATGGGAAGCTGATACAGATGATAACCAGTATTCATATTATGGTATCATGCTCTCTGATAGTATTCTGTTCGATGTAGATCTGATCTCTGATTGCACGATAGATGATACTACTACCGAAATTGATGGAAGACAATGCTTCGTGATCCGTGGTACATTTGGTGCAGGAGATGCAGATACACTTGCAATGTATGCAGAGTTTTTCTATGGTCTTGGTATTGGAGACGATGTAGATTCAGTTACAGCTGAAGTTGTATTGTATCTAGATGCAGAGACATTTGCACCTGTCCGTCAGGAGATAGTGCTTGACAGTCTTGATATGTCACATTTTGCTTCAGATATTTCAGATGCAATGGGAGAAGATGGTATTAAGGTATCAGATGCTACATGTAAGTTTACAATCACTTATGATTCATATGAAGAAGTTGGCGATTTAACACCATCTGATTATTAAATTATCATAATAACAAATGCAAATATAAATTTTCAGTTTATTTATGAAAATGTAGTTGCAATTTGTAGAAGCTGTTATATAATGATGGTAGAAGAACTCGAAAGAGTTCACCTGAGATGTTCGACAATCCTGTCAGTTTTTGAACCTACAGTTACTTTAAACGGGAATCCTATATCTCCTCATTTTCAATGTCACGCCTCCGGCCCTGCGCGTGCGCAGATCAAGCTAAGGGAGAGGAAGACAGCGACTGAGGCTGCGGTAACCCACCTGGCGTTCGCTAGGAGTCAAAAAGCAGGAAACGACATCACCGGGTACAACATGATGACAATGCCGGCGACAACATAGTTTGTCGTCGGCAACTTTTTTATTAATGACTCAAACTTCCCACTTTGATGATACTGTACCGCTTAAGTGGGAGTTAATGACTTACAAGCGCATGCAGTGAGTACCTATATTTATTTGAAATAGGCCCAACTGCATGATATAGTTAAAAGAGTAGATTAAAAATATTTATTCTGGAGGATATTGATGAATAAGAAGAGCAGGAATACAATCATTGGATCTATTGTAGTAGTCATGCTTGCAGTTATTGCAGCAGTTGTAGTATCCGGAATCTCTTTCTGGAACAGTTCAGTAGATTCAGAGGCAGCAGGAAGACCTGTAAAGATCGATTCTGTTACCATTGTGGGAAGTGACGTTGTAGCACAGATCTCATGTAGTTCTATTCCGTCAAGTGATGATGGAGTCTTCTATCTCTATGGAGATGAAGTATATGAAGATGGTGCAACCGGCAAGGTAGTTGCAACTACCAAGACAGCTAAGAGTGCGACATTAACATTCCCTCTTAATCTTAATTCAGAAGATTCAAATCTTAGCCGTAAATTCCTTGTAGTAGTCGAGCAGGGTGGTAACCTTGTTCAGGTAAGTGATGAGCACTATATTACAAATCCTGAAGCTGTAGCAACTTATACATCTATTCGTAATGACCATGGTATCAAGGGTCTTCTTGCAGATCTTGAGATGGAAGATGTATATGAACTTTCAGAGCTTGGCCTTCAGCAGGTTATCTATAACTTCGATCTTGGTACAGTATGCGGACTTACAGATGATCCTGCATATCCTACTATCGAGTATACATATGACGGAACAACATATTATTTTAACGGTCATACAGTAACAAGCTATGACACACTTATATCTCAGTGGAACAACATGGGACTTCAGGTTACTATGGTAATCCTTAATTCTGATGATGTTCAGTCACCTTATACAGCTGACCTTATGCATCCTGATTCAAGAGACGGACATGAGTGCCCCGGATATGCTTTTAACACAGCAGAAGAGGGCGGTACTAAGCACCTTAAGGCTATCGCAGCATTCCTTGGTGAGAGATATTCCGGAATGACTGGTCATGGCCAGGTTGATAACTGGTGTATAGGTAACGAAGTTAATGCAAGAACTGAGTGGTATTACCTTCAGTCAGATGATCTTGATACCAATGTTAATGCTTATGTAAAGGCATTCCGTATCTTCTATAACGGCATCAAGTCAATGAACGGCAGTGCTAATATCTACAATTCGATCGATCAGGAGTGGAACCGTAAGTCCAATCCCGGATGTTTCCTTAGTAAGGCATATCTTGATACATTCAATTACTACATGAACAGAGAAGGTAACATTAACTGGGGACTTTCATTCCATCCTTATAACTCACCACTTTTTGATCCATATGCATGGAAGGGACAGTCACAGTATGTAAGCAGAAACATTAAGACACCTTACATCACAATGCAGAATATCGATGTTCTTATCGATTATATGCACCAGGCTGATTTCCTTGCACCTGACGGAAGCGTACGTAGTATCTCACTTGCAGAGCAGGGCTACACTTCAAGCTTTGGCGAAGACTATCAGAGTGCTTCACTTGTGTATAGCTACCTGATGGCAGCATCTTATCCTGATATTGATGCATTCCTTCTGTTCAGACAGACAGATAATGCTCATGAGATGGAATCCAATCTTGCTCTTGGTCTTAATAACCTTGACGGAACTCATAAGCCTGCATACTACTTCTATCAGGCAATGGGAGCTGCTAATCAGCAGGAGTACATTGATAAGGCTTCCAATATCATCGGAATGGATGTACAGTATCTTGTAGATAACAGAATCCTTCTGACAAGAAGCGGCTGGTCATTAAACGACTGATGCGTATATTGTTTTGAATAAGATCATATAAATACTAAAGGCTATCTAAACCGTACGAATGGAATAGATAGCCTTTTTTGAATTCAAGGAGACTTAGCAGATGGAAAGAAAAAAATTTATAAGAGTTCCTATAAACCAAAAAGCAAAGCGGCGATTCAAGATCGTCGCTTTCGCTATCTTAAACGTAGTTTATGAAATTGTTGACTGCTGGTACAAGTCGATGATCTTGTATAGTTCTGTATTAGGATCGTCGATCATCTTGATCTGTGTATCCAGCTGAAGGAGCTGATCCTGGTCAGCTGATCTCATCTTCCATTCAGGAAGGCCTTCGCCATTTGGATTGCCGGTCTTTGCGAAGTTGACCCAGTACTGTTGCATTATTTCTGAGAGCGCGTAATCTTCTTCATCGTAGAGCCCAGGGTGTCTCCAGAGATTACCATAGGCGTAGGGGAGTTCGCCTGCGTGATAGTTGGATAGTATATTATTTGTTTTAGTAAAATAGTATTCGTAGCATGGGACATTCTGCGCTATCAGATAATTGTTCCATACATAATGTGAATAGCTAAACCATAGAGCAGAATAGCTTATGTTAAGAGCTCCCTTGGCATCTCCCATTGCATCTACTATGAAGTGCTGATCTCTTTGTGGAGAGTCTGCCGGCACAACTTTGGCCATATCATCTGCATAGGGGCCAAGTGCATCTGCCAAAAGCTCTACATAATTATCACTTGTTGCCTTAGTTCCTAAAAGGAATGCATCAGCTTCTTTTGCATTAAAGCCGTTTAGAAGAGCTTTCTCATGGTTTTGACCCTTTTCATAGGTTAGATATGGCTGCTCAACTATCGCATAGCCATCTATAGTCATAGCTGACTGGACAGAAGAGGATGTAAGAAGCTTATCAGCAGGAATATCTCTAAGCTCTTTGGACGAAGATACTCCAAACTCATCTCTTACTATATCGCCCTGCTCTAAAGCTTCATCATAGCTTCTGAAAGTATGATAGGGCTTATAAGCTACTATTCCACTAGACTCGGCAATTGCATATCTAAATAGTCCTTCTGTTAGAGGAGATACGCACAAGGCATTAACACTTGAAGCTCCGGCTGACTCCCCGGCGATGGTTATCTTCTCGGGATCACCGCCAAAGGCTTCTATATTGTCATATACCCACTGGAGCGCAGCTATCTGGTCGAGGAGTCCGTAGTTACCTGTGGTGCCATTCTCAGATTCTGCTTTAAGGTCATCGGCAGTATAGTAGCCGAATACTCCAAGGCGGTAAGCGAAGTCTACGAATATAACGCCTCTTTTAGCCAGATCTTCACCTCTGTACTCTGTATATGAAGGATGGCCTGTAGTAAGGCTTCCTCCATGGATGTAGAAGATAACAGGAAGTGGCTCATCACCGGCATCTTCCGGTGCGAATATATTAAGATACAGGCAGTCTTCACTCATCTCTTCAATATACTCATCTCCGAATTTGATCTGATAGTCATGCCAGCCCAGAATGTGTGAGAGACTATCATACAAGGGATTTGACCTTGACTGCATAGCCATAGGGCCGAATTCATCACATTCTCTTACCCCTTCCCAGCTATCAGGAGATTGAGGCTCTTTGAATCTAAGATCACCAATAGGAGCTTTGGCATAGGGGATGCCGGCATATACCTTTACCGAGTGATCTTTATTATAAACACCTGTAAGATCGCCTTGAGAGATACTGACTACCTCTGTAACATCGGGATTATTGTTGTCTACAGCAGGAACTCTCTTGTAAGGCGGCGTGGTAGATATATAATTTATTCCAAATACTGCAAAAAGGATTATCCATAAGAGTAGTGAAGTCTTAAATGATGAGCTTCCTGATCTTTTGAAAAATAAATGTGCGATAATCACACCACATGATGCCATTATTCCGATAACCCAGCTGATAAGTATATTTTTGGACAATTCCAAAACAGCTATATATAGTACAGTTATCAGAATGATTCCAATATAAAAAAGCATTACTGGTTCTCCTTGAGTAAATAAATTGCACACAATCGAACATGCAAGAGTTATTCTATACTATATTCGGCAAAATGTCACAGATAATAAAATTATTTTTTTATAAACTAAAAAAGGAGCTGTCATAAGACAGCCCCGGTGATATTATTTGATTATTTCTTCTTGCCGTTAACAGCGTCCTTAAGAGCCTTACCAGGTTTAAACTTAGGAGCGATAGCTGCAGGAATCTTGATTGTAGCGCCAGTCTGAGGGTTCTTACCATTTCTTGCAGCTCTCTTAGCTGTCTCGAATGTACCGAAACCAACAAGCTGTACTTTGCCTTTCTTCTTCAGAGTCTTTGTTACAGCATCAACAAATGCCGTAACTGCCTTTTCAGAATCTTTCTTTGAAAGACCTGTCTGCTTTGCGATTGCATCAACGAGTTCTGCTTTGTTCATCTGTTTTTCCTCCGTTTAAGTAGTGAAATTAACTAACTAAGCACATTCTAGCACTGTGAGTGCAAAAAAACAAGCATAAATAGACGGTTTAAGATAAAATAATCGAAATTTTTCGCTTCATACCTTGATTTGTGTGATAATTAAGCCTAAAAATGCACTTATTCACTCTGATTTTCTACATCGTACTCAAAGAGAATGCTAATTTTATGCCATTTTCTTTAATCACAGTACAGGGTTAATTATGTACAATGACCTACCGACTGGTAGTATAATAGTTCGTATTAGACTACTCAAACTTTATGCTTGAATGGAGCAGTATCATTAAAGCTTAAAGTTTGAGTTAAAATACTTAAAAGGATAATGATATGATTATTGTTTTGTGTGCGCTGTATCCTGAAGCGGAGCCTGTCATAAAGAAGCTGTCCTTGAAGCAGGACAAGGCAGATAGATTTTATAAAAAGTATTGTAATAATGATAATAGTATATGCCTTTATATTACGGGCCCGGGGCCTATAAACGCTGCAACTGCAGCTTCCTACGCTCTAGCTGAAAATAAGACTGATATTGATGACATACAAATAGTTAACTTCGGAAGTTGTGCTTTTCTTGATGGTAATCTAAAGCCGTCCGGGATCTGCCTGTGCAGCAAGATTGTTAATATTGATAGTGGCAGGACCTTCTATCCTGATATGCTCCTTAAGTCAAGCCTTGATGAAGCGACAATAGTAACAGGCAGCAGGATCTATGAAAAGAAGTTTGAAAATGGCAAAGACGAATCCCTCGTTTCTAACAATGAGGGGCGAACTTTGCAGGAATCTTTTTTAGAAAAAACAGTTCCTTTTTTATATGACATGGAGGCAGCTGCTATATATGAGGCAGCTTCTCATTTTATAGGGCCTCATCAGATGCATTTCCTAAAATATATCACAGATGAAGGTGATGGCAGGATCACTCCAGAGATTGTGAGAACAAGAGCACAGGAGTCACAGGATGACGTAGTAGAATATCTGAAGTCTCTTGAACTTCTTGCAGATAATCTGGCAGTATCAGAGTTAAGCGATGGGCTTCTTTCTATACAGGATCGTCTCATAGAAGACCTCCATGCCTCTTTTACCATGCAGCATCAGATACACCAGCTGCTTAGATATGCTGATATTGCCGGCATAGACTTTGAGAAGATTCTTACAAAGCTCTATGACGATGGCAAGCTTCCATGCAGAGATAAGCGCCAGGGTCTTAAAGTGTTAGAAGAAGTAAGAGCATACATAGATGGCAGTACTGAAGCTACGGAGTGATGTTTCGGTGCCAGACCGTTTTCTTAAAGTATTTAACCGGAAATATATCTAAATCTTCCTGAAGGTGAAGAACCTACAAAGGAGGAGCTGCAGCGAGCAGAAACAGATAAACACTGATATTATAAGGAGCTTCAAACCTTGTGCTTGGAGCTCTTTTTTCGTACAATAAAGGAACATATTGATTATGAGTTTTTGGATTTGTGGAGACCGGAGATATGGACGGAGAAGATATTTTTCAAAATGCTTTTAAGCATATATATGTAGAAAAAGAATTATTAGGCAATGGCAAAGCAGATATTATCCTGAGTCACTTTCCTGATTCACGCGTAATTGTAATAGATCATTACAAAGATGTATTCAACAGGAAAAGACAGGATTTTAGTGCTCAGCGCCTCGCAAGAAATCTGATACTGGCATCCAAAAAAGGTCGCCTTGTATATGACGGAGCTCCTGTATGTCAGGATTTTGGTAATAGCCATTTTTATTATACGTCATGTATCATGAACTGCCTGTACGACTGCGAATATTGCTATCTAAAAGGAATGTATCCTTCTGCAAATCTTGTTGTATTCGTGAACATAGAAGATATATTTAAAGAAGTAGAAGAGCTGCTTTCAAAGTTCCCTGTATATCTGTGTGTATCCTATGATACAGACCTTATGGCACTTGAGAGCCTTACCGGATTTGTATCAAAATGGGTAGAGTTTACTAAAAGTCATGAAAATCTTACAATTGAAATACGTACCAAATGCGGAAGAGGTGACCTGGATATAGAGCCATGTGACAGAGTTATATTCGCATGGACTATTTCGCCAGACCCTGTCATTAAACAGTATGAGCACGGCACTGCAAGACTTTCAGCAAGGCTTGAAGCTGCCGCTCATTATCTGGAAGCCGGATGGCCTGTAAGACTATGTTTTGATCCCATGATCTATATTCCGGGTGGTCATGAAAACCCTATGCCTGGAAAAAACTGGAAACAAGTTTACAGCGGTATGCTGGAAGAAGTAAGTACAGCTATAGATATGACTAAGGTAAGAGACTTCAGCGTAGGAAGTTTTAGAATATCAGAAGCTTATCTTAAGAAGATGAGAAAAGTAATGCCGGTATCTTCTGCGGTGCAGTATCCATATATTCTGGATGAAGGATACTATCACTACCCAAAGAAACTGACAGAAGAGATGGAGTCTTTCCTCACAAGTAAGATCTTAAAAATCTGCCCTGATGCCAAGATATTCAGGTGGGAAGAGACGTAAGTTTGAAAATGTTCCATTATCAAAAAAACAAATTGATGCCGCGAGCTCCGTCAATTTGAACCATTAGTAATTTGTTTTGCTCGCGACATGAGGTTAAGCATGAATAATGTAAATGCAAACATCAATAATAGAGAAGAATGCAGAAACGATAAAGATGAATACATAAATAATAGAGAAGATAACATAAATACTAAAGATGAAAATCTAAACAATAAAGCCGTCCTCCTTACAGGCGCATCCTCAGGCATAGGAGAACAGATAGCTCTCATGCTATGCAGCGAAGACTATATAGTATACGGAATAGGCAGAGACTTTACAAAGACAGATGATACACTTATAAGTAACCCAAACTTCAGAAAGATAGCCTGCGATATCACAGATACAGATGCCCTTGTGAGGGAAGTAAAGGCTATAAGGAAAGAAAATGATATAAACATCCTTATCAATAATGCAGCCTGCGCCTACTACGGCCTCCACGAAGAGATAAGCCCCGATAAGATCAGGAAGATGGTCAGAACCAATTTAGAAGCGCCCATGATCCTAACTCAGATCCTTCTAAGAGACCTAAAGAAAAGCGGAGGTGTTATAATTGACATCTCATCTGTCACAGCTCTTGCATCATCCAATCCTCATGGCGCAGCTTATGGTGCAATTAAAACAGGACTCCTTAGCTTTGGCAACAGCATATTTGATGAAGCCAGAAAGTACGGCGTAAAAGTCACCACCATCATGCCCGATATGACAAGAAGTAACCTATACAGAAACGCAGATTTTGAAGCAGATGATGCTTCGAAAGCAAGTCTTGATCCTGCAGAAGTTGCAGAGACGGTAAAATACATACTAGAACGCCCCGAAGGCGTAGTAATACCACAGATTGTCCTTAGACCTCAACTACATAGAATTAAGAAAAAATAAAATGCTAACATAAAAAGTGACGTTCATTTGCTGAACGTCACTTTTTCAAATGATACTAATCAATTTTTTGAATATCTAAGTAATATCCTAAAACCTCACCAACATCAGTGCACTTTCCACGAATAGTGACAGTATCACCTATGATCATATCCATAATCTCAATATACTGATCCTTATAATTGAGGGATTATAAATACAGAACTAAAAGCAAATAACTTATATTTATCACTTGCAGAACATGAGTCGTCCAATTGGAAGGTGCAATATTCCTAAAGACTTTGCCGGGGCTGGCAGAATATAAATCGTTGACAAGCTTTATAATTGGTTTATAAAATTCATGAGCGTGATAGATGGAGCTTTTTATTCTGCATGGGGTCTGCATGTTTGAGCGAAGCGAGTTTCAGACCCCGGAATAAAAAGCTCCAGATATCATGCCATGAATTTATAAAACAATTATAGCTTGTCAATGATTTATATTCTGCCACCCCCGGCAAAGTTTTTGGGGATATTGCACCTCCCAATTGGACGGCTCATGTTCTGCAAGTGATGGCGCAGACGTACATAAAAAAATCCACACCGCTTCTTGGAAGAAGCAGGTGTGGATTTTTGAATTACTTGTTCAGTTCAACTTCGTCCCATGTATCACGAGGAACAAGTGCAACATAAGTCTTACCTGTGTTGATCTGAAGCTCCTGTGAGTAAGAAGAATCTGTGAAGTAGTATGTGAGAGCTTCCTGTGAACCCTTGATCCACCAGATCGGGATGCACTGACCCTTTGTAAGGTAGTAACCTGTGCACTGATCACCGTTATCAAGATAGTTGTAAACAAGGTATCCGTTCTCATCAAGCTGTGAATGGCTTGTGTTCTGAAGGATTACATTGTCGAATGCAAGAGGCTCATTGTCTTCTGCATCAAGGTGAGCATCACCATACTCATAGTACTCATACATCTCTGTATCAGGGTTGTACTTAAGAGTTGAGCTGTTGTGATAGAAAGGAAGAACAACTTCTGTTACGTCAGAAACCTCTGTTCCCTCTGCAGCAAGATCAACTGTTGTACCATAATCTGTGAAATAGAACTTCTCGCCATCTTCAAAACGGTTTTCATTGTAAGTAGTAGAGATGTTTGAGTTAGAGAAAGCCTTGTCAAGATCTCCAGATACGATATACTCTGTGAACTCACGGGACTTACCGTTGTTTACACGAGAGAAGATACCTGAGAAGTGATCTGCGAACAGGTTCTGCTTGAAGTAGCTGTCATTGTAGTAAGGACCACCATCGTGGCACAGTACTGCGTTGAACTCAGCAGCAAGTACGATGTTAGTAGGTCTTGTACTTCTGATACTTCCGAGCTGTTCGATAGACTCCCAGTCCTTGAAGATGCACATAAGACGTGTGATACGATTGTTCTTAGTGCTGTTCATAAGTTCGTAAACGATATCTGCTTCAGCTGTTCCGTAGTGAGGAAGTGCTGTAAGCTCGTTATCAACCATAACAGCGATAGGACGCTGATCCTTTAGAGACTCGTCGATAGGCTCGCCTGTAAGTTCGCTAAGGTACATTCCTTCAGGAACTTCAGTTGTTGTAGTAACTTCCTGACTTACATCTTCTGTAGTAGCATCTGTTGTTGTAGTATCAGAAGGTGTTGTCTCAACTGCTGTAGCTGATGAACCGATTGTAGATGGCTGTGTGCCTGCATCATTAGAGCTACATCCAACGACCATAGCGGCACAAAGACCTGTTACAAAAAGAGAAGCAAATCTTTTTTTCATATTCATGACTCTTTCTGACTGCCCTTGTATTTAATGGGGTTAGACAGTCTGTTTAGTTTAGTGGCAGGTAAAAACCTGCCCATCTATTTTATCAAAAACAAGTTTATGGTACAACCTTTATCTGAAATTAAACTGAAAAATGACAATTTTTGGGTAACCTGTCAAAAGAAATGAACATTTTTTCCGAATAAAAAAATAGTATCTGCGGCGCAGCTGCTTTATGCGAAGGGTGCAAGCATTCTGGCAGTGTGGTAGAATATAAAAAGTAAAAAACTAAAAATGAAAGGCATATCATGAGTAATATCACAGAGAACTTAGATGAAGTTGAAAAGAAGATTCAGGCTGCCTGTGACAGGGCTAAAAGGCCAAGAGAGTCAGTTACACTTATAGCTGTAAGTAAGACCAAGCCTGTATCTGATATCAGAGAAGCTATGTCGCATGGAGCTACTGTCTTTGGAGAGAACAAAGTTCAGGAGCTTCGTGACAAGACTTCCCAGATTACGGAAGATGTTCACTGGCATATGATAGGACACCTTCAGAACAATAAAGTCAAATATCTGCCCGGAATGGTAGATATGATCCATTCGGTAGATAATTTAAAGCTGGCCCAGGAGATTGAGAAGCAGGCAGCTAAGCACGATATTGTCATGGACATATTATGTGAAGTCAACATGGCAGGAGAGGATACCAAGTTCGGACTTGCTCCTTCTGAGTGCATTCCTTTTATAGAGAGCATCAAGGATTTTGAACATCTGCATATCCGCGGCCTTATGACTATCGCCCCTTATACTGAGGAACCTGAGTCTAACAGACAGTATTTCAGAGGGCTTAAAGAGCTTTTGAATAAGGCCAATGAGATGAAACTTACCAAAGAGCCTATGGATACTCTGTCTATGGGCATGACAGGAGACTATGAAGTTGCCATAGAAGAGGGTGCTACATTTGTTCGTGTCGGCACAGGAATCTTTGGAGAGCGTAACTACGCTATATAAAAATGTATTTTGATTTTATATCCAGGAATTAACAGATGAATAGCGAAGAAGCCAGCGAGTAAGATGACGGTCTTGTCTGATCCTATACGGGAGGAAGTGGACTTATGTATTATTATGTAGCACAGAACAACTTTGCAGGTGGTGACGGATCAAGAGAACATCCTTTTAAAACTATACAGGAAGCTGCTAATGTGGCACTTCCCGGTGATGAAATCATCGTCTCTCCCGGCATATACAGGGAGAGAGTTGATCCGCCGTTAGGCGGCGAAGAAGGTATGCCCATAGTATACAGAAGCTCAAGTCATCTTGGCGCAGTGATAACGGGAGCAGAGAAGGTCGGCCCTTGGAAAAGAGAATCTGAGAGCGTATGGTCATGCGAAGTTCCTAATTCTGTCTTCCCGGAGCGAAATCCCTTTACTGAGTTTGTAAGAGGAGACTGGTTTGATGTAAGGAAGAAGGCTCATCTTGGAGATGTGTTCCTGAACGGAAGGTCCATGTACGAGGTCTTTTCATATCAGGAAGTTGAAAAGCCTGTGACCAGGAAGTCTTCCTGGAATCCGGGTGATACGCTCTTTGTCTGGTATTGCGAGCAGTCGAGGGATGGACTTTATACTGTATTTAAGGCCAATTTCAGAGGCTATGATCCTAATATAGAAAATGTTGAGATCAGTGTTCGCAGTACCTGCTTTTATCCAAGCAAAGAAGGCATAGGATATATTACGCTCTCTGGTTTCAAAATCTGTCAGGCAGCTACCAACTGGGCACCTCCTACTGCGCATCAGGAAGGAATGGTGGGACCCCACTGGTCCAAGGGCTGGATCATCGAAGACTGCGAGATAACTGAATCCAAGTGCAGCGGTATCTCGCTAGGCAAGTATCTGCAGCCTGCTAATGAGAATAAATGGACTACTACCTATCTCAAAGACGGCACACAGACCCAGAGGGATGCTGTATGTCAGGCCTTGAATGAAGGCTGGGACAAGGAGACAGTAGGTTCTCATATCATCAGAAGATGTAACATCCATGACTGTGGCCAGACAGGTATCGTGGGACACATGGGCGGCATCTTTTCTACAATTGAAGACAATCATATCCATCATATAGGATGTAAAAATAACCTTGCAGGTGCTGAAATTGGCGGTATCAAGCTTCATGCGGCTATAGATACTCTTATAAGACGTAATCGCATAGATCACTGCATACGGGGACTGTGGCTTGACTGGCAGGCACAGGGTACCAGAGTTACCGGTAACCTTTTTCATGATAATGTCCCGCCTGTGGGAACACAGATAGATAGCGGACTATCTCTTGGTGAAGATATATTTGTCGAGGTTTCTCATGGGCCGACTCTTATAGACAATAACCTCTTGTTATCAGATATTGCCTGCAGGCTGTCAACACAGGGGATCGCCCTTGTCCATAACTTTATCGCAGGTTCTTTTACCTATGTAGGTAAAGGGACTGATAATGGCGGGCATATATTTGCTACAGACAGGTATACTCCTTATCACGTGCCGCACTCTACTATGATAGCCGGATTTATGACTATCCTTCATGGTGATGCAAGATTTTGTAATAATGTATTCGTTCAAAAACCTGTCCGTGATGATCTTCAAGTGTATCTTGAATCAAAGAGTGCTACAATAGGTAAGTTGACAGCTCTGTCCTGTGGCACTATCGCATACAAAGATTATCCGTCTATGGAAGAGTATCTGTCAGGTTTTAAGACAAGACCTTCCAATAGGGATGTTTACTATGATCATCTGCCGGTATATTTTGAAGGCAATTATTATTTTAACGGTGCTCTTCCATCTCCCAAGGAAAAGGATGCATATGTTGACAACAAGCACAAGGTCACCTTCAGGATATCAGATGAAGGTAATGAGTGTGCATTTATGACCAATCTCTTTGCTTTTATGCCAAGGGGAGAAAAAAGACTACTTACTTCCAAAGAGCTTGGGACTGCCTTTGAGCCAGAGCAGAGATTTGAAAACCCGGACGGCTCTGTTATAGTCTTTGATACTGATTTTATCGGTAATCACAGACCTTTGATGCCTTCGGCCGGGCCTTTTGAGTATCCGTCTGAAAGGTATGTCCTTTTCAGGTCAGGAAGCTTTAGGAATCCTGTACTTATAGAGGGAGTGCGTCCGGGACTATCACAAAAGAGTATTACTTCGCCTTCTAAAGCTGAGGCGGCCTATGATAATCAGAATATTGAAGATGCTTTGAAGGCAGATGCTGCAGTTACAGGCAGTCAAGGCTCAGATAGAGGCATGCAGTTACAGACAGGTAAGTTTGTGATTGAAGAGATAGAAGGCAATATAGATTATAAAGATGGCAAAGATATTAAAAGTAGTAATAATATAAAAAATAGTAAAGATAGTAATGCTATTAAAAACATTAAAAAAAGTATAAGCTCATCCGAAGCTTCTATAGAAGAGAGTGCAGATTATACAGCTGTGGATGATAATGATTCATCCGGCACTGCTTCCAAAGATGCAGAGCATGAATCCAATGTTTTTGACAGTGCAGATATATCATCGCGTGACAGGAAGAAAAATCTCCACTGTCAGATAGCACTTGTGGATTGCGAAAATATATCCGTCACCTGCAGGGAACAGATAAGGCATGTGTCAGAGATATTCATAGAAGACAATATAGCCTGGGTTCATCTTGAAGGTGATAGTGGGATCACAGAAATTGACTGTGCTTACGGAATATGTCATTATATTCCTTCCTGGAGTATGGAAGCGGAAGATACCGTAAGTGTTCAAAGAAGTGACGGTACCATGGCTCTTGGAAGGTGCATTGCTGCGCTTCTTCGCATATATATTGATAAGGATCTTCAGGATCCCGATATCATGGAAGAGCGTGTTAGCATGCAGGAAGGCCCTGTCCTTAATCATTATGGCATCCAGCTTCGCTTTGCCAACAGGCAGCTTAAACTTGTAAGAAACAAGAAGTTCCTTAGCCTTGTACAGGCAGCAGAAGCTGTAAGGCGTGCATCAGGAGATGTTATAGTAGAAGAGATCTGATAAATAAATAATAGATAGGAAAACGTTAGGTTATGTATTGGTATTTTGTAAGACACGGTGAGACCAGGTGGAATAAAGAAAGGCTCTTTCAGGGAGCTACCGATATTCCCCTTGATGATACCGGAAGAGATCAGGCTCGTGAAGCAGGGCTTAGACTTAAAAATGAGGGGATAAGTATCAAAAAGGTATACTCAAGCCCTCTTGACAGAGCCATAGAGACGGCAGAACTTATAACAGGGATTGACAGATCACAGTTTGTAGTTGATGAGCGCATCAAGGAGATGTATTTCGGAGAGCTTGAAGGCACAGACTATGATATTGTCAAGGCCAGGGAAAAAGAGCTTTTTGAAAACCCGCAGAAATACGTTAACTGCGAACCTAAAAAAGGCGTTGAGACTTATGACAGTATAGTTGGAAGAGCAGGAGATTTTATTTTTTATCTTAAAGATATGGAAAAAGAATATGAGCCTTCTGATTGTATACTGATACAGACGCATGGTGCATGCATGAGAGCGCTTCTTACTAATCTAAGAGGCAGTGATCTATCTGATTTTTGGAATATCAAAGTCGGTAACTGTCAGTTCTTTTGCTTTGAATGTAAGGATGGCAATATATCTGAAATTGATATACAAAGGCTAAATGAAGGCACCACAGGGGGCAAGGTATAGAGATTAGCCCCTGGTCTAAAACAAGACCAGACCCAAATGATAAATAATAACGGCAGTTATTGCCGATGTACGAGGCACACATGGCACAGACAAATAGAAAATGGTATCAGCTGGACAATGCGGCCAAGATCATCCCGTCAACAGTCCAGGGAGCCAACACAAGAGTATTCAGAATAAGCTGCGAACTTAAGGACTTGGTCAATCCTGCTATCCTACAGGAAGCCCTTGACGAAGTAATAGAGGAGTTCCCATATTTTAACAGTGTTTTGAGAAAAGGACTATTCTGGTATTATCTCGAACACCGTGATAATCTGCATCCTTTTGTTGAGGAAGAGAACCTTCCACCATGTTCACAGATCTATTTTCCCGGTAGAAAGACACTTCTTTACAGAGTATTTTATTACAGGAATCGTATCAATCTTGAGATGTTCCATGTTCTTGCGGATGGAACAGGAGCGCTTATTTTCTTTAGAAAACTGGTTACAGTATATGTATCCAAAAGGTATAATCTTAACCTTTCAGACTGGAATGAAGAGACATCTTCCAAGGAAGAGAAGGATGATGATGCCTTCCGTCACTTCTATCAAAGGTCAGTAGGACTTAAGCAGCTCAAATCCCTTTCAAGTAAGAGAGCATATTCTCTTAAGGGTGATCCGGACCCTGACAGACAGCCCCATCTCATAGAAGGCTGCGTATCTGTATCACAGTTCAAGAAGCTTGCAAAAGAGTACAATACCTCAGTAGGTATCATGGCTACATCTGTTTATATAGCAGCTGTTATTGATGAGATGAGTGTGCGTGACAGGAAAAAGCCCATAGTTGTAAGCGTACCTGTTAACCTAAGGCAGTACTTCCCTTCAGAGACAACCCGTAATTTCTACGGTACTATCACAATAGTATACGATCTGTATAAGCAGGGTGAGGAACTTCCTGAGATCATAGAATATGTCAAGCAGTCATTTGCAGATCAGCTGTCCAAAGACAAGATCACAATGACCATGAACTCATATGCAGCTTTAGAGCACAATATAGCTGTTAAAGTTGTCCCTCTTTTTATTAAGAATTTTACTGTTCAGGGTATCAACAGAGTTGCCAAGAAGGGCGTGACAAGTACCATGTCCAATCTTGGTAACATTGACATGCCGCCGGAAGTTGGGGTCTACATTGACAGATTCTCATGCTTCATGACTGCTATATCAGAACAGATATGCGTATCCAGCTTCAAGGACAAGATGGTCTTTGGTGAAGTCAGCGCATATACAACCCATGAGATCATGCTCCATTTCTTCAGAAGACTTGTAAAAATGGGAATAGATGTAGAAGTCACAAGCTCTGATCACAATGTGGATATAGATACAGTCCTGATCTGGGAGAAG
Source organism: Butyrivibrio sp. TB (assembly GCF_900110805.1). Classification (NCBI taxonomy): domain Bacteria; kingdom Bacillati; phylum Bacillota; class Clostridia; order Lachnospirales; family Lachnospiraceae; genus Butyrivibrio; species Butyrivibrio sp. TB. The sequence continues at coordinate 30,034 of NZ_FOER01000003.1, read as the reverse complement.
AATCAGGAGAGAGAAGTAAAGTTTGAAAAACCGGAAGAAGAAAACGGTGATATGGAAGGAGAACCTGTCTGATGCAATACTGTCCTAAATGTAAAGTCAAAGTTAGAGGATATAAGACAGAGTGCCCCTTATGCCAGGGACGCCTTACAGGAACACCTGAGGCACCTGCATATCCTGTTCTTAAGAAAAGAGTTTCAAGAGTATCACTTCTTAAAATACTGACATTTATTCTGGCAGTAGTCGTTATCATAATGCTGTCTGCAAGATTCATCCTGGTTCATCAGATCGGCAATACCGATTCTTCATGGCCGGGAGTAGTCATAACTGCTAGTTTTGTAGTATGGGTTGATATGGTAGTAGCTATCATGCTTCGAGGCAATATACTAAAGCTTGTAACTTTCGAAGCCTATGCGGTGATGCTTATATCCTATTGTACGGACCGCGTTTTTGGAAACCGCGGCTGGGATATAGCATGGACGATACCTATGACTCTTATAGCACTTTTGTGTTTTACTATACTGATAGGGATTGTGACAAGAGCCCATCTGGAAGACTATGTCAATTATCTTATATTTGACTTCGTTGTAGCTATGATCCAGCTCATACCGATAATCCGTGAGACCAATATATTCATGTGGCCTGCGGTAATATGTGTTGCACTATATCTGATACTTGCTGCAGCGATCATTCTGTTCAGGTTCAGAGACCTTAAGAATGCGTCTGCCAAATTCTGGAACATGTAAGGGAACCATTAGCCGCTCGCTTTGCTCACGACATGAGGTTAGAAAATGCCACAAAAACAACAGACTAACAGTGATAATCTAAAACGCGGACTGGCTTTTGCCTACCGCGTTGGTGACTATTTTGAGAATAGTGTAAGTGATATGATCGCCAATACTCATCTGGGAGTAGCAAAACTTGGCGACAATGAAGAGCCGTCTATAAACACCTGGTACAGGGTCGATATCCCCAAGGGACTAACAGGAGATGGTTCGGAATATTATATTTATATCAAAAAAGGTAGTTCCAAAAACCTTCTTATCTTTCTGTCAGGAGGGGGAGTTGCCTGGAATTCCTATACAGCTGCAAGACCCTCTTCAGGAGGAACTATTACTGCCGGAATGCCCAATTTTTACTGGAGCAATCTAAGACCTTTTACACAGATCATGAATATCCGTTCCGGCATCACAGAAGATATAAATCCCAGAAACAAGTTCAAGAATTTCTCACAGGTCATCATAACTTATGCTACAGGGGATCTCCATGTCGGCAACAACGATTATGAGTTCAAGAATAGTGAAGGCGCTGATGATGTGATCCATTTTCATGGGTATACTAATTTTAGAAGTGCTATGGAAATGGTAAAAAAATACTTCAAGACTCCCAAAAAGCTCCTGATAGCAGGAGATAGTGCAGGTGCCTTTGCAGTTCCTGCTCTTGCGGGTGAGATCGTAGACGACTATTATCCAAAGTGTGAGGATATCACGGTTCTTTCGGATAGTGGACAGTTTCTGTATGATGGATGGCGGGATACTGCCAGAGACATCTGGAAGGCTCCGGATGAGCTATGGCAGGCTATTACTTCTGATAATATAACAGTTGACTGGTATAGAAGACTTTATAACAAATACGGAGACAGATTTAGATATCTGTATTCGTCGTCAACTCATGATTATCTTCTGAGCGCTTATTACAATGATGTAGCCAATAAGATCTTTGCTTCTGACAAGGATATACAGGCAGAGTTCTATGAACAGATGAAAGTGATGCTGACGCAGCTTAGGCAGATCAATCCTGAATTTCATTTTTATATTAATAACTTTAAGAACAAAATGGTCATGAAGAGCGGGATGAAAGGCGGAACGATCCATACTAACATCAGGAACCTTAACTTCCATCTTCCAAATGCTGAGGGCGTATCCATGGAGAAGTGGCTTTACGATGCAGTGCATGACAGATGCTATGATAGCGGCATGAGCCTTGTGGAATGAGTTTGTTGCTAAGGATGATGGATTCATATGATCAGATTCCGAAATAGACTTAAGAATACCTAATACAATTAAGAATGCCAAATACAAAATAGAACAGGGAAGAACTATATGAAAAGAAATTTTAAAATGAAAATAAGATACGACGGTACGAGATTTCAGGGATGGGAATCTCAGCCCGGTGTAGAGATGACTATTGAAGGTAAGATAGAGACTGTCCTTAGAAGGATGCTTGAAGATGAGATGGGTGAAGGAGCTTTAACGAGCGAAAAAACTTCTCTCAAAACTCTTGGCAAGATCTCAGGTGAAGATGCCGCGGATAATAACTATAATACGGCTTTGATAAATGCTGGCATGCCTGTTAAAGTCATAGCTTCCGGTCGTACAGATGCAGGTGTTCATGCCATAGGCCAGGTTGCCAATGTTCATCTTGATACTGATATGACATCAGCAGATATTCAGAGCTATCTTAATAGATATCTTCCGGATGATATTGCTATTGAAGATTTAAAAGATGCATCTGAAAGGTTTCATGCAAGATACAATGCTCTTGGTAAGACTTACAGATATACCTGTTACTACGGGGACAGTAAACCTGTTTTTGATCGTAAATATGTGAATGTTCTGGATCAGGAGCCTGATGTAAGGGCTATGAGACAGGCAGCAGAATATCTTATAGGAACTCATGATTTTAAGAGCTTTTGTGCTAATCCTCGTATGAGGAAATCTACTGTAAGATGTGTCGATTCTATTGAGATAGAGAAGGAAGGACCATATATCAGGATGTATTTTCATGGTAACGGATTCCTTCAAAATATGGTGAGGATCTTGTCAGGAACTCTTCTTGAAGTTGGTTTTGGAAGGATGACTCCGGAGAGGGTCGGAGAAGTTCTTGAAGCCAAGGACAGAAAGCTTGCCGGTCCTACTGCCAAGGCGCAGGGACTGTGCCTTATGGAAGTTGATTATTGATTAAGTTGTAATTTTGCACTTGCCAAACATACACCATCCTTTGTAGCAGCACCGATGCGGACAGTTTATAATGCATTTTCGTATCTTGAATGTGTTATAATTCAGGGCACGATATCTGAATCTTTATATTCTAGGGTCCGAAACTCGCTTACGCTCAGACATGCGGACCCTAAGAAGAATATAAAGATCCATCTATCATGCTCCTGAATTTAATAACACATTCAAAGATACGAAAATGCATTATAAACCGTCCGCATCGGTGCTACTTCAAAGGATGGTGTATGTTTGACAAGTGCGAAGCTTGATTGACAAATACTTACACGTGGACAAGTCACTATCCCTAAAGTCGTTACAGGGATAGCGACACGTTCAAGTATAGAAATCAGAGTCGAAAAATTTTAATAATCTATATCCACATTGTGAACGCATTGTGATATCATAATAAATGTAATAACGTCAACATCTTGGGCTGATCATTGATCCTTGTGATGATGAAGCGCTATATATGCGCTTAGACGGTATTTTATTCTGTGTTTATTCCCGGCGAAATAGAAAGAACTAATAAATCCAGCTTATATTCCGATAATAAATTTGGAGAATTATGTGTTTTTTAGTTGAAGCGATTAATTTAAGCCGTAAAGTCAAGGTATATCGAGCTTTTCTAGAATCATTTACTTTAGAATTCCACAGATCATTAGCATGAGAAGACTTTTTTTCATATAAATATTTCATGAATTAAATCCAGACTAATAATCTTAATCAAAAATGGAAAAGGAGATTTATGAGAGAGCGATATGAAACTCTGAAATTGTCAGATTTGCGCGCACTGGCCAAGATACGCGGGATCAAGTCTGTAACTACGCTTAAGAAATCTGAGATTATCGATGCTATGGTAGAGCTTGATGAGAAGGAACTTAAGACTGGGAACAAGGCTGTATCTGGCGCATCTGTGGCGCGGGATGTTTCAGATAAGAAGGTATCAGATAATACGTTGTCTGATAATGGGGATGCTGACAAGCCCTCTTCGGATAAGGGAGCATCAGATAATGCCTCTTTTGATAGTGGGGCAGCGCCTGCAAAGCCTCAGGGAGCTTCTGCAGGGCATGCACACGGCGATGGTCGTGACAGAAGACATGATAATAAACATGATATAAGGCATGATAATAAGAAGACTTTTATTAAGGATGCAAGGCAGGAATCAAGACCTGAGTCCAAAACAGATAGAAAAGATAATTCAGTAGATAAAGCTTCTGATAAGCCTATAGATAAGCCTGCAGATAAGCCTTCTGAAGAGCCGGCTACGCAGCAGGAAGTAAGCGGCGTTCCTGCATCAGGTATACTTGAAGTAATGCCTGACGGATTTGGATTTATCAGATGTGAGAATTACCTCCCCGGTGAAAATGATGTATATGTAGCACCGGCTATCATTAGAAAACTTGGACTTCGTACAGGTGATATCCTTGAAGGAATCGCAAGAGAGAAGTCCGGCAATGATAAGTTTGGAGCCTTGATAAAACTAAGCCTTGTTAACGGATATCTTCCGGAGATGGCAGCTACCAGGACCAGCTTCCAGAAGATGACACCTATTTTCCCTAATGAGAAGCTTAATCTTGAACGTGAAGGCGGTAGTATCGCCATGCGTATCATGGATCTTATATGTCCTATCGGTAAGGGTCAGCGTGGTATGATAGTATCTCCTCCTAAAGCCGGTAAGACAACTTTGTTAAAAGACGTAGCCAAGTCTATCCAGAAAAACTATCCTAAAATCCATCTTATTATTCTTTTGATAGATGAGCGTCCTGAGGAAGTTACAGATATCAAGGAATCTATAACGGGTGAAAATGCAGAGGTTATCTATTCTACATTTGATGAGCTTCCTGAGCATCATACAAGGGTTGCTGAGATGACAATAGAGCGTGCAAGAAGGCTTGTAGAGCACAAGAAAGATGTTATGATCTTAATAGACTCCATAACAAGACTTACAAGAGCCTACAATCAGGTAGTGCCGCCGTCAGGTCGTACTCTGTCTGGTGGTCTTGATCCGGCAGCTCTTCATATGCCAAAGAGATTCTTTGGCGCAGCCAGAAATATGAGAGAGGGCGGAAGCCTTACTATCCTTGCAACAGCTCTTATAGAGACCGGTTCCAAGATGGATGATGTAGTATATGAAGAGTTCAAGGGAACAGGTAACATGGAGATGATCCTTGACAGGAAACTTCAGGAAAGAAGGATATTCCCTGCTATCAATATTCCGAAATCTTCTACAAGAAGAGAAGACCTTCTGCTTATGCCTGATGAACTTGAAGCAGTTAATCATATGCGTAAGGGCTTCAATGGACTTAAGGCAGATAATGCTGTAGATCAAGTCATCAACCTCTTCTCACATACGCGTAATAATCACGAGTTTGTCAGGATGATCCAGAGGCAGATGCTGTAATAAGATTTGGGATTCATGAGATTTTATATATTTACAGTTTTAAAATCTAAATGAACTTGACAATCATTCTCAAAATGATGTATTGTAAAGACGGTCGGAATATTATCATTCCGGCCGTCATTTTACGCCACATGTTAGCAAATGCTAATTAGCAGATGCTAACGCAAAAAAAGGGGATAGGACCCAATATACTAAAAGTATAGGCTGGCGTATGACATAAGGAGGAGAGATGTCTGAAGAAGAAGTTGTCTACTATGGGGCACCTACGCTTGCGGGGCTTAAGACTGGGAATCTTATGTCCTGCCCATATGAGTCCAGACAAAAGACCATGGATGAACTAAGAGTACTAAATGATGAGCTGGTTCCCAAGGGAATATGCCTGTACCCTCTTAGATTTCACAAGGGAAGAGTTCTTGTATATATGTTCAGACCTTCTTTTCTTCAAAGAGATCTAAGTGACAAAAGGGCCTGGGAGATCCTGGACGCAGCGGGGTACTCAAGATGCGACTATTCATCTTGCATGATGGAACTGATCAGAAGGCTTCGAAGCTGCAAGTCCAGCGAATTTTTTCCTCATGAGATAGGTCTTTTTCTAAGTTATCCTCCGGAAGATGTTAAGGGATTCATGGAAGATCCTGATGGCTGCAAATGTGTCGGAACCTGGAAGGTTTATGGCGACGAGCAGGCTGCCAGGAAGATGTTTGACTCTTTTAACAAATGTACAGATATCTATTGCAGAGAATGGAAGAGGGGGACTAAGCTCTCCAAACTCGCAGTTAAGATATAAAAATTTCTCTTGAAATTCATATAATGGCGTGAATTTCTAAAGATAAGTCAAATCAAATTTACCTAATAATGAAAGGAGACATAGGGTTATGTCAAAAGTAGCAGTAGTTTATTGGAGCGGAACAGGTAATACAGCAGCTATGGCACAGGCTGTTTCAGATGGTGCCACAGGCAGCGGAGCAGAGGTTAATATCATCCCTGCAGGTCAGTTTACTAAGGATGATGTTTCAGCATATGATGCAATAGCATTTGGCTGTCCTGCAATGGGCGCAGAGCAGCTTGAAGAGAGCGAATTCGAGCCTATGTATGAAAGCGTTAAGAGTGCTCTTTCAGGCAAAAAGATCGGCCTGTTCGGATCATACGGATGGGGAGACGGCGAGTGGATGCGCCTCTGGGAAGCAGATGTTAAGGCTACAGGTGCTAACCTTGTAACAGACAGCGTTCTTGCAAACAATGCTCCTGACGATGAAGCTATCTCATCTTGCAAGAACCTTGGAGCTTTACTTGCATAATTGTTATGTTCGTTCGAAGAAGCCCCTTCCTTTTAGCGAAGCGCGACTTCATGTAACTTGTTTTTAACCAACACGAAAGGCCGCGAAGGAAAGTATCCTGCGCGGTCTTTTGCGTACATAGGACAGTGCACACTTGTTTGTGCTGCCTGGCTTTAGTGATGACGAATACCTTTTGTATGATTTTTGGGCAAAAAAAGAGAGCCTTTCGGCTCCGGAATCTATTAAGCAAAAAATAAAAGCCTTTCGGCTGTTCTTTTGGGAGGAGGGGCCGCTCGGCGGGGAACCGAACGACCCGGTATGAAAAAAGTTTTATTGGGGGAGTCAGAAGTATTTTATTAACACTTCCGATATTTTTATGATATATGAAAGATGTGAACAAAATGTGAACAAAAAGAAAATAAAAAATGAAATCGAACGTAATTATATTTTCGAAACAAACGTAATATTGATAATTGTATAGAAAATATATAATGAACGATGGTCAGTGGTAGTACAATTCGTTTGCAAAACCAGCAATATGCGCTAATTCCAAAGACAAATAATAGTTAAAAGTTTACTGCGTTAATGCGAATATTGGCGCTTATGCTGAATGTTTCGCCTTGATTTTCGGTATAAATAAGTACTTTTTTACAAAAAAATTCAGGATACTTGTATATCAATTGTATGACTATTGGTCATATCTGTCTATAAGTAGAAGAATCTTTTTTGTGGCCTGTAGTGGTGTGTGATATAATATTATAGATAAAAGAAAAAGAGATATCATCGGAAAGGAAGAACATAAAATCATGAAGAATATTCTTTTTGTTGCATCTGAAGGAGTTCCTTTCATCAAAACAGGCGGCCTTGCCGACGTTGTAGGCTCTCTCCCTCGCAACATCGATCACAGATATTTCGATGTTAGGATTGTAATGCCTAAGTATGCTTGTATGGCCAAGGAGATGGCAGACAAACTCGAGTATGTAACAAACTTCTATATGGATTTTCACTGGAAAAGAGAATATGTAGGAATTTTTAAAGCTGAAGTTAATGGTATCATCTATTACTTCATCGATAATGAGTATTATTTCAATGGTTTCAAACCTTACGGAGATGATGTTAAGTTCGAAATTGAGAAGTTCGCATTTTTCTCCAAGGCAGCTCTTTCTATTTTACCTGTTGTAGAGTTCCATCCTGATATCGTTCACTGTCATGACTGGCAGACAGGCCTTGTTCCTGTATATCTTAAAGAACGTTTTCAGGCCAATGAATTCTATCGCAGCATGAAGACTATCATGACTATCCATAATCTTAAGTTCCAGGGAAGATGGGACAAGAAGGTAGTCAAGGATCTGACCGGACTTCCGGATTATTTCTTCACACCGGACAAGCTTGAGATGTTCGGAGATGCCGATCTTCTTAAGGGCGGTATCGTATATGCTGATGCCATCACAACTGTATCAGAGACATACGCAGAAGAGATCAAGTCTGAATTCTATGGTGAGGGTCTTAACGGACTTCTTAAGTCCAGAGAGAATGATCTTCGCGGTATCGTCAACGGTATCGATTATGATGAGTTCAATCCATCAACTGACAAGTATATCGATTATAAGTATGATGCTATCAACTTCCGTAAAGAGAAGGTTCGCAATAAGCGTGCTCTGCAAAAAGAGCTTGGGCTTGCGCAGGATGATAAGATCATGATGATCGGTGTCGTATCAAGACTTACTGATCAGAAGGGATTCGATCTTATCAGCTGTGTTATGGATGAGATGTGTCAGGATGCTGTTCAGTTCGTGATCCTTGGTACAGGTACAGAGCAGTATGAGAATATGTTCCGTCATTATGCATGGAAGTATGGAGATAAGGTTTCTGCTAATATCTATTATTCAGAAGCTCTGTCACACAAGATCTATGCAGCAAGCGATGCGTTCCTGATGCCATCACTCTTTGAGCCTTGCGGATTGTCTCAGCTTATGTCTCTTAGATATGGAACACTTCCTATAGTACGTGAGACAGGTGGTCTTAAGGACACTGTTCAGCCGTATAACAAGTTTGAAAGCACAGGTACAGGTTTCTCCTTCACCAATTATAATGCGCATGAGATGATGCAGACTGTAAGATCTGCAGAGGCTCTGTATTATGATAACAAGCGTGAATGGAACAAGATGATCGACAGAGCTATGGCTGTAGACTTTAGCTGGAAGGTATCTGCTAACAAGTATCAGGAGATGTACGACTGGCTTAGACCCTGATGCTGTATTGAATCAGCTTGCTCGCTCCATCCTAGCGGCAGCATCCTCGAAGGATTGCCCGTGACAGATAGATAATAAAAATACCACGCATTAACTCTTTTATAAATTCATGGCATGATATCTGGAGTCTTTTATTCTGGGGTCCAAACTCGCTTTGCTCAGACAGGTGGACCCCGGGCAGAATAAAAAACTCCATCTATCACGCTCATGAATTTTATAAAACAGTTAAAAGCGTGGTATTTTTATTAGCTATCTGTCCCGGACACTCCTTCGAGGATGCTGTCACTAGGATGGAGCGGGCAAGCCTGTAAGTGGTGGGGCTGATTAGAATATGTGCTGGTAAAAACTTGTCTAAAGGGCGGATTGATTATATACTACGTGGGGAAGATTTTTATGAAAGAAGATTTAATATCATGGCAGAAAAGGGTAGTAACGGAATATTAAAACAGGCAGGAATACTGGCCGCAGCAGGAATAATCGTAAGGATAATAGGTCTTTTATATAAGAGTCCTCTTACGTCTATTATAGGAGATGAGGGCAATGGATATTATAATGCTGCATACAACTGGTATATAACTGCTCTTATGATAGCATCCTATAGCATACCTTCGGCTATATCCAAGGTTATGTCTCAGAAGTTTGCACTAGGACAGTACAAGAGCGCGCAGAAGCTTTTTCGCTGCGCCCTTGTCTTTGTAGGAATATCAGGTACTATATGCGGAGTTCTTCTTATGGCTCTGTCAAGATTTCTTGTTGGAGAAGGGGGAGCCTATGTACTTAGAGTATTCGGGCCTACAGTTCTTTTGTATGGACCTCTTGGCGTTTTAAGGGGATATTTCCAGGCCAATAGGACTATGGTTCCTACATCTATATCCCAGATAGCGGAGCAGATCATTAATGCTGTTGTAAGTATTCTTGCAGCGTTTCTTCTTACAAATTATGCAGTATCTAAGCTTGCAGCTAATCCTGATTCTGGCGTTAATCCTGCTATATACGGCGCAGCAGGAAGCGCTCTTGGTACTGGAGCAGGTGTTCTTACGGCTCTTTTATTCATGATGTTTGTATATTATCTGAATAGAAATAGAGTTAAGAAACAGATGGATAGCGATCATGGCGCTGTTGATGATACAGCTACGATTCTCTTTCAGATTATTGCAGTAGTTGTACCTTTTCTATTCAGTACACTTTTATATAACATTACACCTAATATCAATCAGAAGATTTTCTATGCTTTTATGATGAATGTTAGAGGGCTTGGAGAGTCGGAGACGGCGTCGCTCTACGGAGTATATGCTGGTAAAGCTCTCACTATCACTACAATACCGATAGCGATGGCATCTGCAATGGCGTCTGCTATGATTCCAAGTATCTCTGCCAAGTTCATTAAAGGTCAAAGGGATGAAGCCAATGCTATAGCAACCAAGGTAATACGAGTATCTATGCTTGTTGCTATTCCATCAGCTATAGGACTTATAGCACTTGCAAGACCCGTTACGATGATTCTTTTCCCTCAAAGAGGATCTCTGGATCAGGCGGCAATGCTTCTGGCTGTTCTATCGCTGACAGTAATCTTTTATTCGCAGTCAACTATAACTAACTCTGTACTGCAGGGAACCGGCAGGCTTTTTGTACCGGTTATAAACGCAACGATCGCACTTGCGTTACAGACAGCGATACTTATTGTTATTTTGTCTGTAACACCTCTCAACAATATGAGCCTTGTAATTACGAGAGTTATATATGCATTTATTCTTTTTGTACTAAATGATATTTCATGTAGAAAGAGACTTGGCCTTAACCTTGATACAAAGGCAATTTACATTATGCCTGCTGTAGCAGCCGTGGTGATGGGTGTTGCGGCATTTGCGGTTTACTTTGTACTGACTATTCCTTTTGGCGGAATGGCAGAAGTTGGATATTTTGTGAACCTTATTGCTACAGTTATAGCGATAGGAACCGGCGCGCTGACTTATGCAGCTGTACTCATAAAGAGCGGTTCGATCACTGAAGAAGTTCTCAGAAGCCTTCCAAAGGGTACTAATCTTATTGGTATATTAAAGAAAGTAAAGCTTTTGTAATAATACGATATTATTGATGGATAATAATGAAATTGATGATTCATATGAAAAAAATAATAATAAATACTATTATTACAATATTGATAGTAAGCCTTGGGGTTCTTTTTTATGAAGCTTATAACTACTGTAAAAAGGAAGTGAAAATTAATCGATGGGCAGATGATTATTTCTTTGTTCTTACATACAAAGATGAATTGGCATTCGACGAAGTGAAATTAGAAATACAGGCATTTTATTTTGAATTGGAATGTGGAAAAAAGTATTCGGTTGAAGATCTTAAGGCAGCTTATGTAGAAAGAAATGATTTGTTTTATGATTATATGGATACCTTTTTCCAAATACATTATGCACCAAGAGAATTGGAATATTCTTTAAGTAATATATCCCTGGAAGAGTGGAATCTTTTTTTCTCTAGTTTAACGCAAGAAGAAAAGGATATTACAAAACATATATATATAGAAGAACAGAAAATGGTTACAGATTATTATGGGGACAGTCGAGTTAAATTATATAATCTTACAGAAGCACAGAGGTTAGAATTTCATAATCTCTATAAAAATCCAAACTATGTTCTTGACGATGAATTGATGGAGACAAATCAGCCATTGGTAGGAGTGCCCATATATTGAAGAAAAGTGATATGTTTTCATAGGTGATAGCGTTTTTTCTTTGAAATACTGGGAAAAGAACGAGAAAACTATGAAAATTATGGAAATACTCACTTGTGGGATTTTTATAATTGATTTAATAGGACTTGTTTACAAGATATCAAGCAAAAAAAAGTAATAAAAAACCGCTCCTAACCTGCGAATGTTTGAGCGGTTTTTTAACACTTAAACTTATCAAGGGTATCGCTACCACTTTTTGTATTATAGATATTATTATATTGATTTTCAAGTGGGGGGATAAAAGCCATTATCAGATGCCAGAAGAAAAATAAATAATAAATGAGACCACAAATGTGGTCTTTTTTAAATAGGTACTTAAAAAAGCATTCCTTTGATGGTATACTAGTTTGAAAGTCACATTGTAAGGGAATTCAAAATATATGAACACAATGGTTATTAACAAGAACCTTCGTCTTGTGCTTCGATGGCGTAGCCTATAACGACATCTGAAAACATTATTTGCCCTAAAGATTGTCTGGATCAGGATGATCTTCGATTAGGACGCCCTAATACGCTAAATGCTAAAAAGAAAAGACGAGGATTTTAAAATGGAAGAGAATAAATCATTAGAAACAACACAGGAAAAGAAGAAAGTACTTCTTTCAGGAATACAGCCAAGTGGTGATCTTCACCTTGGCAACTACCTTGGAGCCATCAAGAACTGGAAAGTAAGAGAAGATGAGTATGACTGCTTTTATTTCATGGCAGACCTTCATACTATCACTGTAAGACAGGATCCAGCAGCACTTCGTAAGAGAACTATTAATCAGCTTGCACAGTATATCGCATGCGGTCTTGATCCTGAGAAGAACACTCTTTTCATTCAGTCACATGTACCGCAGCATTCACAGCTTGGATGGGTTCTGCAGTGCTATACAATGTTTGGTGAGCTGTCTCGTATGACTCAGTTCAAGGATAAGTCTGCTAAGCACAAGGACAATATCAATGCAGGTCTTTTTGCATATCCTTCACTTATGGCTGCTGACATCCTTCTGTATCAGCCTGATTTCGTCCCTGTTGGAGAAGATCAGAAGCAGCATGTTGAGATAACACGTGATATTGCTACAAGATTCAATAATATATATGGCGATGTATTCAAGATCCCTGAACCTCTTATCGCTAAGACAGGAGCCAGGATCTATGGTCTGTCTACACCTGAAGACAAGATGAGTAAGTCAGTTCCTGACGGATGCGTATTTCTTATGGATGAGCCTGATGTTATCGCTCGTAAGTTTAAGCGTGCAGTTACAGACTCAGATAGAGAGAACTGTGTACGTTATGATAGAGAGAATAAGCCCGGCGTAGCCAACCTTATGAACATCTACTCAACCTTCACAGGTAAGAGTTTTGAAGAAATAGAGAAGGAGTTCGAAGGTCAGGGATACGGTGTGTTCAAGCCTGCAGTAGGTGAGGTCGTTATAGATGCTCTTAAACCTATTCAGGATGAGACTAAGAGAATCCTTGCAGACAAGGCATATCTTGAATCTGTCTACAGAGAAGGCGCTCAGAAGGCTTCTTATGTTGCCAACAAGACTCTTCGTAAGGTATACAAGAAGATCGGCTTCGTACAGCCATAATTGCAGTGATGACCTTATGCCTGGACATTTATAGTACAGATATGGCACAGGGCATATGAATGTACATATATCAGTAGATGATAATGGTTTGAGGCAGGCCTTAAAGGGGCTTGCCTCTTTTACAAGATTGTATTTGCTTTGGAAAAAGAATAACAGAATGATCAGTATATCTTTTTTCAATGCGTGAAAGGAAAGCTTAAATGGCATTCGATGGTATCACAGTTGCGGCGATAACAAGAGAATTGTCAGACAGATGTACTGACGGCCGCATTTACAAGATAGCGCAGACAGAGAAGGATGAGATCCTTCTTACGATCAAGCCTCAGGCTGAGCGTGGAGGAGGACAGGTCAGAGTATATCTGTCTGCAGATGCGTCTCTTCCGCTTGTATATATGTCTGATGAGAATAAGCCCAGTCCCCAGCAGGCACCTACTTTCTGCATGGTGCTAAGGAAACATCTTCTAAATGGGCGTATCAAATCTATAGAGCAGCCTTCCATGGAGCGTATCATTAGGTTCAATGTAGAGCACATGGATGAGATGGGAGATATGAAGACCAAGACTCTTCTTATAGAGCTTATGGGCAAGTATTCCAATATCATCTTTGTAGATGATGACAATACTATAATAGATTCTATTAAGCATGTACCTGCGTCTGTATCATCAGTTCGTGAGGTACTGCCGGGAAGAGAGTACTTCATCCCTGATCAGCACAACAAGCTCAACCCTAAAGAGGCTACAAGAGAGTCTTTTGACAAGGCTCTTTTGGAAAAAGCGGGTCCTGTTTTTAAGGCTATATATGGTTCATATACAGGATTTGCTTCAACTATAGCTCAGGAGATATGTTTCAGAGCTGATGTTGACTCGCAGCTTCCTGCATCTGCACTTTCAAGCGGCCAGATGGAGAGACTTTATAATGTATTCGACCTTTTTATGACAAGGATAAAAGATGGCGAGTATAAACCTGCCATATGCTATGAGAATGGTCAGCCCAAAGAGTATGCACCTTTTCATCTTATGACCTATGAGAAGATGCCGGGATGTACGCTCAAGGATTATGACAATATGTCGTCCCTTTTGGAGAGCTATTATGCTGAGAAAAATGCTATAACAAGGATACGTCAGAAGTCTGCAGACTTAAGGCATATCGTTGCTACAGCTCTTGAAAGGACTGTAAGAAAGTATGACCTTCAGCTTCAGCAGCTCAAGGATACTGAGAAAAGGGATAAATACTGCGTATACGGAGAGCTTCTTAATGTGTATGGATATAGCGCAGAGCCTTCTGCCAAGTCTATAACTGTCAATGATTATAATACAGGAAATGATCTTACGATCCCGCTTGATCCTACGCTTACAGCCAGTCAGAATGCCAAGAAGTATTTTGAAAGGTACAATAAACTCAAGCGTACTGCTGAGAACCTCGAAACGCTTACTAAGGAAGTAGAAGCAGAAAAAAACCACCTTGAGTCCATTCAGAATGCGCTTGATATAGCGCAGGGCGAAGAGGATCTTGTTCCTATAAGAGATGAGCTTGTAGAAGCAGGCTATATCCATAAGAAGGGTGAAAAGAAGAAATCTTCAAGGTTGCAGACAAAGAGTAAGCCGCTTCACTATAAGAGCTCAGATGGTTTTGATATATATGTTGGCAAGAACAATTATCAGAATGACCAGCTGACTTTTAAGGTAGCTAATGGCGGAGACTGGTGGTTCCATGCCAAGGGTATGCCCGGATCACATGTAATACTTCAAACAGGTGGCAAGGAGGTTCCGGACAAGGCTTTTGAAGAGGCAGCAGCACTTGCGGCTTTTTATTCTAAAGCCAAGGAGCAGGAGAAAGTAGAGATTGACTATCTCCAGCGCAAGAATGTCAAGAAGCCCGGCGGTGCCAAACCGGGATTTGTAGTGTATTATACTAATTACTCGATGGCTATAAAGCCGGATATATCAGCCCTTACACAGGCTGACTGATATGGCGGCTATGGGGCGTAATGATGATGCGCCCCTGATTTTATGGGACTTTATGCGTCGCGTAGCTTGTTGACGCTAATATTGACTTCGTCCTATAATGTTTATGTCTATGTATTTTCTTGATTGAAATCAAAATCTAATTCGGAGGCTTTTTATGGTCAGCAGTATGACAGGATTCGGCAGAAGCGAAGTCAGCTTCGATAATCGCCGTATCAGTGTAGAACTTAAATCAGTAAACAACAGATATCTGGACCTTGGAATCAAGATGCCCAAGATGTTCAATTCACTTGAAGCAGACATCCGCAAGGAACTTAAGTTATATATGAAAAGAGGTAAGGTTGATGTTTTTATAAACTATGAAGACCTTACGGAGGCTGATACCAAAGTTCAGTACAATCATGATATTGCTGCTGAATATATGGACTGCCTGAAACAGATGTCAGAAGATTTTGGATTACAGAATGACGTAAGACTTTCAGTTCTTGCAAGATTCCCTGATGTTCTTACTATGGAAGCTATGGAGATAGATGAAAAGACTCTCTGGGAGCCACTTAAAAAGGCTCTTGATGAGGCGTGTGAGCAGTTTGCAGCTGCAAGATCAAGAGAGGGTGAGTTCCTCAAGGAAGACCTTAACAAGAAGCTTGATATCATGCAGCAGGATGTAGAATTCATCACGCTAAGGTCTCCGCAGATCATCGAGGAATACAAGACTTCTCTTCGTGAGAAGATCGCAGCTCTTCTTGAAGATACTCAGATAGACGAGAACAGGCTTGCTATGGAAGTTACTATTTTTGCAGATAAGATCTGTGTAGATGAAGAGCTTGTAAGACTCAGAAGCCACATTGAAGCTGTTCGAAGTGCTTTGGAAGAAGGCGATGATGAGAACGGAATCGGCAGAAAGCTTGACTTCCTTGCTCAGGAGATGAACAGAGAAGCCAACACCACTCTTTCCAAGTCTACAGATATAGCTGTTTCTGACAAGGCTATCGAGCTCAAGACTACGATAGAGAAGATAAGAGAGCAGATTCAGAATATCGAGTAAAATAGCACATTAGTCGAGGAGCTGATGAGCGGTAGCTATCATAGCTTTGGACATAGCTATTAAGAGGTGTATATGTTCACTCATATAGGTTTTGGTAATATTGTTAATGTTGATAAGGTCATCAGTATAGTTGTTCCTGATGCAGCGCCTGTTAAGCGCCTTGTCCAGAAAGCCAGGGATGAGGGCCGTATCATAGATGCCAGCGCAGGCAGGAAGACCAAAGCTGTCCTTATTATGGAGAATAATACAGTCGTTCTCTCGGCCCTTTTGCCGGAGACGATTGCATCAAGAATACAAACAGGAAGTATAGGAAAAGATACAGATGAAACGTAAAGGATTTTTAGTAGTTGTGTCAGGTTTTTCCGGCACAGGCAAAGGTACACTTATGAAGGAACTGGTCAAGAAGTATGACGGTTATGCACTGTCTGTTTCTGCTACGACCAGAGATCCTAGACCGGGCGAAGAGAACGGAAGAGAGTACTTCTTCATTACAGATGATGAATTTGAGAAGCTTATAGAAGAAGACGGACTTATAGAACATGCAGGATACTGCGGACACTATTACGGAACACCCAGGAGCTTTGTAGAAAAGCAGATGGAAGAAGGCAAGGACGTGATCCTTGAGATCGAGATCCAGGGCGCAAGACAGATAAGGAAGCAGTACCCGGATGCACTTTTATTATTCGTAATGCCTCCGTCTGCTGCTGAACTTGAAAAAAGACTCAGAGGACGTGGTACAGAATCTGATGAAGTTATAAGAGGCCGCCTTAAGAGAGCAGCTGAGGAGTCAGAGGGCATTGAAGAGTATGACTACATCCTTGTCAATGATGACCTTCAGGAGTGTGTAGACAAGATGCATCAGGTAATCGACAGCGCACACAATACTCCTTCAAGGAATCAGGAATTCATCGACAAGATTCGTGATGAGGTTCAGCAATTCGCTTAAAATTGTATTAAGATAAGGTTATAAGGAATTTTTTATAAACTCGACATAATATTTTTGTTGAAATTGCTTGGTTTTGCTGTTAAAATTTGACAGCATGGTATAAAATTAATTATTAGGTTAATATGCATTTACGAAAGGAAAAAGAATATGATTCATCCGTCTTATGTAGATCTCATGAATGTAGTTAATAAAGGAGTAGAAGAAGGCGAAGAGCCTGTAATCAGCAGCCGTTATTCAATCGTTATGGCTACTGCTAAGCGTGCAAGACAGCTTGTAGCTGGCGACGAAGCTATGATCAATGCTGATCCTAAGGACAAGCCATTAAGCACAGCTGTTAAGGAACTTTATGCTGATAAGCTTGCAATCCTTACAGATGAAGAGAAGGAAGCTATGGCTCAACTTATAGAGCAGAAGAATGCTGAAGAAGGTAGCCAGAAGGCTGCAGCAGCTCTTGATGAAGCTGTTAATGAAACAGAAGAGTCAGAAGAAGAGTAATTTATAAGGCAATAATTTCCATATTATGAAGATATTATTTATTTCTCTAGGTTGCGAGAAAAACCGTGTAGAAACCGAGTATATGCTCGGTATACTTGCTGAGCATGGTTATGAATTTACAGATGATGCACAAAGTGCAGAAGCAGCAGTAATCAACACCTGCTGCTTTATTAATGATGCTAAACAGGAAAGCATCGATACTATCTTAGAGCTTGCTGAATTTAGAAAGAGCGGCAAGCTTCGTGCACTGATAGTTGCAGGATGCCTTGGTCAGCGTTACAAGGAGGAGATCCAGAAGGAGATTCCTGAAGTTGACAGTATCCTCGGAACTACAGCTTTTGACAAGATAGTAGAAGCTCTGGATGAAGTATTAAAAGGACAGGTACAGAACTATTTCGAGAGCATCGATAGAAAGCCTGTTACGTATAACAGAATACTTTCCACAGGAACAGCCTATAGTTATCTCAAGATCGCTGAGGGCTGTAACAAGAATTGTACATACTGTATCATTCCTAAGGTTCGTGGACATTACAGAAGCGTTCCTATGGAAGATCTTATTAAGGAAGCTGAGGAGCTTGCCTATAACGGTATCAAGGAGCTTATCATAGTAGCTCAGGAGACTACTGTATATGGCGTAGATCTGTATGGCAAAAAGATGCTTCCTGAGCTTTTGACAAAACTTTGCAGGATAGAGGGATTCGAATGGATCCGTATCATGTACTGCTATCCTGAAGAGATAACAGATGAGCTTATCGAAGTTATGAAGAAAGAGCCTAAGATCTGCCATTATCTTGACCTGCCTATACAGTCAGGCAGTGATGCAATCCTTCGTAAGATGGGTAGACGTACTGATAATGCAGATATCAGAAGGATTGTTGAGAAGCTTCGCTCTGAGATTCCGGATATCTGCCTTCGTACAACTCTTATTTCAGGTTTCCCCGGTGAGACAGCAGATGATCACAATCAGACCATGAAACTTATCTCTGATCTTAGATTTGACAGACTTGGTGTTTTCACATATTCACCTGAAGAGGATACTGTCGCTGCAGCTATGGAAGATCAGGTGCCTGAGAGAACCAAGAAGACTCGTCGTACCAAACTTATGAAGATGCAGCAGGAGTTTGCATTTGAAGGCGCCAGAAAGATGGTTGGAAGGAAACTTAAAGCCATCATAGAAGGCAGGATTGGTGATGAAGATCCGGATACAGATGATCAGGGAAGACCGCTGTACACATATGTTGCAAGAACCTATAAGGACAGTCCTGATATAGACGGTTTCCTCTTTATAGAAAATGTTCCTTATGATCTTATGAGTGGCAAATTTGTTGATGTAATGATCACAGGTTCTGATGAGTATGATCTTATTGGTGAATTAGCAGAATGAGGGTTATTTTACTGTTTTGCTTTGGGAGATTTACAGACAGTAAAAGATGATGAAGAAGATTATTTTTTTGCCGTAACAGGCGGAAAGAGGACAAGATGAATTTACCTAACAAACTTACGTTGCTTCGAGTTATCATGATTCCTTTTTTTGTAGCATTCATGCTTACAGGATTTAAATGGATCGCACTTATATTATTTGTAATAGCAAGTCTTACAGATATGGCTGATGGCAAGATTGCCCGTAAATATAACCTTATAACTGATTTTGGAAAGTTTATGGATCCCCTTGCAGATAAGATGCTTGTAATATCCGCACTTATATGCCTTGTGGGTATGAATCGTATCTGGACTTGGATCGTAATAGTGATTGTTGCCAGAGAGTTCATCATAAGTGGTTTCAGACTCATTGCTGCTGAGAAGGGCAAAGTCATAGCTGCAAGTATGTGGGGCAAGTTCAAGACAACATTCCAGATGATCATGGTCATTATGATGATCATAGATGTGGATTATGCCTGGAGTGAGGCTGGCGTCTTTGGACAGATCTATGGCGTATTGACATGGATCATTACGGTGATAGCAGTAGCTCTTACTATTATCTCACTTGTAGATTATCTGCTTAAGAACTGGAACGTGATGGATGGCCAGATGTAAAAGTTTGAAAATGTTCCATTTTCAAAGGTTGATTAGAAATTAACTTCTCAAATTGGTGCCTTTAGCTACACCAATTTGAGCCATTAGCTATTTTCATTGCGTGCAACATAGGTTTATTTACGATAATACCTTGACGTTTTCGCGAATATCTATATAATAGTTGAAAGGCACACTCTTTGAACGAAAATGAATTATTAGTGCACCTACTGGCACAAAAAAAGCTTGCTATATCATGCGCCGAGTCCTGTACAGGCGGTATGGTAGCTGCGGCGATCACTGATGTCGCCGGTTCATCAGAAGTTTTTAAAAGAAGCTTTGTTACATATTGTGACGAGGCCAAGCATGAAATGCTTGGAGTTGATCAGGATATTCTTGATAATTTTACTGCGGTCAGTCCACAATGCGCAGAGGCCATGGCGCGTGGATGTGCACAAATTGCGGATGCGGATGTAGCCGTCTCTGTAACAGGAATCGCAGGACCGGGTGGTGGAACAGAACTTGCACCGGTCGGATGTGTATACATAGGATTCTATGTAAAAGGAATGGTCGTAACAGAGAAGCACCTGTTTGAAGGAGACAGAAGACAGGTACGCAGATTGGCAGCGCAGCGTGCGATTCATGGTATGCTGCAGATGCTGCAGTAATTAGTATTATATGTGGTTTAAGTGATGCTTAAAGAATAAAAGCACTAAGCTTTATTACTTTTTTGAAACAGCAGGCCTTAAAGATCTTGCCTGCTGTTTTTGTTTTGTAATTGATTTTGAAGGGCGTCCAGGAACCGCATAAGGCACATAAGTGCCGGAAAGGTTTAGGAATGAGCGATATTTTAGAAGATCTCGAGATATTCGGTCTCGGCGATGAGAAGTTCAAGCACAGAGAGGAAGACGTTTACAGTCAGATCAGCAAGAAGAGAGGAATTTTTGGTTCTAAGAAAAAGAGCCATGACATTCTTGCGCAGTCAGATCGTCCATCTGAAGAGTCTGAAAGAAAAGACAAGTTCAAGAAGGATAAGTTTAAGAAAGACAAGTTTAAAAAAGATTCAGAAAAGAAAGATAAGGTAACAACAATAGATACAACAATTTTTGAAACAAAGAACTACGAAACATCAGCATCAGAAGTTGTACTTGAATCTGACACAGTAGCATATGCAGAGGATTCAGCCAAAACAACATCATATTCAGATATAAATGAAGATGCATCAACATTAGAAGAGTCAGCTTCAAATGAAGAAGTTGGCGAAGACAAAGAAGATAACCGCATCCGTTATGATGAGTCAGAACTTGACGAACGTATCATCAGAGCGGTATCAGAGATGGGATTTGAATATATGTCTCCTATTCAGGCAGCTGCAATCCCTGTAATGCTCAAGGGCAAGGATATTATCGGTCAGGCTCAGACAGGTACAGGTAAGACTGCTGCATTCGGAATCCCGGTTCTTTCTAATGTTAATCCTGATGACAAGCGTCTTCAAGCAGTAATCCTCTGCCCTACAAGAGAGCTTGCTATGCAGGCTGCAGATGATCTTAGAGATTTTGCCAAGTATATGCATGGTATCAAGACACTTGCAGTATATGGTGGACAGGATATAGTACGTCAGATCAAGGCTCTGTCTCAGGGCGTTCAGATCGTAGTAGGAACACCCGGACGTGTTATGGATCACATGAGACGTCATACCATGAAGATGGATGCGGTTAAGACTCTGGTACTTGATGAAGCTGATGAGATGCTTGACATGGGCTTTAGAGAAGATATCGAGACAGTCCTTAAGGGAATGCCTGAGGATCGCCAGACAGCTCTTTTCTCAGCTACCATGCCAAAGCCTATCCTTGAGATAACAAGACAGTATCAGAAGGCTGATGCTGAGTATATCCGTATGACTCCCAAGGAGATCACTGTTAAGTCTATCGAGCAGTCATACTTTGTAATACCAAGAGAGATGAAGTTTGAGGTTCTTACAAGACTTCTTGATTACTATCAGCCACAGAGATCTCTGATATTCGCTAATACTAAGAGAATGGTAGATCAGCTTGCAAGTATGCTCAAAGACAGAGGATACCAGGCTGACGGACTTCATGGTGACCTGTCTCAGAACCAGCGTGACATGGTCATGAATATCTTTAGAAACGGACGCATCAACATCCTTATTGCAACTGATGTTGCAGCAAGAGGTATCGATGTAAGCGGAGTTGACTGTGTATTCAACTTCGATATTCCGGAAGATATTGAATACTATGTTCACCGTATAGGACGTACAGGAAGAGCCGGTAAGAGCGGTAAGAGCTTCACACTTTGCTCAGGTCGTGAGACATACAAGATCCGTGACATCGAGAAGATCTGTCATACCAAGATCGAAGAGCGTAAGGTTCCTTCTGCCAAGGATATCACTAAGGCTAAGTCACAGAAGGTATTTGCAGAAGTTATAGATGTAATTGAAAACGGCGATGTAGATTCTGTTATGGCATTTATCCAGCAGAAGGTTGAAGAGGGCGAGTATACCGCTGAACAGCTTGCTGCAGGTTTCATGAGACTCAAGATGGGCAAGGATGTAGAAGATCTTAAGATCCCTGAGAGAAGAAGAGGCGGTCGTGATGGAAGATCAAGAGGCCGCGACGGCGCACGTTCCGGATACGGAAGAGGAAGCCGTGATGGTGCTCGCTTAGGTTATGGCAAAGATGGCAGATCAGGAAGAAGTCGTGATGGCAAAGGCGCAAGATTTGGCCGTGATGGCAAGCCTTCCAAGAGCTACAGCCGCGATGGCAGAAGCGCAAGAGATGTAAGAGGCAAGGGATCTCGTGATTCCAAGTCCTTTGATAAGAGCGCAAGGACCTTTAGAAACGCAGACAAGTCAGGTAAAAAAGGATCCCGTAAGGATTCCATGAAAGTAGAAAGAAGCCAGGAGCGTTTCTTTGGAAGAGTTGCTATCAAGACCAAGGGTGCTGATGGCAAGTTCTATAATGACTAAATGAATAGATCATTATTAATCACATACAGGACTAAAATTAATCTTTTGATCAGATTAATTTTAGTCCTGTTTTTTTGAATTTATTTTGCTATAATGTCTCTCAGTATGCTATCGTATGTATAGTTGAAAAGAGTATATTGACTTGTCCATATCCGGTCATTGTACGTATCATAATGAAATTTGGGAGGCAGATCAAAGACATGAAACGTGAAGATATCCACCGCATTCTAATCATCGGTTCCGGTCCGATCATCATAGGTCAGGCGTGCGAATTCGATTATTCCGGCACTCAGGCCTGTAAAGCTCTTCGAAAGCTGGGCTATGAGATCATCCTTGTTAATTCTAACCCTGCAACTATCATGACAGATCCAGAGACGGCTGATGTTACCTATATCGAGCCTCTTAATGTCAAAAGACTTACTCAGATTATCGAAAAAGAGCGCCCTGATGCCCTTCTTCCTAATCTCGGCGGCCAGTCAGGTCTTAATCTTGCTTCTGAACTTTCAAAGGCAGGCGTACTTGAGAAGTATGGTGTTAAGGTAATCGGCGTTCAGATCGATGCCATAGAGCGCGGCGAAGACAGAATTGAGTTCAAGAATACAATGGACGAACTTGGAATTGAAATGGCACGAAGCCAGGTTGCATATTCTGTTGATGAAGCTGTTGAGATAGCTTCAAGACTTGGATATCCAGTAGTACTTCGTCCGGCGTATACTATGGGCGGCTCAGGCGGCGGCCTTGTTTACAATGTAGAAGAGTTAAAGACAGTATGTGCACGTGGTCTTCAGGCTTCTATGGTACATCAGGTGCTTGTAGAAGAGTCTGTTATAGGCTGGGAAGAACTTGAGCTTGAAGTTGTAAGAGACTCCAAAGGCCAGATGATAACAGTATGCTTTATAGAGAATATAGATCCGATGGGTGTTCACACTGGAGATTCTTTTTGCTCTGCCCCCATGCTTACAATATCCCAGGAAGTCCAGGACAGACTTCAGGAACAGGCATACAAGATCGTTGATAAGGTTCAGGTTATCGGCGGCTGTAACTGCCAGTTTGCACATGATCCCAAGACAGATCGTATCATAGTTATAGAGATCAATCCCCGTACATCACGTTCATCAGCACTTGCATCCAAGGCAACAGGATTCCCTATTGCTCTTGTTTCTGCTATGCTTGCCTGCGGACTTGACCTTGATGACATCGAGTGTGGCAAGTACGGAACCCTTGATAAATATAAGCCGGACGGAGATTATATTGTTATCAAGTTTGCAAGATGGGCATTCGAGAAGTTCAAAGGCGTAGAAGACCATCTTGGAACGCAGATGAGAGCCGTTGGTGAAGTAATGTCCATCGGTAAGACATATAAAGAGGCTTTCCAGAAGGCTATCCGTTCACTTGAAAAGAGCCGCTATGGCCTTGGATTTGTAAAAGACTTTAATACAAAAACACTTGACGAGCTTTACAAAATGCTTGTCATCCCTACAAGTGAGCGCCAGTTTATCATGTACGAAGCTCTCAGAAAGGGCGCTGATATAGACAGACTCTATGAACTTACTAAGATCAAGAGATATTTTATAGAGCAGATGAAAGAACTTGTTGAGGAAGAAGAGGAGATTATTAAGACTTCTTATGGTAAGGTTCCGGAGATTACAGTTCTTGAAAAAGCCAAGAAAGATGGCTTTTCTGATAAGTATCTGGCACAGATATGTCACGTATCTGAAGATGATATCAGAAGTACGCGTGAAAGCGCCGGCATTACAGAAGGCTGGGAAGGCGTACATGTAAGCGGAACTAAGGACAGTGCATACTATTTCTCAAGTTATAATATAAAAGATAATAGTCCTGTAAGTACAGATAAGCCTAAAGTTATGATCCTTGGAGGCGGACCTAACAGGATAGGTCAGGGTATTGAATTTGACTATTGCTGTGTACATGCAGCTTTTGCTCTTAAGAAACTTGGATTCGAAACAGTTATTGTCAACTGTAATCCTGAGACTGTATCAACAGATTATGATACATCAGATAAGCTCTACTTCGAGCCTCTTACACTTGAAGATGTACTTAGTATCTACAAGAAGGAGAAGCCTATTGGAGTTATAGCCCAGTTCGGCGGACAGACACCTCTTAATCTGGCATCAGACCTTAAGAAAAATGGTGTCAACATCCTTGGAACAAGTCCTGAAACCATAGATATGGCTGAAGACAGAGATCTCTTCAGAGATATGATGGAAAGGCTTGGAATCCCTATGGCAGAGTCAGGAATGGCTTCAAATGTAGAAGAAGCCAAGGAGATAGCAGGCAGGATCGGATATCCTGTTATGGTACGTCCTTCGTACGTACTCGGTGGTCGTGGTATGGAAGTCGTTCACAGCGATGAACAGATGGATATATACATGGCTCAGGCAGTAGGCGTTACACCGGATAGACCTATTCTTATCGACAGGTTCCTTAATCATGCAACAGAATGTGAAGCAGATGCAATAAGTGATGGTGAAGATGTATTCGTACCGGCTGTTATGGAACATATCGAGCTTGCAGGTATTCACTCCGGCGACTCTGCTTGTGTACTTCCTTCTAAGCATCTAAGTGATGAGACCGTTGCTACGATCAAAGACTATACAAGACGTATAGCCAAAGAAATGCATGTAGTAGGCCTTATGAACATGCAGTATGCCATAGAGGACGGCGTGGTATATGTTCTTGAAGCTAATCCAAGAGCATCCCGTACAGTACCGCTTGTATCCAAAGTATGCGATATCAATATGGTTAGAGAAGCTACGAATATCATGACGCTTCCTATAACTGGCGGCGAGTCACCTGTAGGCAGGCTCCGCGACAGGAAGATTCCTTATTATGGAGTAAAAGAGGCAGTATTCCCATTCAACATGTTCCCTGAAGTAGACCCTGTACTTGGACCTGAGATGAGATCTACAGGTGAAGCACTGGGCCTGTCTGAAGACTGGGGCAGAGCATTCTTCAAAGCTCAGGAAGGAACTAAGACGGAGCTTCCTACAGAAGGAACCGTACTTATCAGCGTTAATGACAAGGATAAGCCTGAGCTTGTAGAGGTTGCACAGAAGTTCCATGATGATGGTTTTAACATCCTTGCAACAGGCAGAACCTATACCATGATAAGTGAAGCAGGTATACCTGCAAAGAGGATCAATAAGATATTCGAAGGAAGACCTGATATCGTAGATGCTATCACCAATGGTGAGATTGACCTTATCGTAGATACTCCTACTACCAAAAAAGATGATGTAAGCGACAGCTACATCCGTAAGAATGCTATCAAGCATCATATCCCTTACATCACCACAATGGCTGCAGCAAGAGCTTCGGCGGAGGGAATCGGGGCCGAAAAGCTCGGCGAAGGAACGGCGGTGCGCTCACTGCAGGAGTATCATGCAAGCATCGTGGGATGATGCGCGAGATGTGCTGACTTAAAGGGTGTCGTTTTTGCCAAAATGAAATAAGATCCAAAAGCTTGCCTTACACTTCGTCCGGACGGCGCTTTTGGATCTTATTTTATTTTGGCGGGAACGATTGTGCCTTTAGTTTAGGTTAGTAAGTATCGCGGGAGGGGCGCTTATGCTTGCAGGAGAAGGGCGGGTGAGCGCAGGTTATGAAGCGATTAGGATTATCTGTAGCTGGCTTTTGACTTTGTGACTTTGATCTTATTATTTGGGAAGAAGACTTCTAGCCATTTTTTGA
The DNA here is from genome assembly GCF_900110805.1 of Butyrivibrio sp. TB. NCBI lineage: Bacteria > Bacillati > Bacillota > Clostridia > Lachnospirales > Lachnospiraceae > Butyrivibrio > Butyrivibrio sp. TB. The sequence continues at coordinate 3,631 of NZ_FOER01000003.1, read as the reverse complement.
TGTCTTCGATTGTCCAGCCGCATTTGGGGCCGGTGCAGACGCTTATGATTTCGTCGGGGTGGAAGGGGAGGATGACGTATTCGGCGGCTACGGTTCGGAAGTCGTGGTAGAGGGCGGAGTCTAGGTATTTTTGTTCATCGCCGTTTATGCGGGATATAAGGCGTTCGAGGCGCACGTCTTCTTTGTAGATAAGGCGCATTTCCATTTCTTCCTTGAAGCAGGCGCTTTTGTAGGTGGCAAGTTCGGGGAGCATGCGGTTTAGGATTGGTTTGTATGGGTCGGAGTCTGATATGTTGTCATTGGAACTTGCAAGGGCGGCAGCTTCATTGCAGGCGTAGAGAGTAGGCGGATTGTCTATATGTCTTGCAGAGCGGCCCATTTCTTCTGCAGAATGGAGTATTGATGCCCAGTTGAGCATGTCAGATCTTTTGAGTGTAGTCCTATATCTGACATCTTATAATGTGAGTTTTGCATTCCTTTCGCACATGAGGGGAAGATCAAAGCCTATGGATACGCCTCTGCTGTCATTGCCATATCCGCGCCACTGGCTGAGGATATCGTCACCCTTTGAGCTGCTTCCGATGAAGATGTTATTCTGGCCGTGCTCGTGGATGTATTTAGAGGCTTTTCCAGACTCAGCTTTGACATGTTTTAGTGACTCATCGTCCGATTTGGGCATATGTTTACATACCCGGGTTATCTCGTCAGTATCGTTCATCTGCAAAGGATCTGAGAGAAAAACTGAGTGATTCTTGATAATGTTGAAGAATGTTGATAGAGAGCAATAATAATAGCCGATATTTTTGGATTTTTTCATAGTTGTCTCACCAATAACCCTCATATTGTATATCTGTATATCGGCAAAAGTAAAAAAGTACTATAGCAGATGAGTGTATACACAATGGATATACAGTAGAATGAAAATTCCCTCACAAGGAGATATAGGATATGAGCTTAATGAATGAAAGCTATATGAATAGCCTTAGTGAAGAAGTTGAAGATATATAGAAATATGGTAAGTCACAGGCACTTAAACTAGTGTTGGAACAAAATTCGCTGAAAGAATATACAGCAAAGTGAAATAAAGAATATTCGTCTTAAAGCTAGTATTTCTCAAGCAATATTTGCAAAATGCTTTGTGATTTCAAAAAGACAGTAGAAACTTGGGAAGAGGGAATAAATGTTCCTAGCAGCACTGTTGCAATAATGTTAGAGATGCTTAGCATAGATAACATTTCTCTGGAAAAATATCATGTCATAAAATGATATTAAGGTACGAATCATTATATATTGAGATGTAATAAAAAAATAAAAGATCTATTCGTATTGGATCAGTTTTTACTCTTTAATCCGATATTCACTGACGCCACCAAGCGAAAACTCGGTGACGTGAAATGCAGTTGTCTGCATTTTTTAATGATTCCGTTAGTATTATGTATTACCACATATATCCACAATTAGAGCATTTAAAGGTCTTACCTATTTTTTTGCTCCCTATACCAAATAATCCTGTTGAGACAAATCTGGATAGGCTAGATATTTTTGTTATGTTTATCGAGCCGCATGTAGGACATTTTGAAACATTGACAGTTGCAGAAACAATAGAAGCAGTTTTCACTGCTTCTTGTACAGCTACACTGTCATTGAGATGTCGTTCCACGCTAGATGTTATATTCTCCATTTTACCAGTGCTATTTAAGTATTCCTCAATGGGCTTTTTAATTGACTCAGACGCGTGATTTATAATTTGATATGTCGGATACCATAATAGAATAATATTTATATGACCGTTTTCACTATCGGTTAGTTCAGAAAAAACCCAATCAGCAATCTCTTTCATTGTTTTTTCGGATATACTGTCAAAATCTACTAACTCATAATATGCCTTAAGTGATATCCAACTACCAAAACCTGTACATCTCGATGTGGCTTCAAGAATGACTGCTGCAATCTTATCCTCGATTATTGTTCTTTCTTCATCAGAGCAATCAGATGCTTTTCTTCGAACAGAATTAACATCTCTTGTGATAACAGGTAGAATATCTGACAAGGACTTATATATATCATTGGTTTTGGGCGGTTTTCGATCAAAATCATCAATCAAAGAATACATTCGATCAATCTCTCTTGAAACATTTATACCTGATGTATTTGGTGTATTATTATCTCTTATAGGATATCCACAATTCGGGCATGCCAATGCTTGATTTGATATTTCTTTTCCACATTCAGGACAGTTTATAAGTGCCATTTTCCTTTCCTCCGTCTACTAGTTGAACGAGTGAACTGCGCACTAAGCAAAATTAGTGCGCAGTTCACTTAAATAATATGAATTTTAATAATATTTTGAAAAATCTAACGCAATAGTAAATTTGTAAAGGACAGTGGAACCAAATAACGAATAAACATATGAAACAAAATTGGGCATATCACTATTGCTATAAATATCATCTTCGCTATCAATACATATTATGTTATAGACACTACCATCGGAATTACAATATCCGATATATGTTTTATATCCGGTGTAAGCGCCAAAGCTATTTTTTGCATTTATTGACGCAGATATACAATAATACATGTTGAGATAATTAGCTGTATGAAAGTTTACTAAATTTGCAATGCAATTATCAAAGTAGGGCTGTAAAGCAGGTGATTGGACGGTGGTTGAAAATTTGGTTACAACGAGAGCGCTTATTTTAGCTGAATATGGGTCTTTAAAATTTGATTTTATATACTGCATAAAAGCAACGGCTCCGCTAGCATATGCATACGTAGCTTCTGTTGAAGAATCGTTTGTTAATACCGTAGGATTAAAAGTTACTCCACTTGGTTTAAGTGCTTGAGCAAATTCTAATGCAACTTGAGCATCATCAGAATTAATAGTAATGGTATTAACCGCTCCTTCATATGGGAGTAATCCTTGGTATTTTCCGAAAGTATTGTATTGGGCATACAAATTTTCGCTATCAGTACCAACTACAGCCGCAACATCTGGGTAAGAGGCGGCATAGTATTCAGCATCAAATATTCCGCCATCAGACATTACAGTAGGAGCTGCGTAAGCAGTGCTTGAGAAGAATGTAACCAAAAATATGGAATATGCAATCGAAAGAAATTTCTTCATATGGCAAATACCTCCATAAAAAATAACCATAGAATCTTGGTGCTTGAATTGCACTAAAACTCCCATGGTTATACTATTGATACAAATAATTTTATCATACGCATATACACATATACAATAACAAAATATCGGTAAAGAGTTAAAACGTTTAAAATACGTTACAGTTCAGACCCAATGTCATTTAGTTAACATCACGAGTTAGATTCTTTATTTAGGGTCTAACTCATTTTTTATATAAAACAGTTGACATAGTGAATCAAATATGCGGCCGCTCTAACTACTGATTGATTTTTAAGAGGTAGTTAGAGCGGCCCTTGAAATTAGCAATGTAATCATTGTTTCAATTTCAAGGAGGTTCAAAAATGTCATTTGCTCTACAAGTCAAAGATTCGCTACTTAATATTATTTCTAACATGTCAAAAGATGCAGGAAAGTTTTCTATTAATCCTGACAAGTTTTTTTCTAGAAACAGAAAGCTTGATTTTTCTTCCTTAATTCATCTTA
>NZ_FOER01000042.1:0-13879 GCF_900110805.1 Butyrivibrio sp. TB | reverse complement strand
ATCAAATAACAACCCAACAGCCTGTATGAGCTTGTTATGCCAAGTCCTGCTCTTATGGCTATACTTGATCTGATAGCGCAGTAGCTGTCCAAATATCTGTGTCTCTCCATCTTGCTCTATCAAAAGAGATGGCAGCTCTATGTATCTTGCTGAATTATCTCTGTATGTCTTTGTGTATACCTTTACATAATTCATCTCTTATCCATCCATATAGATTGATTAACATATTATTTATAATACCATATACTATTCAATATGTGTATATAAAAAAGGTACTATATCTTGATAATATAGTACCTTTATACATAGTTTGATTATAAAATTATTACCTTATATAACTGTTGGGAAGGGCCTTTGCTTTAATATATATGATGATGGTAACTATTTATGGTCAATAGATGTGATCATATCATCTTCTTTTGATCCCGATGATGACGACTGGGCTACAGATGTAGTCTTTTCTTCAGAAGACGCATTCTCCTTTCGACAAGTTGCTGAGTGGGATGATGTGTTAGAAGATGCTATTCAGGATATGCTTAGATATCTTGATGAAGGCAAGTACGCAGATGATCTCAAAGAAAGATACACCGGCATATCAACCGGATTTGTAGACGGAGATCTGGAGCATCTTTACATACAAGAATAATTTTCAACGAAAGCGCTAGCATTTCCGGCCCTTATCCCACCTTTTACTGTTGCTCATATACAAAAGGGAAGTACAATGACGTTGGACTTTCAGATAAAAGAAAATTTAATTATTTATTTGTAATATGCAGAGACTTCAAGAAAACTCTTGTTGCCATCTATGTAATCTTTATATGCAGTTTCTGCATCTTTTCCGCGAAACACCTTACAAAGTCCGCACATGTCACAGTCAGAAATGCATGGATATCTTTCTTTTATATATGCTCTGCGCTCTTTTGAAGTGGAATTTCCTATCTCAGGTGCACCTGTCATAACAACTGTCTCCTTAGTGTATCTGCCTGCTGGAAAAAAGATATCATTTTCCGATGCGATTATCAGAAGAGGAGCCTTAAACGATATCATCTCCATCTTCTTATATTCCCTGGGAGGTCTCATCTCCATCTTGTATGATGACATCATGATATCGAAGAATTCTCTCCATACCGGATCCCCTTTTCCTCCCATGGACTCAATCACTGCATCAAGTGTTTTCCCGGGCATCCCGATCACATCCGGCGCAATGATATAGTATTCCTCCAGCAACGGAAGAAACAGTTTAAGATTCAATGTTGTGATCCCATTTCCGCCATGTATTGTACATATCCTTGGCTTTTCAGGATCACCAACGAGAAGGCAATGGGTTTTGCCGAATGATGTATCAAAATAATCTTCCGAAATGTATCATCCGCAGTAGATCTGTATCGCTCGGTGAGTAAATTCAGCAGTTCCTTCTCCACCCATCTTATCAATATTCTCGGTGAATTCGCCGCCACCGGCATACATCTTACCGAGACTTGAAAGAATCTCCTTAGTACATTTATAAAAATGCTCGGTAATAAAGCCCTGCAGTTTCTTTACCTGATCCTGAACTTCTGCAGAAGCAGGATCCTGATCCTTCATAGCTCCGAACTCTTCAAAGATTTTCATAAAATCGGCCATCATACTTTTTTCTTCGCTCTTTGACCGCTTACCGTTCTTCTCTTCGAATTCCTTATATTCCGGAGTATTGCCCCACCGTTCTTTTGCGCGCTTAGCGTATTCGTCTAATTTACTTGAATCAAATGCTGTAAAATCCAAATGTCTCACTCCTCTCAGTTTTAAACCACGGCACATACTGATCAGATTTTCGATGTGTTCCTTCTTTAATTCTAGAAGTTCTATCTGCTGGTCAAGTGCCAATCTCTTGTCAAAATCAGATCTGGTTACGATATCCTTGATATCCTTAAGCGGAAACTCAAGCTCACGAAACAGTAAAATCTGCTGAAGTCTCTCCAGCGCCGCATCGTCATACAGCCTGTATCCGGACTCGGTATACTCCGCCGGCTTTAAGAGTCCTATCTTATCGTAATACTGCAGCGTGCGTATACTCACTCCAGTCAGTTTACTCACTTCATTTACTGTCTTCATGGCTATCATCTCCTTCACGTGTGATTACATCATAAACCATTACGTAACGTCATAGTCAAGCAAAAATAAATAATTTTGTTTCTACATTCTTATTTTCTGTCATTATGCTTCTCCTGTTATCTCTTTAGCAAGTTCCAAAATTTCAAAGGCATATTTTTCCTTGCCCTTTTTAAGGAGCTTCTTGTATAAAGGATAGTTGATGATACAAACTGCAGCACCTACTATTCCAAGAAGCACCCCGATGACCATGAAAATTACTCCTGTTCCAAAGACGCTAAGTCCAAAGCACATTCCTGTGCCAAAGATCAAAGTCCCAATAATTCCAAGCGTCATGGCTGTTATAAATGCCGGAAGCTTTGCTCTTTCATCAAGCTTTTTAAGCTGCCTTACCTTATTTGTTTCCTTTGGCATGTAATCCTTTGCAACACTTTCTGCATAAACCTTATCTAAATCGTTCATCGTATTCTTCTCCTTCTTTTCTCTTGAATGTTCTTTTTATGCGATCTTTCCTGTTTCTTTGAGCCATCTGATCTCGTCACGTATGGTCTCTCTATACGACCTTGTGGTATAACCCAGATCCTTACTTGCTTTACTTGAATCAAATCGGTTGTTTCTTGCAAGGTTGTAAACGGAGAATGTTGTCATAAGAGGCTTTTCTCCAGTCTTCTTAGCCTTTTTCTCAAGTACCCCGGCAATCAGGTTTGCTACTGATATTGGTAAAAAGAACTTCATCTGCTTGCAACCGCTCTCCTCTGAAACAAGCTTTGTAAAATCCTTAAAACTAACAGGCTCATTTCCAAGGATGTAGCACTCTCCGCTTTTGCCCTTATCAGCTGCCCCAATGAGTCCGTCAGCCAGATCTCTTACATCACACAGATTAAAGCTTCCGTCAATTCCGGCGGGCATCTCACCATTGATGATATCAACCAGAGTCTTTGTGGTCTCACCCATTGCAAAGTCTTCAGGTCCAAGGATTCCTGATGGATGGACTACGCACGCGTTAAGACCTTCTTTTGCAGCTTTGAGCACCACGTTTGTTGCCATAGCCTTTGACAATGAGTAGCAGCCTTTGATTCTCTCAGGATCAAGGGGAATAGATCCTTCGCACTCTCTTATGGTTCCTTTTTCTTCCTCAGGTATTGCTCCTGTTGATGAGCAATAGACAAGCTTTGATACTTTGTGCTCTTTGCACATCTCTATGATGTTTTCTGTTCCACCGACATTTACATCCATAACTTTCTGACTGTAATCAGGATTTACTGTTACGATGCTCGCTATGTGGAGCACGATCACTTCTGTATCTTCAGGCGTCTCAAAGAATCTCTCCAGGTCATCTTTATTACAAAGATCTCCGTATACGATTTCTACTTCTTCCGGAAGATATGCGGCTGACTTATCACCTTCAAGGACAAATGCCCTTACTTTTTCATTTCTTTCAACAAGCTTTCTGCAGACTGTGCTTCCAAGAAATCCTGCTGCTCCTGTTACCAGATACATCTTATTTGTTTTGCTCATTTATCTTTTCCTTTCTTATTCTCAATTTGTTTTTTTGCTCTTTGCTTTGAGCTTGAAGTCATTATAGGAAAATGAGCACACAAAAAGAACAACACTTTTTGCAAAATGTGTTGATTTCAGGAGTACAGGTCCCGACACGTTTTGTAAAAAGTGTTGATTTGTAAATCCGATATAGTTTTTTACTGCTCTATGGCTTGATGAATACTTCCTTAATTCATCAATTATCGTGCCGATATCACCATCGATACAGATGGCCTGTTCCACACCGTCACCTTCCTATTCAATGATCTGTACTCTTCCGGGCTTTCTCGGCTTGCTGACCGGTTGTTCTCCGTCGATATATCCGAGGATCACAAAGCCCTGACACCCACCATGCTGGGCATACTCGACCAGGTCATACAGATCAGACGTATCTGACATTGCGAAAGCAAGTCTATCCTGACCGTAGATTTTTTCTATGTAAAGACCACTTACCTCTTTGAATCTCTTTATCATTTCAACTGCATGCCGTCCTTAAAAGCATTGCCCACCTTTTCTCCAACTCCGTAATATCCATTACCAAATGGATCAAAGCTTATAGGCTTAAGCTTTGTGATATCAACTGCTCCATCTGTCACTACGCTTTCATCTGCAGAGACATTTACGATTTCTCCAATCAAAATGCCATCCTCAAAGCTCTTTACCTTACACTCAAGAGCAACAGGAAGTTCATCAATCAAAGGTGCATCAACAAACTCACTCTTTGTTGCGTGAAATCCGGCCTTTTCAAATTTGTCAGGTACTTTTCTTCCTGATTCTATCCCAACATAATCGCAGGGAATCACCTGGTCTTCAGTAGCAAGGCTTACATGGATACATCCAGCCAGATAGGGATGTCATCAGCCACAGCAAAAGGACATACTCCACCTGGCTCCTCACAAGATGTATCGGTCTCTGTTACCATTATATAGTTAGTAGCGCTTACTCTGCGTATGTATTTACCTATGGCTGATGATAACCTGGGGTTATATCAGAATTATCTGTTCAAGATCAGGAAGTTCCGATGGCAGCTTCATCGGTTTGAATACTAATCTCTAACGCGTCTGTTAATCTTTTAATGGTATCAATACTACGTTTATATGGGCTGCTGATTGCGACATCCCTTATTCCATATAGTTTTCCTCCAAAATTCTCAGTCCTTCCTTATAATCCTGTCCCAAAGCTTCTGAATAGCATCTTTAAATGTTGCTTCCTTCGTCAGCAATTTCTGTATTTCTTTATTGTTTTCTGACCATGATTTGTCCATAATCTATCTTCTCTCATCGATTAATCCGGCATTATTCCATATTGCTTTCTTACATTTTAACAAAAATCCAGGGAGTCTTTTTATTGCTACTTTATGCTATTGCTTTAGTTCTTTTGCCAATTAAACAATAGTATGTCACCATGAGCATCAGAAAAGCGCCTATCCATGCAGATACTTCAGAAATGGCAATTCCCTTAAATCCGTTCCTTCCTACCCAAAAGCCAAAGATCAGTCTCATAATGACTTCGAGCCCGCCTGAGAGCATTGGTATAAAGGTATTGCCCAACCCCTGAACAGAGTATCTGTATACAAAAAGCCAGCCCAGGGCAAAAAAGCTTATTCCCATGATCGGCATGAAATCGGTACAATAACCGATTATCATGTTGTCAGTCAGCAGCATCCTTGCCAGGCTTCCGGGCACAAATATCATAAGGAGCGATATAGGCACATTCACAAGTGTAGAGAGCATCAGGCCCTGTCTTACTCCTGTGCGTATCCTGTCATATTTGCCAGCGCCCTTATTTTGCCCCACAAAGGTCATCATGGAAAGACCTACGGACATTCCAAACTGCTCAAAGAGTGATGCAAATTTCATGCAGGCTGAATATGCTGCCACATATGCGCTTCCCATAAGATTTACGAAGTACTGCAATACCATGGCCCCTGCAGCTGTGACCGAATTCATAAATGCCACAGGAAGTCCTATTTTCATCAGTTCAACCAATATATTCTTTTCATCTGCTATTTCTGACGTGTATTTTCCCAGACTCATAAAATCGATGGTTCTAAGCTTTTTAAGGCACAAAAGGTATGATACAAACTGAGAGACCACTGTTGCCACTGCTGCTCCGACAACTCCTGTGCCAAAGGCCATTATGAAAATAATATCAAGCATGATGTTCACGAGTGATGAACAGATCATAGCAGTGAGGGGCGTTCTGGAATCTCCCATTGACTGGAGAATTGTAATCTCAAGGTTATTCATAACCGTCACTACAATTCCCAATAAGATCACAGCAAAATATCTATACGAATCGTCAAAGATATCTTCAGGAGTGTTCAAGAACGTCAGCATCTTATTGAGCAAAGAAACGCATACAACAGTAAAGGCTATTCCAAACGTGATACTGAGCTTCTTGGCTGCTCTGATGTATGCATTCAGCATAGCCATATCGTTTTTTCCAAAGCTCTGGGCAAAGGTTATGCCAAATCCTCTGGTCATCCCCACAACAAATCCAAGTATAAGGAAGTTAAGTGTCCCGGTTGCCCCAACAGCAGCCAGCGCCTGATCCGAGATTCCCTTGCCAACTATAATGCTATCCACAAGACTATATAGTTGTTGGAAAAGATTTCCCCATAATAAGGGCAAAAAGAACAGTATGATCTGTTTCATACTGTTTCCTGAGGTCATATTTTGTGTGGTCTGTTCTGTATTTGTCATGGCCGCTCTCTTTGGTCTTTCTCTTGATGTTAATTATTTAATAGTTAAGATTATTTAAGTATCCAGGCTCTGCACCAAGCTCATTTGCAGCCCTAAGCACTTCTATTCTTGTAGTAACAAGCAAATCAATATCTTCTAAAGTTGCCTTTCTGAAATCCATTTTTAACCTCATGTCGCGAGCAAAGCGAGTGACTAATGGTTCAAATTGGTGGAGCTCGCGACACCAATTTGGGTTTGAAAGTGGAACACTTTCAAACTTCGTCCTCTTATCCCATACCATATACTTTAGCAATAATTATAATTCATTTGAGACATTTATTGCTTCTGTATTTTTTGAAAAAAGGACATAAATATCCGCTCCGCACATTTCTCTCATTTAGAGCTTTAGTACCATCATGACAATTACTAAAAAAACTGTCATCCTACGCCAATGGCAGGCAATACCTTTTGCTCGATAAAATCCACTCTGTCATATATCCTCGGCTTAAACGTACCTGTCACTCCAACAGATACTTTTTTCTCTTTGTTTATATAGATGATATTTCCGCTGTCACCAATCGCCGCATATACCTCTTTATCATCATAGGGTTTGTACCATAAGTAGCCATAGTTCATGAAGCCAAACCGTTCGCCTAGCTTGAGATGGGGAGAGAGCATATCTTTCAGATATTCTTCTGAGATTATTCTATTTCCGTTATACAGGCCATCATTCAACACCATAGCGCCGATTACAGCCATATCTTTCGCTGACATACATAAGCCCCAGCCCGCAGTAACGCAGCCCCGAGGGTCGCTGTACCATTCATATTTCCTTGGATTCTTATTCATGAAAAAATCAAACTGATCTTCTTTTGAGCTGTCTCCATGCGCTATTCGCTCAGGAAGGTTCAACGGCACAAACAGATTATTGTTGGCAAAATCTATGCACTTCTCATCGGCTGCCTTCTCGATTATCCCTGCCAAAATCTGAATACCAAGCGTAGCATACCTAAATTCACCTGTGATTCCGCTGCGGCCTCCAAGATAATCAAGTATCGCTATCGTAAAGTCCTGTGAAGTACATACCTTTTTCCAGGGTTCTGACCTGCCTTTATAAGGAGCTGTCATAGTGAGCAGATGCCTGATTGTGACATCATATATGGTCTTCTCCCCACGCTTTACAATGTAATCAGGGAAAAAATCTATCACCTTTTGATCCACGTTTTTGATAAAGCCCTTGTCCAACGCAATTCCCACAAGTAACGCCATAATTCCTTTGGTAACAGAATTGACATTCATAGCATTTAAGGTCTTAAATCCGTGCCAGCAGTCGTCATAAACATCCAGCCCTTCTTTAATCGCATAAATCTGGCAAATGTTACTCTCGTTTCTGGCGCTTTCAGAAACGTATTTATGAAGTTGTTCTTTCGTCATTAAAAAGCCTCCTGTTAGGAATGATTCGGACGTCCTAAGAAAAGGCTAATATGATTAAAAATTGTTTTCAAGATTCTTTATCTTTTTTACTTCGTCATTTTTTACTTCTTTATTCCTCTTACTCCAAAACAAGCTCTTCTCCAGACTTGAGTATTATCTTACCTGGTGCATCAAAGCTCTCTGCAACACTTATATCAAAACCGCTTTTATCCTTCACCGGTTCCATGTGGTAAGGAATCGTATGCTTTGCGCCTATTGCCTTTGCACACATTGACGCTTCAGCCACATCCATGTTGAATACTCCATCGCAGCACAGAAAAGCGTAATCCAACTTCCTATCTGCAAATCCTGCCATAGATGGAGTTGTAGATGTATCTCCGGAAAAATATGCTTTTACACCGTCAGAAAATGTAAGTATAAAACCGACACATTCTGTGACGTTGTGATTCTTGTTATATCCAGCTTCTACAGTTTCAATAGATACAAAACCAAAATCATAATTCTGATATTCGCCATCTTTGAGAGCATCTGACCATTTAATTACAGAGCATCCTTCATTCTTTGTAGAGATAAGATCCACCTGCGTGTGATCATAGTGTCCATGTGTCATGAGAATAAGATCTGCCGGAAGATCATAGCCATCCCCCAAGAATGGATCAATATAAATAACTTTCCCCTCACCTGTAACAATCCTTACGCTTCCATGTCCCTGATAAAGTAATGTTGCTGCCATGTCATTTTCCTCCGTGTTTTCTATAAGTTATTTCTTTCCATTTTCTTTTGGTAAATCTATAATCTTCATTTAATCTTTTCAGCATTTTTATTTAACTCCTCAAGTGTATAGCTATCTTTTTCCACCAGATCATAGATATCCTTGCCGGCTTTTTCTTCGAAATATGCTTTCAGCCTCATGTTTGAATCCCACTTCGCCTGCGGGAAATTGCCATAACGCCTTTTTACATCATTCATACGATCCTCGATGTTCATGACGCTTTCACTACCGGCAAGTGCATCGCAGAGCTGGATAAGCATGTCATATTCGTCAGCTTTAATCTTCCCCAGTTCTGTCTGAATCAGTTCATACTCATCTTCCGAAGTATCAACCTTTCCGATGTACTCATCAAGTCTCATATTATTGAATGAGTGTGTAAGACAAATTCTGGCTACTTCATCATATCCAAGTGACATCATATATGAGTATCCATCCGAAACATGGCCCAAATGCCTTACTCCGAATTTTCTTCCAATGTCATGAAGAAGTCCCAAGATATAAGCTTTCTCCGGGTCCATTCCGCCGCAGCCTAATGCGATCTTCTCTGCGCAGTGCGCAGCCACACGGCTATGATTCCCCCATGGTCCGGGATTGCACTTCTCTGCTTCTTCTAATAGACTTTCTGCTTCTGATCTTGTCGGTAACATATTTTCTCCCCAATTTACTGTCTCTCAGCCCACTCAAGAATTATTCTCTTATCATATTCGTTAAGGTTTTCAGGCAACTCATTTTTCTTAAAAAATCTATGTTCCATTACCTCTTCGGGATCATTGACGATATCACCTTTGACCTTTGATGTGCTTGCTACCTCACCTGAGGGTATTAATGTATTTTTCAAATCTCTGATTATGTGACCCGATCGTATTTTCCGAATCAACATATTCAAGAAAAGCCTCTTTATCAAGCCATTTATAAGCTACTGTTTCGCCTTCCTGCAGCGTTACACTGTCTTTATCACAGCTCACTCTGGCCAGATATGAATAAAACATAGCTCTGCTTGGATCTTTGAACAGAACATTGACAAGTTCCATGCTATCGGGAACAAGTCCTGTCTCTTCAAGGAGTTCTCTTGTAGCTGCTTCAAGCGGCTCTTCTCCGCTAAGAGCTGATCCACCTGCACTGGCTTCCCAAAAACCTGGGTATACATCTTTATCATCACTTCTCTTCATCAGAAGATACGTTCCATCCTCATGAACCACAAGGATATCTACGCCAAGGTGATATCTTCCTTCCGGAATATCTTTGTAATTACCAAAGCCTCTTCCCCATGTTTCTCCGGTTCTATTTCCGTCGCGATCATACAAATCCCAAATTTCAGCCATAATATCCAATTCCTCCACTTGTTTACCATGTTTCTTCTAACAAGACCACATTTACCAATGCACAAATTCTCCGGCTATAATGCCTCGAACATTTTCATCTGCCAGAATATCATATTTCTCAGGATGCCTGTACTTATCGCCCATGATATCACCACTTCTGTGCTTCCTAAGGCTATCAAGGTCAAGATCTGCAACATAAACTCCCGGCTCACCTGAAGCCTCAAACACACACATATCACGTCCCCACGGCACTCCGTCAAAAAGAGTCGAATGTCCATTGCAATCAGGATGCCCCATTATGTCTTCCCCCACAATATGCATTACATCTGTGTTTCTTTAATGATACATTATTCAATCATAGAAAAAAAGAGGCTCCTACGAATCATCTTTCGCAGAAACCTCTCATAACTTGTTGACCACGTTCCATTATCTTTTGGAAAATGGAAGTAAATGCCACTATAGAAAACGTATTTTTTATATTATTTTATTTCCCGATCAGTTTCAGGAACTTCTTGTCATTCATCTGCTCATTGGTTACATACTCACCATCACAAAAGAATGCATACGTTGTAACAGGTGTAGGTGCACTCTGCGCTTCATCCTTTGTCTGTATCTTGACCGCCTTGAAAGGAATCTTGTTCTTCTTTGCTGTTTCTTCAAGGACCGGAACATACTTGGCATTGAAAGGACACTGATTTGTATAATACAAAACATACCCTTTCTCATCTATATGCGGATGCTTGGCACATTCCTTAATTGAAGGCACCTTAGCTTTTTTATCAAAAGGAAGATACATAAGCTGTATTCCGTTGTCCGCTTCATCGCACACTTCAAAGCCCTTGTACTTTAAGAACTTTGGATCTGCAAGGAATGGTTTTTTCTTAGCTGATGACAGAATACAAAGACCTTTTTTGCCTTTCTCTTTACTATCCTCAATACATGCGTTAAGAAGATCAGAAGAATAGCCGTGTCCTTTAAAAGAGCCGGATACCCACAGGCAATCTATGTACATATAACCATCTGCATCGATCGGAACCCATGCGTTCTCGGCAGGGATATACTCTATAAAACACTTACCGCGCTCTGCACTCTTTAAAAAGACAAGCCCCTCATCAAATCTGTCCGTAAGCCAGGCTTTCTTTGACGCAACTTGGACATCTTTATTATTTGAAATCGCGCAGCATATGTGCTCCTGTTCCAGATTGTCCTTCGTAACTTTGATATACTCCATGGCCTTAACCTCCATCGTCAAACAAACTCATCTGCTGATATTTTTCAGGAAATTCACTCATGAACCTAAAGCAATCTTCCGGATCTGACATGATCACGTTTTCTTTGCAAGTCTTTCGAAATAGCTCTGGTGCATTCTGCTTAACTTCCTTTCCGCTTTATCGGATGCCTTATAACTGTCTTTAACTTCTCCGGAGCAACTTTCCTTGCATCACTTAGATATATTTCATGATGAAGGCGCTTATCAGTAATATCAAGAACATATCCCTGTGCCTCCATAAATTCATGCATCATCTTAACCGTTGCAGGCTCATCATCATAAGAACCTATGTGCATACACTGAACGCAAAGCCCTTCATCTACAGTCAGGAACTCCACATTTGAAAAGTCCATTTTCTTTTTCTTCGTCGCCTCAGATACTGCCCAGTTGAAGTCTTCCTTTGTAACAAAATCAGGAACTCGGATCACAGAGATCCAGTGAAAGTCTTCTTTATGGGAGTAATCGATTCCTGCTACCATGCTTCGCTCAGCTGGGTCAGTTTGTGTTTTAGAATTTTCTGATGGTCGTTCCTCCTGCCACCAAAATCCTTCTAGCGGTGGAACCACATAATCAAAATATCCCTCAATACGATGATCACCTTTCTTACTCATCTTTATTGTAAAGGCAATTCCATATAGTAATCCAATAGATTTTTTATAATCACTATCTTCCTGGTTCGGATCTCCCGCTCCTCGTACAGCAATATAATTCATGCTCGGAACCGTAATAATACCAGGTTTATTCTTGGGAAAATAAAACTCTTTATATTCTTTCTTAAAATCAAAAGCCATATTTATTAACCTCTAAGTCTTTTTACACGTTCTTCATGAATAATTTCTTTCCATAGCCTCAACTATATTTCTTATTTTCTCTCTTGCTTCCTTGGGTTCAAGTAGCTCTGCCTTATCTCCAAACGTCAGCATCCAGGTAACCAGATTGTCCATATCAGTATAGTCAGCTTTAAACAATAATCTTCCGTCCGGCTCCTGAGTAAAGCACTCCGGCCCAAACTCTTCTACAAGCCTCCATTTAACATCCTCTGTAAAAAGAGCTTTTACCTTTATTCCACCAGGAAATATCTTTTCTGTAGACAAGTCTGGCGTTGGAACATCTCTGCAGACAAACTCAGTATCCGACATAGTAACCTTATCCATTCGGTTAAGCTTGAACAGACGAAAGTCATTATTATCTGCGCCCTTCCTTGGTCCATTAAGACCTACTCGAGGCACACTACCACCAGAAACACTACGTCCCCATACATACCAGCTGGACCATTTGAATACAATATAATAAGGTTCAAGCTCGCGAATACTTTCGCCTTTTTGATTGTAGTAAGTAAACTTTAATGTATGTCTACTTTCAATCGCATTTTGTATAACTTCTATCTTTGGAGCAAGTGATTCCCGGTACCAGGATGACAGATCGATCAAAATAGAATCCCTGCCGCTTACAAACTCAGAGGAACCTGCCTTTATCTTCTCCATGAGCTGCCCATAATACCTGCTTCCGCTCACACTATCAAGGCTTCTGAGTCCTGCAAGTATCATCTGCATATCCCTGGATGTCAGGATTGTCCTGTCCATACGATATCCATCCATGATACTGATTCCGCCGCCAACCCCCTGGGATGTCTGTATCGGAATCCCAGCCTTGCACAAAGTTTCGATGTCTCTATTGATAGTCCTTTTGGACACCTCGAAACGCTCTGCCAACACAGGAGCTGTAGTTTTCTCTTCCTGTAACAATACGGAAAGTATTCCGATCAACCTGTCTATCTTCATTTTCTTTACTCCACATTCATCATATCAACCCAAACATGTCATATATATGTCATGTTTATTATATCAATTTTTTTGCTAAAAACCGTAATGTGATTTAAAAAATAAACTTCCAACTCATTAGACACAAAAAAGGCTGATGAAGACTTCTAATCTCCATCAACCTTTTCCTACAAAATCTCACACATATTAAATTGTCTAAAGCCTTGCATATTCCCAGGGCAGCAATTATTTATTGATTCCGTTTGCAATCACAACGTTGATGTTATCAACTTCAACTTTTTCCCAAACCTTCTCAAGCACATATGGCTCATTTGCAATGATCAGTGCTTTCATTAGTTCTCCTCTGGCTCTTTTTTCATAAAAATTTTGTAGTCCAAGTAGCACATAGCTGCTCCTACTACTCCCATGTATACACCAACCAGATATGGATCAACTCCAGGTGCTTTAGAAAGGATTACTGTCATAACACCTGCAAATAGCGGCACCCACATTACATTGATCAAAAAAGCTTTTTCGTTCTTTTTCATTACTGCAGTCCTCCTTATGATGCATTTTCTTAACTTCTTTTATTTAAGCAGCACTGTAGTGTTGTCCTTTACAAGTGGTATCTTATATAGTCTTACTACATCCTTAGGCTTAAAGTCATGGTCTTTTCGCATAGTAGCTTTAACAATTAGCACCCAATTCATATCCAATGTCATTTAGTTAACATCACGAGTTAGATTCTTTATTTAGGGTCTAACTCATTTTTTATATAAAACAGTTGACATAGTGAATCAAATATGCGGCCGCTCTAACTACTGATTGATTTTTAAGAGGTAGTTAGAGCGGCCCTTGAAATTAGCAATGTAATCATTGTTTCAATTTCAAGGAGGTTCAAAAATGTCATTTGCTCTACAAGTCAAAGATTCGCTACTTAATATTATTTCTAACATGTCAAAAGATGCAGGAAAGTTTTCTATTAATCCTGACAAGTTTTTTTCTAGAAA
>NZ_FOER01000018.1:0-102878 GCF_900110805.1 Butyrivibrio sp. TB | reverse complement strand
TAACCAGCCATCCTGCGTAGCAGGGCTTGCCCTTGATGGGTTCTGACAGAAACGCTACGATGTTGTCCCCGACGGTGGGAAGTATTAGCTGTTCTTATCATCTTCACCGTCGGCAAAGCCAAGCAGCGTTTCTGTCGGGTTCGGTCAAGGGTGGCGTACGGTAGCAATTACATTAGTTTAGTACGATGGAAAGTGGACTATTATTGACACTCAAACTTCATGATGATAGCCTAAAATGAGCGGATGAAATTTCGCTTATTCTTATGATGCCAACAAGGCAAAGGCATATCAAGGTTCCTTTAACCCATTAAATCCTACAGTAAATTTACACTGTCTATGAAAATTTTATATCTTGAACTCTTAGCGAATTTAAGATATTATATCCACGTAATCAAATAGCAAATACCAATGAAAGGGGTGATTAACATGAGAAAATCATATAAGACGATTTTATTACCGAATACAGTCTATGACATGTTAATCACACCGAAGTTATAATAAAGTGATTTAACGCGCATCCGACAAGTTCGGGTGCGTTTTTTGTTTAATAGAATCGTCCTTTTCTGCTTTTGGTTACAAATTCAGAGAGAAAGAAGGATGATCGATTGAACAAATTTAAGTCAGTAATTATGAGTTGCCAAGGGAAGAACAAGTCTTGTTTGCATTGGCTGTATAACACTCATGCCGGCAATGAAGATGAAGAAAAGGTATTTGCGTACCAAGAGCTCAGCTTTTGGTTTAGGGGGACTGGTTTTAGAAATCCGGAAAAGATGTTTTTATGTATCGGTATTTCACGAGAATATTTTGGTTACGATAAAGAAGATTTTGCGATACCGACTTCCAACTACATTTTATATCACCTTTTTCCTGTCATGTCGGAGCTAGGTAAGGAATACCTAAATGACAAAAAAGATGCCAGAGAAAAGGCAAAGTTCGCTATTCAGGCACCAGATGGCTGTATGGGCAAAAAAAGCGGTTGCTTTTATAACAGTGAGCTTGATAGTTTTGTTCTTCAGATGAGCTTTAATGTGCCGCTGATAAATGGCACATCTGTCAACTCGAAGTCTGCATTTCGTGCGGTGAAGGATATACTCGAACATGTTGATGCAGCACTTGCCAATATCAACAAGGAGGAGCTTGAAAGTTGGCAGAAGACATTCATCAATCAAAGAAGTATCCGTAAGTTTATGAAGGACAATCATTTGTGCGCCTTTGTGGCTGACGGAAGTATATTGCCCAGGCATAACGGTACAGATGAGCCTATGACTGATGCAAAACCATTTGAATCGCCTGATAATTTAAGAGTAAGTATTACAACAGATGATGGCGATTTCATAACCGGTATGGGAATTAAAGAGGGAATAACTGTAATAACCGGTGGCGGATACTCTGGCAAAAGCACGTTGCTGGATGCAATAGAACTCGGGATTTATGATCATACACCGGGAGACGGAAGAGAGTATGTTCTTTCAGAAAGGTCGGCACTAAAGACAAACGCAGAGGACGGGCGCCCTGTTGAAAATGTGAATCTGAAGCCTTTTTTTCACAGACTAAGTGGCAATATAGATTTGAGCCACTTCAGTACAAGGCATGCCAGCGGAAGCGTATCTCAAGCCGCAAACATAGTTGAGGCAATCGGCTGCGGCGTTAAGCTGATCTTGATCGATGAAGATAAGAGCGCCACGAATTTTATGATTCGCGACAAGGTCATGCGAAAGATAGTTCCCGATGAACCCATTATTCCTTTTACAGATAGAATTGAGGAACTGAATAAAAAAGTTGGAATGTCCATAATTTTAGTCATCGGAGGCTCGGCGGAGTATCTGGCATATGCTGACACGGTTATACTTATGGAAGATTATGAAGCGAGGGATATTACGGAACAGATCAGTTATTTCGGAATAGATAAAAGATCTGAGACTGCTGCAGCAATGTGGGGAGATTCGCGAAGACTAATTCCCAAAGCAACAACACAGGAGTTTCTCTATTTCCGATCAACCATAACGGAAAATGAGAAGAAAATTATTTTGGACGATTACAGCGCCGACATCACAAGCTTAACAGCGCTCACCACACCAGAAAGGCTAAACACGCTTATGAGCGTTATGGAAAAAACTCTTACAGACAAAGAAGGAGATTCCGATGAACTTATCAGTAAGCTTGTTTACTACACTAACCGCACCCTTGTTTTCGAAGATGCGAGGGGAGAATTCCGCACAGACGGGGCTGGACAAAGCTTTTATAGTGAGATAAGGCCAATTGACGCATGGTGCTGCATCAACAGAATGCGAGGAGTTAGTTTCACAAGATTATCGGAAGATCAAAATTAGTGATATTAAGAGGATTTCTGAGGATGATTCTTCAGGAATCCTCTTTTTTTAGGCGTTTGGATATAGTATCATCAAAGAAATAATTTTTTTAATATATAGGATGATTATGTCAAAAAAGATTTACTTAATGAGACACTCTATACCGGAAAAGATAAAAATAGAAACATCAATGATCCCTCTTTCTGATGAAGGCATAGCTCTTGCCAAGTCTAAGAAAGAAGTTATGAAAAGAGTTGATCATTGCTTTTCTTCTTCATATAAAAGAGCGATTGATACTGCCAAAATTATTACAGATAACGTTGTTGTAGTAAGTGAATTACATGAAAGAATCATTGGCGAGGCGTTCGAAGATTTCTGGCTAAAGCAGTATTTAGACCATGATTATCGAAATCCTAATGGTGAATCATTAAATGATGTTAAGAATAGAATGAAAATTGCGATTGATTCAATTCTTGGAAAAATTCAAGATGGAGAATCCGCACTGATTGTTTCTCACGCTACAGCTATTTGCTCTTATCTATTGAATTATTGTGATGTTACAGTAACAAATCCTTCTGACAAATCCAGAAAAATAACATATAAAGATGAAACTGTAATGGATGGAATATTTGCACCAACAAATTACTTTGAGATTGATTTTATAAATGATTCTATAGATTCAATATGTTTTCATTCATAGCAGTAACTTGATTTTAGGGCATTGAACCATAATATTCCAGCATAAAATACTTACAAATTCTTTAACAATCTGTATATTTCTTGCATAAAATGGGAATGCGTTGGCTGAAACAATGGCATTTCCATTATTTTTAAATAAAACATTCAAGTAAAAATACACACAAAGAGAAAAAGTGTGTATTTTTACTTGAATGTGTAATTGATTTATTCTACGCGGTGTTGTATTATTAAAGCAAAAATACACACCATTGCCGAGATGTGTGTATAATTACTTTAAAATGCTAAACCTTCAGAAAAGGAGGATCGACATGGTTCTTACCTATAATGAATGTATAGAAAAATATGGATCGGATTATAAGATAAAGAAAGAGCTGAGCAATGGAGAACTCTTTATGAAAGAAAAGGGAGTATATTCTACTGTAAGAAATGTTTCGGATCTTGATATAATAACTAGCAAATTTCCGAGGGCAGTGTTTACCGGAAAAAGTGCGTTTTATTACCATTCTCTTACTGATGTGATACCAGATCATTTTCATCTTGCAACTCGGCGAGAGGATTCAAGGATTAAGGATCAAAGAGTAATACAGTCTTTTCTCAAAGATGATATTTTTGAGCCGGGCATAATTGAGATGAAGTATAATAACTCGAGTATTAGGATATATGACAGGGAGAGGATGCTCATAGAACTTATGCGCTTTAGAAAAGGCATACCATTTGATTTGTACAAGGAGATAATACAAAATTATAGGCGTATAGCAGAAGAGATGGATTTTGGACTTGTTGAGGATTATGCCTACATGTTCCGAAATGGTAATACACTTATGAATCAGATACAGATGGAGGTTCTTTGATTTCATGAATTTAAGGGATGAGGTAGAAAAGATAAAAACAGAGGGGTATAGCGAAGCAAACGCAGAATCTAAGCTCTGTCAGGATATAGTACTCAAGGCAATTGCAAAAAGCGGAATGGCGAGGAATGCAACCATCAAGGGCGGAGTTGTAATGAGAAGTCTTTCTAAGAATGCCAGACGCGCTACGCAGGATATAGATCTTGATTTTATCAGATATTCGATATCTGATGAATCCATAAGGCAGTTTGTTAAACGTCTTGATTGTATTGATGGACTGTCCATTGCTATAGATGGCAAGATAACTGAACTTAACCATCAAGACTACAAAGGAAAAAGGATTACTATAACTATAACGGATTCAAATGATACAGTTTTATCACTAAAAATGGATATAGGTGTTCATGCTGATTTATCATTGGAGCAGGAAGAATATGCTTTTGATATAGGATTTCAGGAAGATGCAGTTAGTCTTTTGATTAATTCCAAAGCGCAGATGATTACAGAAAAACTGAAATCACTTGTGCGATTTGCAAGTAGATCAACGAGATATAAGGATGTATTTGATATCTGCTATCTAAGCGATGAGGTGGACAAGGAGCAACTTAGAGATTGTATTGATAAGTATATCTTTTCTGATGAAACACTTAGAAACGTAGCAACAATGGACGATGTTGTTAAGCGTGTGGAAAGAGTTTTTAGCAATAAGGCTTATGTAGATTCTGTTTCAAAATCTGGTAAGAACTGGCTTGATATGCCAGTTGAGGCGGTTCTCAAAAAGGATTTGGAGTTTATTAAATCGCTTTGAAGGAGCCTTTAACGTGAAAAAAGTGAGATTGGAAACACATGATCTTGTCTTAAAGAAAGCTGAATATGGTGATTGGGAAGCAGATTCTAAATGCTTTATGTGACGAAGCTTCCAGATGTGGAGCAAAAGAGTTTAGAGGCGGTCATAGGATGAAAAACATTGCGTCAGCCAAGATGTTTGAATCATGTGGATTCAAGTATGCTTTCGATACGGAAGAAAAGACTGATCTGAGAACAGGCGAAAAGTATGTTATTCGAAAACTGAAAAAGGAACTACGTTGAATATTTATTCGCTTTTTCAGGTAAAATAGGCTCTTTTTATGAGGCACAGAAAAAGCGTATCGTCTATTACAGTATAAACGGTTAAGCAAATCGACAGTTTGTGGAGATGAAAAGAGGATGGTTAGCACAATCTGGCTACACCCTTCATACATCTAAATTATCATAGAAGTTCCATATTTACAGAAAAAATTTCAAAGTCTCTTCACAATCCTAGAATTATACCTTTACATCATTTCTTCTACTATCTAATCCCAAGGATTTGTTTTATATCATCTATATAATCTTCAACAAGTTCAGGCGTATCCCCATCGAATTCTATGACAGTATCACCTATTTCGTCGTATAATGTTTCGTTGATGGCATCGATCTCTACGGCTAACATTAGATGATTAGATGCAGCATATTCAATGACATTTTTGCCCGCAAGAAGGAGATTAACAATATTCATCTGATGTTCACTGATAGGTAAGTTACCGGATGGCTGATCATTACTTACAGTTTTATCATTAGAAATATTATCGTTAGAAATAACTTCCCTAATATCAATGTCATCTACGCCTATCTGTAATTTAGAATCAGATAATGCAACGCTCTTATTTGGCACAGATTCAGTTATATTACTAGCCAATACTTCATCTTCAAACTTCATAAACTCATCTTCATCAGACATTTCTTCTTCGGTGATGAGCTGATCTCTAGTGTATGCAGCGTCTTTTCTGATTCCGGAGAGTTTGCCAAAGTCTATATGTATCTTAGGCTTAGCAGCTTCTTCTTTTTCCTTGATATAAGTATCTGCAGCATCTGATATGGCCTGGATTATAAGAGGGAGGTTGAGCTTTTGCTGCAAGGGATGTCCAAAGGAGAACTTCCTACGGCAGATCCTGTCTATCTCTTTGCAGATAGCGCCAAGGTCGCTGCTCTTACTATCAGCCTTATAGAAGGTTTCAAGGCTCCAGTGGCCGTCCCTGCACCTATAGATCCTTGCATCACTAAAGACATATTCATAATCTTCATAGTGGATATGATCATAGAATATAGCCTTCCTGAACATGTGATATGGATACACTCCCTTTGCCCCAAAGCACTTTTCAAGGAGCATAGGCTTATTGTGTTCCTGATAGAAGAGTGATACATTTCTATATGCTCTTACAGTGATCTCTTCCATGTCTTTGGGATTTTTTTTGTAAAAAAGTGATCCCTTCAGACTATCCGAGGACAATGCATCTATGGCTTCAAATATCTTATGTATATCATCTTCTGATAATTCAAAAGCGGAATCTTTGGATGATTTATCATCATTTATGATATTTTCTGAAGGCGAACTTATTTTATCGCCTTTTACATCCCTTATATAGTTTTCATATGTCAAAATAGTAGACAGGCTGTCATCAAAGCTCTTGTCATAGATTCCATCAATAAGGCTCTCAGGAAGGTTATAATAGACCACATAGTCCTTAAGCCAGTCCTGTATATATTCGTGCATCGAAGGATCCTTATCACCGAATACTTCGTCTATATACAAAAGCTTCCTAAAACCTTCCTCAGGATCTGATATACCAATATTACATAATATTTCGTATAAATATACATAAACAAAGGATAAAGAAGTAATAGAAGATCCTGACACAGAATATGCGTCTATCTCCCCGTTTCTAAAGCGCCTTCTAAAGTCAAAATATCCCTGCAGCTGATCATTATTCATAACATGATAAGTCGGGAAATATCTTGTGAATCTTCCGTGAAAGTCATAAGGCTCTTCATAGTCTTCCATGAATTTGCCCTGCTTATAGAAATAGTAGCCATCAGCTCCCGGCTTTGAATCAAGGACATTATAAAGCTCCTTCATCTGGGCGATCTTTGGAGGGAGACTTTCATCAGCACGCCTTCTTCCGCCAAAAGAAAGGGGCTGATCCTTGTAAGTACCTGTAAAAGTAACCTTTGCCGGAATCTCTATATCTTTTGATATATTATAGTCATAATTTTTATCAGCATAAAAAGACCTGTTATACTTTGAATCATTACTTATATCAAAAGACTTATTATAATCTGAAGAAGATGAAAAATCCTTATGATCCCTTGTGATCTCAAAGCTTATATCAAGAAGCTCAATTATCTTTTCAAGATCAACGCTTCCATCAAGAAGTATTGTGATCCAGTCCTTCTTACTCATATGATACGCCGGAAGAAAACCTCTTTTGCCAAGGTAAGATGAAATGTCCTCTTTGCGGCATCTTAAATCTATGACATCATAAATACGCCCGGGGGTAAGTCCCAGGCGTTGTCCGTCCACGTTCATAAAAAGAGCGTACCACTTAAGTGAGCTCTCATGCCTTAGAACTGCATACTCAGGCAGCAGAGTCCACGGATATATTGGCTTTGTATTATATTTGTTAAGGGAATATTCTAGGATTTCATGACGAAGAGAATCTGAAGGGATCATATAGCTTCTCTCTTAAGTCATTTACTCTTTTTGGAGGATTTCTTGATATGCTCTAAGTTAAGCTCAGGCATAAGTTCTGTATCGATTATATTAAGCATCTCCTGAAGCTTGTCATAGTCCTCTTTAGAAAAGCGTTCCTTACATCTTTCATCTATAGTCTTAAGATATGACTCATAGATGTTGGAGTAATTTATATATTTTTTGGTCGGACGTATATGGTATTCACGCTGATCTTCCTTGGACTGAATCTTCTCAATATAACCTTTCTGCAAAAGGCTGTTAACTCTATATGCAGCATTAGGTGCAGAAATATTCATCATATGAGCAAACTCAGCTATGGTAGGATTCTTAAGAGCGTTGATACATTCCATACTAAAAGTCTCAACTGTTGTAAGAGTAGCCTCACGGGTCTCAAAATTTGAAAAGATCTGCATATAAAAATGTATCCTGATTTACTGTAAATGTCTGAAAGAGCTTTGCCAAGCTTATCCATCTGTGCCTCCTGCTATACTAAAATACTCATAAAAGAACCGTTCTATAACAATGGCTATAAGACAATTGTCATAGAACAATTCATTTATTATGTTAATTAAAAAATTTGTTGTACTACAAGTATAACAGTTTTGAAGATTAAAAAGAAGCTTTACAATAATTGTTTTTAAAGCATTTAGTTATATAATCAGTCCATAGACACTGCAAACATAAGTTCAGCCTTAACAGCGATCTTGCCACCAACACGTGCCTCGGCGCTTGCAATTCCAAGAGGACCTTCCTGACGGATGAGTTCGCATTTAAGCTCTACTACATCTCCCGGAACAACCTGCTTCTTAAAACGTGCCTTATTAACTCCTCCAAAAAGAGCGATCTTGCCCCTGTTCTGCGGCATAGACAAAAGGGCAACAGCACCTGTCTGAGCCAGAGCTTCAAGAAGGAGTACTCCCGGCATTATAGGTTCACCCGGGAAGTGTCCCTGGAAGAAAGGCTCGTTCATAGTAACGCACTTTCTTCCAATAGCCCACGCTCCCGGCTCATAGTCTTCAATAACATCTACAAGAGCAAAGGGGTAGCGGTGCGGCAGGATTTCAGAAATTTCTTTAGCAGAAAGTATATTTGGATTTTCTCTTGGTTCTTTTGGTAATGACATAATAACCTCGCAAAACTAAATTCAAAAATTAACAACTACCACCATTAAGCTGTAATATTACAGCTTAGTCCTCAAATTTCTTGAATATAAGGCAGGCATTATGTCCGCCAAATCCAAGAGAATTACTCATTGCATACTTAACATCAGTATTTCTTCCTTCGTTAGGAACGATATCAAGATCGCACTCAGGATCAGGATTCTTGTAACCGATAGTAGCAGGGATGAATCCCTCATCAACAGCCTTAACACAGAATACTGCCTCAACGCCGCCTGCGCCGCCAAGAAGGTGACCTGTCATAGACTTAGTGCTGGATACAGGAACTTTGTATGCATCCTCGCCAAAGACCTTCTTGATAGCCTTGGTCTCGCCTGCATCATTAAGATGAGTTGATGTACCATGTGCGTTGATATAAGAGATATTTGAAGCTTCGATACCGGCATCTTTAAGAGCAAGTCTCATACAATCTGCAGCGCCGTTACCTTCTGGATCCGGAGCAGTGATATGGTATGCATCACAGTTAGCACCGTATCCTACGATCTCAGCATAGATCCTGGCGCCACGCTTTTTGGCATGCTCAAGCTCTTCGATCACAAGTACGCCGCTTCCTTCACCCATTACAAATCCGTTTCTGTCAGCATCGAAAGGAATACTTGCGCGCTCAGGATCTTCAGAATAGGAGAGTGCTGTCATAGAAGAGAATCCGCCGATAGACAGTGGAGTGATAGAGCCTTCAGCACCGCCGCATATCATAACATCCTCATAACCGTCTCTTACTCTGTGGAAGGCATCGCCTACAGCATTAGATCCGCCTGCGCAGGCTGTAACAGGACATGTACACATACCCTTAAGACCATGAGCTATAGCAACTCTTCCTGCCGCCATATTTGAAATAGACATAGGAATATAGAAAGGAGATACTCGCTCCCAACCCTTCTCCTGACCTCTTGTATGTTCCTGTTCGATGATACCGATTCCGCCGATACCACTTGAGATGATAACACCGCATCTTGCAGCTTCATCTTCACTTACCTTTGATTCATAAAAAGGTATCTCTTTACCTTCAGCATCCTTCTGACCCTCTTTTACAAGACCAGAATCAAGGATTGCTTCTTCTGCGGCATACAGAGCATACTGTGTGAATGGGGCCATACGTCTTGCTTCACGCTTGTTAAGACGCTTTGAAACATCGAAATCCTTAACTTCACCGGCAACCTTAACTTTAAAATCTGTTGTGTCAAAATAAGTTATAGGACCAATTCCACACTTGCCGTTTTTGATAGCATCCCAGCTTTCCATGACGCTGTTGCCGGTAGGGTTAACTGTTCCTATTCCTGTTACAACTACTCTACGCATAAAAACTCCTTTTAAATTCTCAAAACCAATATTAGTAATAAAAACCAAGTAATATCAGCATCCCATACCGCCATCAACGCCAAGTACCTGACCTGTGATATAGGATGACTTCTCTGATGCAAGGAAAAGTGCAGCATTGGCTATGTCAGAAGGTTCGCCTGCCTTCTTCATAGGGATAGTAGCAAGAGTTGCCTCCTTGGCAGCATCTGTCATCTCCTTGGTCATATCTGTGCCTATGAATCCGGGAGCTATTGCATTGCAGGTTATATTCCTTGATGCAAGCTCCTTGGCAGTAGACTTGGTAAGACCGATTAGGCCAGCCTTACTTGCAGAATAGTTGACCTGACCTGCATTGCCGTGAAGACCTACAATACTTGATAAATTGATGATTCGGCCATAGCGCTGCTTCATCATAGGCCTTGCAACTTCTCTTGTCATAAGGAATGCACCTTTAAGATTAGTAGCTATAACATCATCAAAATCTTCAGTGCTCATCCTCATAAGAAGACCATCTCTTGTAATACCTGCGTTATTAACAAGTACGTCAATTCTTCCAAACTCGTTCATGGCAGCTTCTACCAGAGCTTTAGCTCCTTCCTGAGTAGCTACATCTCCCTGAACTGATATAACTCTTATCTCTTTACCATTTGTGCTGGCAGCATTGAAGCAAAGTTCTCTTGTCTCGTCTGCCTTGGCGCTGTTACCTGCGTATCCGATCACAAGATCATATCCTTCGCCTGCCATTGAGACAGCGATAGCTCTTCCTATGCCGCGGCTTCCACCTGTGATCAGGGCACATCTTTTTGTTTCACTCATTCGTTATTCCTCATCTTAAATTCTTATCAATAACAAATCAGATTTCCAATCTGTAAATACATGATTTCTGATAATCTATCAATTTCTTATAACGATCCAGATCACGCACTTAAAGTTTTCTTTGAAAGCATTTCTTCGAATTCTTCAGCTGTCTCTACGGCGTAGATAACATAATCATCTACGCCAATAGCTTTTGCAGTCTTTTTGATAAATCCGGAAAGTGCATGTCCCGGACCAACCTCTACGAATTCTCTAACGCCGTTTTCAAATAAGCGTCTTATGATTTCTTCCATACGAACAGGGCTCTGAACCTGCTTTACCAAAAGATCCTCTATTGAGAGTCCTTCTTCATTTTCTTTGCCCAGATAATCGTACAGAACCGTGATAGACTCTTTGCTAAAAGAGATTTCTTTGAACTTGTCTGAAAGTGCATCACCTGCACTCTTCATGAAGCTTGTATGGAATGGTCCGCTTACAGAAAGAGGAAGAACACGCTTGGCACCTGCCTCCTTTGCATACTCGCCTGCTTTATCAACAGCAGCCTTCTGACCGCTTATAACGAGCTGTCCCGGGCAGTTGAAGTTACAGATCATAACTATTTCGCCTGTTTCTTTGCTTGCCTTTTCACAGCACTCATTAAGAACACCTTCTTCAAGGTTAAGTACAGCGCTCATGCCGCAGTCGATACCTTCTGCAGCCTTCGCCATTGCCTTTCCTCTAAATGCAGCAAGTTCGATCGCCTGCCTTGCGCTAAGAACTCCTGCAGCTTCTAAAGCTGAGTATTCGCCAAGTGAAAGACCTGCAACATAGTCAGCTTCATATCCGTTTTCTTTAAGAAGAGCTGTCATACCTGCAGCAAATGCAACCATGCAAGGCTGTGTATACTGAGTTTTGATAAGGTCTCCATCAGGATCTTCGAAGCAAAGCTTATGAAGATCAAAATCAAGAACATCGTTTGCGCAGTCAAAAGCTTTTGCAAATGTTGTATACTTCTCATACAGATCTTTGCCCATACCTGCATGCTGAGCGCCCTGACCCGCATATAATATAGCTTTTTTCATATATAATCCTTTCTAAAGTCGTTTACTATAGATCAACTAAATATAAATCATAGAATTAAAATACAAATATATTTTCCTCAAGTTTCTACAGGCATTCATACTTTATTTTTTACATAGCTTCTTTGACAGCGCTAAAATCAATTCCTGCGCATAGATCAGCGAAGATATCTGCTACAGGTCTTATTTCTTTAACCTGACCGCAGGTCTGGCCTGTCATAAGTGAGCCGGTCTGAGTATCTCCTTCAAATACAGCTCTTCTAAGAGAACCAAGAGTATACTTTTCAAGCTCTTCAAGAGTTGCACCTTTTTTCTCCTGAGCTACATATTCACGAGCCATCTTGTTCTTAAGAACACGTACAGGAGTTCCGCCTATGCGGCCTGTAACGATAGTATCGCTTCCCTTGGCCTTAATGATGGCATTTTTATAATTGTCATGAATAGGACATTCAATAGATCCAAGAAGACATGTACCAACCTGTACGCCACATGCGCCAAGTTCAAGTACTGCACGCATCTGCCTGTTGTCAGCAACGCCGCCTGCAGCTATTACAGGGACATTTACAATGTCGCATACCTGAGGTACCAGAGTCATTGTTGTCATCTCTCCGATGTGACCGCCTGATTCGCAGCCTTCTGCTATGATAGCGTCAGCTCCGCAGTCTTCAAGGTGCCTTGCAAGGATAGGAGCAGCAACTACAGGCATTACGAAGATTCCTGCCTTTTTGAAGCTGTCCATGTACTTACCGGGATTACCTGCACCTGTTGTTACGAATGGAACCTTCTCTTCACATACGATTCTTACGAACTCGTCTGTCTGCGGATGCATGAGCATGAGATTTACACCAAATGGTTTATCTGTAAGAGATCTGCATGTAGCAATTTCCTGTCTTAATACTTCAGGATTCATGCCACCTGTAGCTATGATTCCAAGACCACCAGCATTAGAGCAGGCTGCTGCAAAAGTGCCTGTTGCTATATTGGCCATAGCCCCCTGAATTATGGGATATTTTGTTCCCAATATATTATTTAAATAATTCATACCTTTCCTCCCTTTATATCCGTATATCATTTATATAGACCAAAAGCTGTTTTTATTCTAAAATCCAAAATTTATTTATAATCAGTCACCAAATGTGATCATCACACCGCCCCAGGTAAGTCCTGCTCCAAAGCCTACAAGTATGAGCCTGTCACCTTTTTTAAGGCTTCCATTTTCATATAATTCTGACAAGGCAAGAGGGATAGATCCTGCGCTGGTATTACCGAAATGATCCATGTTTTTATAAAATTTAGACGGATCTTCCTTGGACTTTTTGACTACGTGATCGATTATACGGGAGTTAGCCTGATGGCATACCACATGGTCTATATCTGACAGAGATATGTCACATCCATCATCTGCCTTAAGAAGCTCATCTATGCACTTTGGCATAGCCCATACTGCAAATCTGAATACAGCCTTTCCATCCATCTGAATGAAGCTGTTTGCATTGCCTGCACCAAGGCAGGATATTTCTTTGCCGCCTCTTGCACCGAGAGTTTGGCGAAAAAGAGCATTAGGATCTCTTTTTATAACAGCAGCGCCGCCGCCGTCTCCAAATAGTACACAGGTAGTTCTGTCTGTCATATCAAGAAGGCGGGAGAGTTCTTCCATACCTATTACAAGACCATATGTCTTTCCACTTGCTTCAAGAAGCCCCCTGGCTACGCAAAGAGCATATATAAAACCGCTGCATGCTGCGTTAACATCAAGTACCGGAATATCTTCCGGAAGTGAAAGTGCCTGCTGCACCATACATGAAACAGATGGAGTTGCATAGTCTCCAGAAATAGTAGCGCAGATGACACATCCTATATCTTCTTTGGATATTCCGGATCTTTGAAGGGCTGTGCCACAAGCCTCTATAGCCATAGATACACAGGATTCATCATCTTCGCAAAAATATCTTGAACGTATACCGGTCCTTGTGGATATCCACTCATCATCGGTTTCAACGATTTTGGCTATATCATCGTTTGTAACCTTCTTTTTTGGATGACAACCGGCAACGGATAATATCTTAATTCCCTGCATTATTAGTTAATATTCCTTTCAGGCCTTTTTGCGGAAAAAAGATGCAGGCTCCTTAACCTCACCTATATTCCTGTATTTTTCATGCCTGTCGGCAATTATATCCTTGGCATTCATTCTGGAATATGCTGTAAGAGCCTTTTCTATAGAAAGAGAAAGTCTCTCATATACATCTTCAGAATCTACCTGCATTCCGCCTTCCGGCTCCTCAATGATCTCATCGCAAAATCCTGCATCTTTAAGGTCATAGGAAGTCATCTTCATAAGATCGCAGGCTTCTTCAGCGCGGCTTGAGTCCTTCCATAAGATAGAAGCAAAGCCCTCAGGTGAGAGTACAGAATATACAGCATTTTCAAGCATAATGACCCTGTTAGCGACGCTTATTGCAAGAGCTCCGCCGGAGTTACCCTCACCTGTTACAACTGTGATAACAGGAACATTAAGGTGTGACATAGCAGCAAGGTTTCTTGCAATAGCTTCTCCCTGACCGTGCTCTTCAGCTTCCTTGCCGGGATAAGCGCCTGGTGTATCTACAAAAGTGATGATAGGGCGGTGGAACTTATCTGCCTGCTGCATGATACGAAGAGCCTTACGATAGCCTTCAGGACGAGGCATTCCGAAATTGTAGTCCATGTTCTCCTGCACAGTATGTCCCTTATGATGACCAAGGACTGTTACGGGACGTCCGTTAAAACGGGCAATACCGCCGAAGATACTCTTATCTTCATCAAAAAGATGATCACCTTTTTGCTCAAAGAAATCTGAAAACAGATGCTCTATAAAGTCTTCAATATGAGGTCTGTCAATTGAACGTTCGATAGAAACCCTCTGAAGTGGTGATAGATTTTTATTCATTAAATGCTACCTCCTTTCTCTGAAGAAGAGTTATACCATGATGTTCGCTGCCTTGATGGAGCTTTAGAAGATCGATCAAGGTTGCGCGCATATCTTTTCTCTCAACTATCTTGTCTACAAAACCGTGGGACTCAAGATATTCTGCTCTCTGGAATCCCTTGGGGAGCTTCTTGCCAATTGTCTGTTCGATAACTCTTGGACCTGCAAATCCTACAAGAGCTCCGGGCTCAGCAAGAGTTATATCTCCAAGTGTGGCAAAAGAAGCTGTGACACCGCCTGTAGTAGGATGTGTAAGATAGCTTATATATAGACCACCTTGCCTTGAGAACTCCTCGATAGCATCAGCTGTCTTAGCCATCTGCATAAGAGAGTAGATACCCTCCTGCATTCTGGCACCGCCACTTGCTGAGAAGATGATAAGAGGTCTTTTCTTTTTAGTTGCATATTCAATTGCTCTTGTAACTTTCTCTCCAACAACGCTGGACATAGATCCCATGAAAAAGTGTGAATCAAGAACAACGCATACGGCTTTAATACCGCCGATGCGGCCTTTTGCGCAGACAGCGGATTCTTTCATGCCAGTCTTTTTTTGCTGTTTAATTACTTTTTCTTCATATTCTGGGAAATTAAGCGGATCTGCCGGAGACATATTTGCATCCATAAGTGACATCGTACCTGTATCGAACACAGCCTTAAGTCTTGTATCTGCACTTAATGGAAGGTACTTGCCACATACGGGACATACATAAAGGAGCTTCTCCCATTTGGGGATGAGCTGTCTTCTTTCACATGAAGGACATGTAATGAAAAGTTTATCCTGTATACTCATTAGAATAAAATCCTTTCAATAGTATCTGATAGAAGTGTATTATTATGCACACTTCTTTGTATATTGATGCAAAGAAGTGTGCTGCAATTTTTGTTTGCCGGTAGTTAATCAAGCTACCTTATTTTCTTTGAGGTAAGCAACTACCTTGCCAACTGTATCAAGCTTAGCGATAACTTCATCAGGGATCTTAGTGCCGATAGCATCTTCAAGTGCCATGTGAAGCTCTACAAGATCAAGTGAATCTGCCTCAAGATCTTCTGTAAGAGAAGCCTCTTCTGTAACCTTATCCTCGTCGCATCCAAGTGTGTCTACAATAATCTTCTTAACGTCTTCAAAATTCATATTAGTTTCCTCCTTATAATAAAGAAAAGATTGTTTGTATTTAATTTAAGAAAGGAATCGTATCTTAGAATCCTTGTACTTCATTATGTAGTTCAAAAAACTACGTGATAAAGTTTCTTTAATTAAATATTTTTAAGCATCTCAAAACTGATTAAAATATTAAAACCAGTTTCCAATAATGTCAATAGATAACTTTAAAATTTTTAATATTTAATTGATAAATAATTGTTCTTCGGCAATAGCAACATCAGTATTATCGGTAAAAGAAAACCACTGATATAATCAGTGGTTTTAAGGTTTTATACACTTCTATTTTGCCTATCTGACCATATATTCGAATTTCCGCATCAATTAAAATAGTCTTATAACAAAACAAAGCTTCTAATTCCAAGGCTGTTGCCATATAATTGGAAGAAATTATAATTTACAAAAAAACTAATTCAAGAATCTCAAAGGAGCGTTTTACACGTTGAAATCATCACATATTTACAAATACCTAAAGGCAGAGCTTACTGATACAAAGCTTATCTTAAAACACCAGCACAAAGAAATTGAGCTCGATCAGCTCAGAGCAGTAAGGTACAATTTTATTCGTATTGATAATAAAACGACTTTTACAGACTTTAAAGTTCTTATTGGTGATAACGAGATCTTTACAATAAAGGAGCCTTTTTTCATGTGGGACGGAGGAAGAGATACGAAGCAGCTCTTTGAACATCTGAAACGTTATCTTCATGAAAAATATGATGATGATGAATACCTTAGATATTCTGACCGTCTATATGAACTGATAAACAAAGGGATCAATGAAGAGAATGAAAAAAAGATCCACAAACTGGTACTTGAATTAGTAGTAACAACATGGACTAGCATTATCCTGGCATCACTTATCCTTATGCGTGTCATAGCAGGTACATGGTAATAGTAGCACCAGTATTATTTGTATACAGCAACTTTGATCATGAGTCGTCCTTTTCTGGTGCTGCCTGTTTGTCCGAGATATTTGAATTTACCATGACCTCTTACAGAAACTCTTGAGCCCTCTTTGAGATCATAACCTGCACTGAAGGCGCATCTTCCGTCGATGAAGACCAGCTGTCTTGACACAAGTTCCTGAGCCTGGCTTCTGGATATTCTATAGACGAGTGCAAGCACGGCATCAAGTCTTTCGGATGCAACAGATCCAGATATTTCTTCAAAAGAAGGTCTTATATCACATTCTTTATTAGAAACCGGTATGCATTTAACACAGGTGTGTTTTATTCGGATGAGCTCTTTACATATTAATTCTTCCATATCTTTTAATATGAATAAATATGCAACCTGTCCATCTTCTGAAACGAGGATATCACCTATGATATCTCTTTCGATTCCGAGGTTCATTAAACTCCCAAGAAAATCTCTGTGAGTAAGTTTATCTGCAAATTTTGCATTTACCGGCACAACTTTAAGGCAGGATACGATGGAACCTCCTTCATCTTCCTGAAGTTTTAAACTTTCAGCATCGAGATAAGAAGGAAGAAAACAAAGGACATTTCTTTCACTGTCTTCATAGCCGCCATATAATGTAAACTTTACGCTGTTGTAAACCTGGTTTGCTGCAGAACCGCCGCTTTTATTAATTTCATCAAGCACAGCTGCAAGTTCTGAAAGCCCTAGGAAATTAGTGTGCGTTGTGTAATCGTTTTGATATGCTCTTGATGCCAGATCTTTGATATGACCGATGAGCATTGAATTATCATTTTCCATGAGGTTCCTCACCAATTTTTATAAAAAGTAGTTATAGGCATAATTTTAATCCTAAACAGATTTTAACATATTTTCTAATTATTGCTCCGTCGGCCGCCCCCTATCATGATCCCCCTCATAGCATATCAATGTATATTTTGGCTGATATATTATGGCGCCCCCGGCGCCCCTGTTTATTATCCTGCCGCCCTGCATAATGTAAATTTTGTGCATATTTATACTGCGCCCCGCGCCCTCTTGTATTTAAACCCGGCCCTGCGCTTTGTTCGCTTTTTCGATAGCTTTCGCTTCTCCACACCCCTTTCCTAAGTGCCGAACAGATTTTTTAAAAATATACGGATGCGTATGTGTCACTGTTGCTTAATTAAAGATTAATACAACAATTCTTTTTTTCTTTAGGACAGCTCTCAAACCGCGCATTTTAAGGCTTTTCCCGATAAAGATATGGTGTAATTTGGAAAAAAGAGAGCTTATTTTTGGATAAATTTTTGGTGATCTGCGGAAAACGTTATGGTGAGTTTTGGAAGCCTCCGGAAGGGTTAAGTTCTGGTGATTTTTGGAAAAAGAGCTTGTTTTTGGCGGGAAAATATGGGTTTACCTCTGGAATCCAGAACTGAGCAGGTCTTGCGGGTTTTTAAAAAAGCCAAAGTTTTGCTTTTTTTTGGAATATTTTGATAAAACTTGTGGGTGAAAATGGAATTTCAAGAAGAAAGAAATGGTATTTTTTGGAAAAAAGGGGATAAAGATGTGCGTAAATATGGAATAAAAATCAAAAGATGTGATGAAATTCGGAATAAGTCCACCGTAAATTATGCTGTTTTTTGGAATAAAAAACACTAAGTTTTGGTGATATCTGGAATAAAAATACGTAAGAGATGGTGAATTTTGGAATAAAAAACCGCCGTAAAATGAAAAATTAATGGATCCGGGGCCTATACGTTTATTATGCTAAGAAGATGTGGTGAATTTTGGAAAAAAGATATGGAATTAATTGGAATTTTGGCGCCTTAAAGTATGGTAAAAACTGGATTCTTCATTCCAATTTGGTCGTATCTTGTGCATTTTTGGAATAAAGTACATCGAATTGCTAAAAATGTAATTGCTTAAATTATCATTGAATGCATGTCTATATTAATGTTCTGGTGTATTTTGGAATGTATTAATGTTCTATTTGGAATTTAATGTGGTGTATTTTGGAATATAGATCACCGGGAAATATTTTTAAAAATTTTTTTTTAGAATTAGTTGTGGTTAATTTTGGAATGAAATTGGTATACATCTGTCTGATTTTGGAATGAATTAATTAACACCTGCCGAATTTTGGAATCAGACCTGTCGAATTTTGGAAGATTTCGAAAGTACGAGAAAAATGGAATGCTATTGCGGGAGGGGATTCTTTTGAGTATAATGATTTTACTTAAAAAGTAAGACTAAATTGGAATGTAATAGGGGGGTTAGTAAGAGAAAATTGGAATCTAAGACGAAAAATACTGAAAACAGTACGATGCTCAGCAATGTTACGTACAAGAAGTCCAATACTCTGATCACCGCAAAGGGTAAATCTACACTCCTTGGCCAGAAGCTTTTTGCTATTGGAATCCTGATGGCAAAAGAACTGGACGATGGAAGTCTGGAAGCGATTATTCCCGGAACATATTTGCGTAAAGCGCTTGGCCGTAACAATGGTTCTTTTTATGATCAGATTGTTGCACTGGTTGAGCCTCAGAAGAATAAGGCATCACTCCTTGACTGGCGTATTATTTACAAAGACAAGGAAGAACAGAAGATAGAAGCATCAAATGTTATCACTGATGTTTCTTTTCATGATGGGAGATTGACACTTCGCTACAACAGTAAGATCAAGAAATATATTACAGGTCTTAAGAACAACTATACTGTTCTGAACCTGTCGGAGTCTCTGACATTCACAAGTATATATACATACAGACTTTACGAAGTTCTCAAAGCTGAGATGGATTATCAGCGTGCGATCAGTCATTCAGAAGGTCCTTATGAAGTGACCTATGAACTCACTGATCTCAAGCTCATGCTCGGAATCATCGATCCTCAGGAGAATGCTGATATTGCCAAGGCTCTGAAAAAAGAATCTCCTGACTATGAGAAGATTGAAAGAAAAGCTGAAGAGAGCGGTATCAACAAGATGTCCAATTATACGGACTTCAGAAGATACGCACTTGAAAGAGCTAAAAAAGAGCTTAACAAAAAGTCCAGTATCCGTGTAGAGTACAAGCCTGTAAGAATGGGACGAGGCGGAAAGGTAGTAAGTATCTGCTTCAAACTTTCCAGAGTAGGACACGAAAAGTCTAAGGAAGTAGAGGCTGCTCCCAAGAAGGATATCTTCGAGCAGATCGATGAGATGCAGCAGCTCTTTAGTGAGAAGATCACTGCAAGTGATGCAAAGGCAATCCTTGAAGCTGCAGGCATGGATATGAAGAAGGTTCGTTACGCTTATGGAATATCCAGAAAGTCAGGACGAATTGATAATATAGTTGGATGGATGATCAGTGCTATTAAGAACGGCTATACTGAAAACGCTTCAGGCGTACAAGATGCTGATTTTGAGCAGAACACCTACGATTTTGAAGAACTTGAAAGAAGATTCGTAGAGAACTAAGATCTATGCGCCGACATTTAGTCGGCGCTTTTTTTCGGGTTAGTGAAGCTATTATAATCATATTCCATTTTTAAACGGGATATGTAAGAGTGTTTTTGTAAGAAGCTAAACAATTGTAAAAAAGTGGGGAATTTAGGGGACCTTCAGTTATTGCGGCCTTTTTTGGGAGGATAGAAAAGTGCGACTAATGCATTTATCAGATTTGCATCTTGGGATCAAGGTATACGAATTTGATCTTTTTGAAGATCAAAAGTATATGCTTGACAATATAATCAAAATTGCCATAGCCAAAGATGTAGATGGAATCATGATAAGCGGTGATGTATATGACAGACCTATTCCACCGGCAGAGTCTGTTGCACTTTTTGATTCATTTCTCACAAGATTATCAGATGAGGGCATAAAAGCATATATTACTTCCGGCAATCACGATTCCCAGGAGAGACTATCTTTTGGCTCCAAGCTTATGAACAAAAGTGGGATCTTTTTTGGCGGAACTTTTGACGGAACTGTTCCAAGGATGGATCTGGAAGATGAGTATGGTCAGGTTCACCTGTATATGCTACCTTTTTTAAAGCCTTCTATTGTCAGAGCGCATATGGCAGATGATACCGGTAGCTCTGATAATATGAGAAGTGTTGAAAACAAAACTAATAGTATAACTGAAGATAATAAAAGCACGGATAACAATACCGGCGATATAAATGCTAATGATATATGTCCTGATGAGAACAGTGACTTGGATATTGATTCTAAGGATGCAATCAGCGCTAGAATATCCAAAGATGACATAACATCTTATCAGAAAGCGATAGATTATGTTTTATCTGGATTGCAGATTGATAAAAGTGCCCGCAATATAATCATGGCTCATCAGTTTGTAACTGGTGCAACCAGAAGTGATTCTGAAGAGATAAGTGTAGGCGGAGTAGATGAGATTAGTGCAGATAGCTTTGATTTATTTGACTATGTCGCACTTGGTCATATCCATACTCCCCAGATAATCGGTGGTAATGAGCATATAAGATATTGCGGAACTATGCTCAAATACTCCTTTTCCGAATGTAAGAAAAATAAAAGTGTTCCAATAATCACCCTTAAAGAAAAGGGCAATATTGATATTGAGCTTGCAGAACTTATCCCGCAAAGGGATATGAGAGAGATAAAAGGGACTTACCTTGATCTTACAGCAAAGAAAAATTATGCAGATACAAATACTGATGATTATATTCATGTGACACTTACTGATGAGGATGATGTTCCGGATGCTCTGGGAAGGCTCCGCTCCATATATCCCAATATCATGAAGCTTGATTATGATAACCTTCGTACAAGGGCTGTTTATAACAGTGAGATTCCAGATGAAGTCGAGAAGAAATCTCCTCTTGACCTATTCCAGGAGTTTTATAATCTGCAAAATGGACGTGATCTTACTTTGGAAGAGTCAACTTATGTTCAGTCACAGATTGAGAAGCTCTGGGAAGGAGGAGCCTGATGCGTCCGCTAAATCTTACGATTTCAGCTTTTGGTCCCTACAAGGATGAGACTTTTATAGATTTTACCAAGCTTGGCGAAAAAGGTATGTATCTGATCACAGGAGATACAGGTGCCGGCAAGACTACGATCTTTGATGCAATCTGTTTTGCGTTATACGGAGAACCCAGCGGAAGCAGCCGTGATCCCAGGATGTTTCGCTGTAAATATTCTGATGCTAAAGTCCCGACTTATGTTGAACTTCTTTTTTCATATCATGGCAAGGAGTACCGGATCAGAAGAAATCCGGAGTACGAAAGGCCTGCCCTTCGAGGCGGCGGAATTACAACCCAGAAAGCCGATGCACTTTTAGAATTTCCTGACGGGAGAGAGGCTGTCACCAAAACAAGCGAAGTTACCAAAGAGGTTGAGAAGATAATAGGACTGTCCAAGGATCAGTTCACTCAGATCGCCATGATAGCTCAGGGCGATTTTATGAAACTGCTCTTATCAGATACCACCGAAAGGTCCAAGATATTCAGGCAGATCTTCATGACCGGCAGATATCAAAGGCTTCAGGAGATTTTGAAAAAAGAGGCTAATAAAGCCGAAGATGATTATAAATTAAAATCGGCTATCGCTACCGAAAAAATAGCCCAGATCCAGGTAAGAAGCGAGGATCAGGAAGAGCAAAAGAGATTTCTTGAGTGCAGTAAAACTAATGAGATAGAAGCTTTTATTGATGATATAGATAAAGAGGACAAGGAAGATCTTAAGCTTTTTAGCAAAAAAGAAAGTGAGCTTAGAAAAAGCCTTGCAGATCTGAATAGATCTATCGGAGTCGCAACTGAGAGGAAGAAATCAGAAGATCTTCTTAACAAGAACAAAGCTGCACTTGAGAAAGCAAAGCCGGAATACGAAAGTGCCAAAGAAGATCTGAAGAATAAAGCCAAAGATTATAAAAAGAGCGAACCCCTTGCTATTATGATATCTTCTGAGAAAGAAAATCTATCATCCTATGACAAGCTCGATGAGACTCAAAATAGTATCCTTGAAGCTGAAAAGAAGTTATCAGCACTAAAAAAATCCAAAGAAGAGCTGGTAAACAAGGCAGCAGAACTTGAGAAAGAATATGCTACTAAAAAGAAGGACCAGCAAAAACTCAAAGATGTTCCTGCAAGGAAGATCAAAGCCGAAGAAGAACTTGGCAAAATTAAAAATAAGGGCAAGGATGTTCAGGATATAGTTGTAGCTATTAAGAATGAATATCCTAAGGAAAAAGAGGAACTATTAGATCTCCAGAAGGAATATCAGGATCAGGCAAAAAAATACGAACTGATTCAAAGAGAATATGAATCCAAAAACCGCCTTTTCCTTGATGCTCAGGCCGGAATACTGGCTGAAGGTTTATCTGAAGGTGAGCCTTGTCCTGTGTGCGGATCCACTGTTCATCCACATCTGGCAGTTTTGAAGCAGGAAGTTCCGCTTCAAAAAGATGTTGATGATGCTATGAATAGAGCAGAAAAGCAAAGAGCCTTGATGCAAAAGGCGGTGAGCCGCGCATCTGCCAAAAAAGCGGAAGTTAACAAGCTCTTTGATACGATCATTGATGATATTAAAAGCTATATAAATAAAGGCTTTATTGAAGATATCGAAGATGAACATAAAGATAATATTGAAGCTATTGATAACGGCGATATATCAAGAAGTGAAGATAAGAACATAGCTTCTGATAAAGGTGATGTATCAAGGCATGAAGATAAGGCAGATATTAGTTCTAACATAAGTAATATTGCAGCTATTTTAAGCGATGAGGAAGAGTTAAGATCCTCCAAAGAAAAGTATGAGATTCCTGAAGGTCTTTCAGATAGTCTCGGTCTTGAATTTGATAGTCTCAAAAAAGATCTTAAAGATGTAACTGCAGTTATTAAAAGCCTCAAAGAGGCTTCTGATCTTCTTGAATCTCTGACTGCAGAAATACCTGCATTTGAGAAGTCGATAAAAGAAGTATCTCAGATGCAAAATGAAAATGCGCTATCTTCAAAGGAACTTGAGACAACGATAACAGGACTTAAAGTCAGAGAAAAAGAATTAAAGAAATCTCTTACTTATGAGTCTAAAGAAAAAGCCCTTGAGCATATCAAAAAGCTGGAGCTTGAAAAAGAAGCAATAGATAAGGCTTATAAAGATGCTGATGCAAAAGCAAGAGACTGCGAAAAGAAAGTCCAGGATCTTACAGGTCAGATAGCTGCTCTATCCAAAAATCTTGCAAAGGGCAAATCTGAAAATCTCGAAGAGCTTGAGGAAAGAAGGTCAGATCTTAACAAAGAGTATACTGATAATAACAAACTTCTTTCTTTAGTAAAAAATAGAATAGATAACAACAAAGAACTTAAAACCAAATTGTTATCACTTGGAACAGAGCTTGAAACTCTGGAACATGAGTTTACATATAAGAAGATAATATCCCAGACAGCTAATGGTAATCTTAGTGGTAAAGCTAAGATCATGCTTGAAACCTATATACAGAGAAGCTTTTTTGACAGGATCATAAACAGGGCCAATGTGAGATTTATGACTATGTCAGGTGGACACTACGAACTTGTAAGAAGAGATGAGGATAATATCAAATCCCAGTCGGGACTTGAGCTTGATGTTATCGATCATTATAATGGCGGAACCAGAAGTGTAAGGACATTGTCCGGCGGTGAATCCTTCATGGCTTCATTATCTCTTGCGCTGGGACTTTCTGATGAGATACAGAGAAGTGCGGGCGGAATCCAGCTGGATACTATGTTTGTAGATGAGGGCTTTGGATCACTTGATGATGCAACTTTGGATCAGGCGATCAGTTCACTTGCGTCACTTTCTGAAGGTAACAGACTTGTGGGTATCATCTCACATGTCGGGGAACTTAAGGAGAGGATCGATAAACAGCTAGTGGTAACTGTAACGCAGGGTAAGGGAAGCTTCATTGAGTGCCGTACCGAGTGAGAGTCGCGGGGGGATCGCGGCAGGACTTTGACAAATAAAATCAACGCATCATGTGAAAATAACCTTGATTTTTCTAAGGTACTGCTACGCTTCCGTGGACATGCTATACTGCAGCTTCGCACTACCTAAGAAAAATCAAGAACATTTTCAAAAATCGGCTTATGATTTTATTTGTCAAAGTCCTGCAGGAAGGGCCTCGCGAATATGATGGTATTGACACATCTATGTTTTGTACTCTTAAAGCTGGATTTTTGCGACAATGACTGTATTCGTTGCCACGATATAGTGGAATGAATAGAAGCTTCGGGTAGTTCAGCAAAAATGTTTGCGGTAGTTGGTGAGAGAGTGGAGATTTATCGTTTTTTGTGGATGTAGACGATAGGATATTGAGAATCAGCTAGAAGGTATATATATGTATAATTTAAAAAAGATATTATCAGTAATTATTATTCTGGCTTTTGTACTTACTGGGTGTAAGGCAACAGATATTAAAGTTGATGAGAATTCCGATAAGAGTGCGGGTGTTGAAGGTACAGAAGATAGCACTAGGGAGCTGGAGTATTTAGAAGCATCTGATGAAGACGATTTGGAAGATGGCATTGACGATGGGCTTAGTGATTCTGATGAAGATGAGAATGTCACTTCGGCGGGGGATCTTAACCAGCTTGATGAAGATGGATATTATTATGATGTCGAGAGTGTTGTCCTATATCTTGATACATATGATCATCTTCCAGGCAATTATATTACTAAGTCTGAAGCTAAGGCTCTTGGCTGGGAAGGTGGTTCTGTTGAAGATTACATGGAAGGCGGCGCCATTGGCGGCGACAGATTTGGTAATCGTGAGGGGATTCTTCCTGACAACTCCTATACAGAATGCGATATAGATACAGACGGTGAGAGTAGCAGAGGTGCCAAAAGGCTTGTTTTTACAGATGATGGCCAGTACTATTACACAGAAGATCACTATGATTCATTTACCGAGATTATCATAGTCGATGGTGAGATTGAATACGGTGAGTTATATAATTAATTAAGACTTTTGCCTGGACAGGGCAGTAAAGTGTGAAAATGAACTATATACTGCCGCTCCTGCAAAAACTCTGGTGATACTACTTTGTCCAGGCAGATAGCATAAACTTACGTACACGATGAAAGATAGAGAGGTTTGATATGCAGAAAGTTTATACGATTGATCTAAGCATGTTGGTAGAACTTGATAAAGAAGAGATATACGATCTTCTTAAAGAAAAGCTCCATCTTCCTGATTATTGCGGCACTAATTTAGATGCTC
This sequence comes from Butyrivibrio sp. TB, assembly GCF_900110805.1. Classification (NCBI taxonomy): domain Bacteria; kingdom Bacillati; phylum Bacillota; class Clostridia; order Lachnospirales; family Lachnospiraceae; genus Butyrivibrio; species Butyrivibrio sp. TB. The sequence goes on along the minus strand of NZ_FOER01000018.1, from coordinate 76,876 downwards.
TCTATGATGCGCTCACTGAGATGGGAGAGTGTGATATTAATATCATCGACTGCAGGAAAGATGATAATGAAGGTTCACGTGATGATAGCAGCAAGTCACCGGATAGTTCAAACACAGGATCTAAGTATAGCTATATAGATAAGATCAAAAAAGTATTTGAAGATGCATCTGAGCTTAATCCTGATATCAATCTCCATATCATTACCGGTAAGTATCTGTCCAGATATATAAGCCTTTATGACTATGAATATCAAAAAGGCAGGCATTATCTTAATGCAAGCAGAAGATCTCCCGAGCGCCTTGTATGTACCAAGTCTTCAGAAGAATTTAAAAATATGATTCCGGATGCAGTCAGCTGTCTTGTAATAATAGACAATGGCCTATATGATGAGCCAAGGCTCTTACTATCCAGAGAATACAGATATCCTACAGGGCAGTTCCTTTTAAGTGTTCCTGCAGGTTTGATAGATGCAGATGATGCTAAGTCTTATGATAGCAATAGTTCATCCTGCAAATGTAATGATGAAAAAGCTGTAGATACTTTTTCAAATATGACTCCTGCTATGAGGGCAGCAGTCAGAGAGATCAAGGAAGAAACCGGAATAGAACTTACAGACAAAGATATTATAAAAACTGTAAATCCGCTTGTATTCAGTACTCCCGGCATGACTGATGAAAGTAATGCTCTTGTATCTGTCATCATCAGGTCCGATATAGAAGGACAGCTCTCACAGGACGGTGCTGAAGGATCAGAACTCTTTGACGGATTTGAACTTCTTACCAAAGAAAAGGCAAGAGAGATCTTGAAAAATGGCGTTGATGACAACGGGATCTTCTACAGTGTATATACATGTATAGCTTTAATGTATTACGTATCCGACCTGTGGAAGGAGTAAAATAATCATAAATAATCGCATGTCGCGAGCAAAGCTAGTGTGCTGGCTCATTCATATTTGATCAAATCATAAATCCATGGGAGGAAAGATAATGGGAAGCGTATTTGAAGTAATCAAAGAAAGATCATCAACCAGAGGCTATACAGAAGAAAAGCTATCTGATGCAGAACTTAATGCTGTGATCGAAGCAGGTCTTCATGCACCTACAGCAACTAACAGACAGGAGCTTCACTTTACTGTAGTAAGTGGAGACAATCCGGTTCTTGCAGAGATAGAAGCAGAGAAGAATCTTCTTAGAAATCTTGATAAAGTAGAGCACAATTTCTATTACGAGGCGCCAACAGTTATTCTTATAAGTGCCGAGAAGGGATTTAGATGGAGCCACGTAGATGCAGGAATCGCTGTTGAGAATATGGCACTTGCAGCAACAGAACTTGGCCTTGGCAATCTCATCATTGGATGCATCTACGATGCTCTTCATGGTGACAAAAAAGACTATTTTGCCAAGAAGCTCTCACTTCCTGAAGGCTATGAATTCGAGATAGCTCTGGCAGTCGGTCACAAAGCAGTAACCAAAGAGCCTCACACATTTGATAAGGACAAGCAGGTAACAATACTTTAAGACATAGAAAAAGCGTCGGCAAAATGCTGACGCTTTTTCTATATCAATTTCAACTATTAAACAGACTCCATTCCTTGGAACACCCGTCCAAACGCTGTTCCAAGGAATGGAGTCTGTCCTTTACGATAAGGTTATAGTATCAGATAAGAGATGCAACACACTTCTTTACATCGTCCATAGAAGCTGTGGGCTCAAATCTTGCTACAACTTCGCCCTTGCGGTCAACGATGAACTTTGTGAAGTTCCATTTGATATTAGGATTTTTCTTGTAATCCTTGTCTATAGTCTTGAGCATTGCGCTCATAGCCAGTGCCTTTGCACCCTTACCAAATCCTTCAAAGCCCTTCTGGCTCTTGAGGTATTCATACAGAGGAAGCTGATTGTCACCGTTAACGTCAGACTTCTTCATCTGAGGGAACTGTGTGTTGTACTTAAGTGTGCAGAACTTATGGATCTCTTCATCAGAACCGGGTGTCTGTCCTGCAAACTGGTTACATGGAACATCTACAACTTCAAAACCCTTGTCATGAAACTCTTCATAGATACTCTCGATATCTTCATACTGAGGTGTGAATCCGCATCCGGTTGCGGTATTAACAACCATAACAACTTTGCCTTCAAAATCCTTCATAGAAACTTCTTCACCTTTGGTATTAGGTACACTGTAATCATAGAATCCCATTTTAATCTCCAATCTGCGGGATAGGCCCGCGCTATAATATTACGGCAGAATATATATCGGCATACTCTGTCAAAGGATCAATTATCATGATGCAATTATATTGCACGCAATATAAAATGTCAATATCATTTTTCCGATAATATTTTTAGTATAAATAACGCAGCTTTGTCCAGGTTTGAAGTCTGAAAATAATTCGCTCTGCAGCACGACAAATCTTTGCCATATACTACAGGTTCACTGTATAATATATATGCTTATATAGAGGAAATGATTTATGTCGAATTATATTGTTTTTGACCTTGAGTGGAATCAGGGTGAGACCGTAAGGGAGCAGGAACTTAAAGAGCTACCCTTCGAGATAATTGAAATAGGCGCAGTAAGGCTTAATGAAGACCGTGAAGTGACCGGAACTTTTTCAAAGCTTATACATCCAAAGGTCTATAAGACCATGCACCAGATAACCGGCAAGATCATCCATCTTACAATGGACGATCTTAAAGATGCGGATCCTTTTACTACAGTTATTGCTGACTTTCTTGAATGGTGCGGAGAAGATCCTATATTCTGCAGCTGGGGAACGCTTGACCTTCCGGAGCTTCAGCGCAACATGGATTATTATGATCTCGAGCCTTTGTCAGACGGGCCGATCGAGTTCATGGATGTTCAGAAGCTTTTTTCCCTGGCGTTTGAAGATGGTAAATCCAGAAGATCCCTTGAATATGGAATAGACTTCCTAAAGTTAAGTAAGGATCAGGCTTTCCATAGGGCATTGTCAGATGCAAGTTATACTGCAGAGATCTTTAAGGCGATTCCGGACAAATTTCTTCGCTATGTGTCTTTTGACAATTATGTGACTCCCAAGGATAAGCGCCAGGAGATCCACATAGTCTTTGACAATTACGCCAAGTATATATCAAGAGAATTCTCTGATAAGGAAGAACTTTTAAAAGATCCTGAGGTTATCAGTACCAGATGTTATCTGTGTCACAAGAATCTTCGCCGTAAGATCAGGTGGTTTTCACCAAATGGCAAGCACTATTATGCATTGTCCACATGTCCCAAGCACGGCTTTATGAAGTCCAAGATAAGGGTCAAAAAAGCTGAGGGTGGCGGCTGCTATGCTGTTAAGACCAGCAAATTTGTAGATGCCGACGGAGTGCAGGATATAAGGCAGAAGCAACTTAGAGCCAAGGCTCACTCAAGACGTGTCAAGAATAATGCTGAGAAGAAAAAAAGCGGCAAAGATCAGTAGATATTGATATAGAAGTTCGCTGCCCCAAAACACTTGTAAAAAAAGAAAGCCTGCGATTGCATCCGCATTTGTGTGGTTGCAATCGCAGGCTTTAATTTTATAACTACTATCTTTTTCGTGGCTTTTTATAAGTAAGCTTGTGCTGTTTTAAAAGTTTTTGTCTTCTTTTATATCTTCTCCTCTCCTTGGGATCGTTGCCTGCATAATGAAGGGACTGTATGAAAGCGTGCAGGTTGAGGACGAAGATTATACTTCCGGCTACAACAGATACGATTATGATTATGAGCTTCACGTTAACATAGATCGACTGATTAGGCGTTATCTTACTATCTGTTTTAGTATTTGAGAAAGAGAACGAAGTCTGGGAGCTGCCGGTAATGATCCTTGCAGTTCCTACGCTTACGCCGTTGTACAGGTAGTTCACGACTGCGATGGTTCCCGAAGGCTGACCTGTAACATCAGTCGATACTTCCGAAGTGCAGTCATCTATAGATGCTGTGATTGGAAGTATTATAGAGTCATCATCGTTCCACTGTATAACATTGCCTGAGTATCCGAAGATGTCATTATCTGAGGCAAAAAAACTCGTGTCTTCAGGAATGTAGTAATTATCAGTCTCTGCAACGTTTACTATTTGGAAATTATTGAAGCCGTAATCAAAGAGTGTTGCTGTATCTGTAAACTGATAAGGGGACTCTTCTTTTAGGACAACGCATACAAGTTTCATTCCATTGCGTGATGCGCAGGTTACAAGTGTCTCTCTGGCTTCATCGGTGTAACCGGTCTTGCCGCCAAGTATGCCGTCATAGGGTATCTCACCATTTATAAGTTTGTGCTTATTGGTTATATAAAAGTCGTCAGGCTGAGTATCAGTCGGTGTGAAGTGGTATCTTGCAGTATTGCCTATACTAGAAAGAAGCTCGTTTGAAAAAAAGGCACCGGCTATAAGCGCCAGGTCATGAGCGCTTGTATAATGGTCTTCATTAAAAAGACCGTTGGCATTAACAAAATGAGAATGAGTACACCCAAGTTCTTCAGCTCTTTTGTTCATAAGATCAGCAAAATCATCCAAAGATCCTGCAACATGTTCTGCTACTGCATTGGCACATTCATTTGCAGAACCGACCATGATTCCGTACAGACACTGCTCAAGAGTCATTGATTCTCCTGCATCTATTCCTATATTGGAACCATCTCTTGGAACAGAATGAACAGCATCATAAGAGAAGGTTACCATATCATTCATGTCTGCATTCTCTGCAGCAATAAGACAAGTGAGCATTTTTGTCGTACTTGCAGGATACAGCTCTTCGTCCATGTTTTTGGCATAGAGGATAGTACCTGTGTTGACTTCCATAAGTATGGCAGCCTGAGCTCCTATTGCCGGACCTTCCGGCCAGTTGTCAGTATTATTGGACTGGATCTCGAGCTTTTTGCGTTCTTCCATGGCAGCAGTATAATCGGGCGCCGCTGCTGCTTCTATATAGCATCCGGGCACAGACATAGAGAAAAACAGCAAAGCCGCTGCCACAAATAAGATGCTTTTTAGAGATGAAAAGAAAATATTTTTTTTATTATATCTATAAATATATTTATAAAAATCAGAAAACATTGCTCATCTGACCTTTCGCATTCGTAATATATTCTGTTCGTTTTGGTACATCCTTCATTATGGCTTAGAAAAAGCGCATATTGAGGATCCGTACAAATGTTTACGAACAGGTAATAATTTGTTTGTCAAATAAGTTTGACATATACTAGTAAAATTATACATAATAGTTGGTGAGTTTGAAAGTACACAAACATAATAAAAAGTAAGGAAATGTAATAAATATGCGACTTAGAAACATACCCGGAGCGCGTGAAAAAATAGCTGAAAATGAATGGTCCATCAAGGAACCTGAACAATATAAGGGAAAATGGAACGAAGTTTTTGGAAACGATAATCCTATAAGGATCGAAGTTGGAATGGGTAAGGGCCGTTTTATCATGACACTTGCTCAGATGAATCCTGATGTTAACTATATCGGAATCGAGAAATATTCAAGCGTAATGCTTAGAGGCCTTCAGAAGCAGGAAGAGCTCCAGCTTCCCAATATCCGTTTTATCAGAATGGAAGCCGAGGTTCTGACAGAGGTTTTTGGTAAGGGCGAGATCGACAGGATATATCTTAACTTCTCAGATCCATGGCCCAAGGACAGACATGCCAAGAGGCGTCTTCCTTCAAGAGAATTCCTTCACAGATATGATGAGATTTTGAAAAAAGACGGAGTTGTAGAATTCAAAACTGACAACACAGATCTTTTTGCATTTGCACTTGAAGAAGTAGAGCCTGCAGGATGGCATCTTGATCAGGTAACACATGATCTTCATAATGATCCTGTTATGAACGAAGGAAACGTTATGACAGAATATGAAGAGAAGTTTTCATCGATGGGTAATCCTATCTGCAAATATGTTGTAAGCAGGTAAGGAAATAATTAAAAAGTGTTTATTCTATTTTTTTATATGACATGTCGCTGGTGTACTGTCTTATTTGCATTTGATCATATATGAGCAAGTCAGCACCGGGAGTTATATATAAGGCCGATATCAGGTATAGGGGTGTCTGATGTTGGTTTGGGTAGAAGCTATATTGGGAGAGGAACAAGAGGACGATTATGGCAGAGAAGATTCTCAACATTAATGATTTTAAAAAAGATGAAGCCGGTATTGATAATAAGGCAGGTGTGCCATCAAAGACCGCACCACTAAGAACACCCTATGTTAGACCTGATGAAATGAATCCCGACGATATTCAGATTGAGGATCCTATGAATTTCCTGACATCTGAAGAGAAACAGGAATATATAAAGGCTCATCAGGAGACCATCCTTAGAAATAGAGCTGTCAATGAAGTAAGGCGTGAAGTTAATAACCAAAGGAATGCCCAGTATCAAAGGAAACAGGCTATTAATCAGGGCTCTTACAGTCAGGATCAAAGATTTTCTTATCCAAACGGTTATCAAAATGGTGGCCAGTCAGGATATAACGGAACCGGATATTCTGGCAGACCTTCTGATAATTATGATGAAAGTTATGATGATAACTATCAGGATGAATATTATGAAGATTATCAGGGTAGTTATGAAGATGGCTATGATAACGGCGGATACTATGAAGGTGATCAAGGCTACAACGATGGATATCAAGTCGGTCAGCAAGGCTATGACCAGGGATATGAAGATCAGATGTATCAGGACCGCGCTGATTATGAAGAATACGAAGAGGATATGGAAGGCGGCCAGGACAAGATGGCTGTTATCACCAAGATCCTTGCAGGTTTTACCGCTATTCTTATAATCGTGATTGCTATCATGTTCATATTTAATAAAGTCAATGACCCTGCAAATGAGAAGGAAGCCGGAGATGAATTTGCATATACAGGTGATAACACAGTAGCAGAGGAGTCTCAGGGGCAGTCTGAAACTAATACACAGGAGACTGTATCCGGAACAACCGTATATACTACCAATGGACTTAATCTTAGAACGTCCCCTGAGAAGACTGATACCAACAAGGCTATGTCAGTACAGGCCGGAACAGAGCTTACACTTGTAGGTGAAGAGAATGGCTGGGCCAAGGTTTACTACGAGGGCCAGTACTACTATTGTTCCAAGGATTATCTGTCAGAGACTAAGTAACTAAAGATTTGTGCTTGGATATACCGGCATCCCAAAAGCCTTTACAGGGGCGGGATGTATGTACAAGTGGGAAGTTTTTAATAATGTCAGAAAAATATTACACAGTAAGATACACAAAGAAAAAGGACAGAATCGTCAAAACTACAATAATAAATTAATCTTAACGTAAAACCGTTTTCTGGTGTATTTTGGAATATGCCCATATGCGCGGCTTTTTGAGTGCTTTTTGGTTAGGATTAATCAGAATAACATTTCAGCACTTTTATACATTGTCACTGATTGTGGAATAGAATATTATTAATGAGGACAGAAACGGAGGCAGCAGTTACTGCCTCTATTTCTATGCCAGAAGGCTTTAAATACAAGCATTTGTGACATTTCAAGCATGATTTCGCAGGCAAAGAAGAGTGATCGTATGAAGATAGGAATTTTTGATTCGGGTTTTGGAGGCCTTTCGGTATTACACGAGGCATACCATAGACTTGGCGCAACTGAATATCTTTTTTATGCAGATCTTGATCATGTTCCTTATGGTCTTAAGACTTCGGACCAGATCAAAGATTATGCAAGGCACATCACAAGATTCCTTATAGATAAGGGAGCAGATGCTATTGTCATAGCTTGTAATACTGCAACTGCCGTAGCTGTAGAGGATCTTAGAAGAGAGTTTTCTCTTCCTATTCTTGGTATGGAACCTGCTGTAAAACCTGCAGTGGAGGAGACTTCTTCCAAAAAGCGTATTCTTGTTATCGCTACTCCTGTGACTATAAGGGAGAAGAAGCTTTCACATCTTCTTGAGAGAGTTGATGAGGATCACAGAGTAGATCTTCTGGCTATGCCGCACCTTGTAACATTTGCAGAAAATGAGCAGTTTGAAGGTCCTGAAGTAGACGAGTATATCCACGAACAGTTTGCTTCTTTTGACTTGTCCAAATATCAGGCTCTTGTACTTGGGTGCACACATTTCAATTATTTCAAGCCTTCTTACAAGAAGGTTTTTGGTGACGATATCCATCTTATAGATGGTAATGTCGGTACTATAAGACATCTGGCCGATGTATGCGGCCTTGAATATAATGCCAGAGAGGCAGCCAGAGTTTCATTTTCAGATACGGATAGTATGCTTCATGATATAGAAACACAATATTTTGTGTCCGGTAATCCGATAACTGAAAAAAATCTACTAAATCATGTACTTCGCATGCATAATAGGCTGGAAGCGGTAAGAGACCTGTAAGGCAGATGCTTTTTATACATCAATCGTCTTAATTTTGTGCAATATTACACGGAATAAAGTTTCTCTAACCACTTGAAAATGCCCACATTTTGTATTAACATTTATGTGTAAACACAATATATAGTAATTAAGTATCAATTCACGATAGTTTTACTTATATATTTTCCAAAATTTTTCAAGTACAATTTATTTTTCCAAATAAATAAAATCTTAGATCTATGGTCTAAGTGATTATATCAGCATGAAGTGATCAGGCGGGTGTTTTGGAACCGTGATAGGGACTGGTTTGTCTTTTTTGCTGTGCATTAATAAAAAGGGACTAGGAGGGGCTCCATGAAAATCATTAAAAGAAGTGGCGAAGAGGTTATATTTGATGGTGGCAAGATAATTGCGGCTATTAAGAAGGCTAATCTCACTGTCACTGAGGATAAGCGTCTTTCTGATGAGGATATCATCCGCATTGAGAAAGAGGTTGAAGCTAAGTGCAATAATCTGACACGTGCAGCTAACGTTGAAGAGATCCAGGATCTTGTAGAGAACGCACTTATGGATGCCGGCAGCAATGATGTTGCACGTAAATACATAACATATCGTTATCAGCATGCTCTTATGCGTAAGTCCAATACAACTGATGATAAGATCATGTCACTTATCGAGTGCAATAACGAAGAGGTTAAGCAGGAGAATTCCAACAAGAATCCTACTGTTAACAGTGTTCAGCGTGACTATATGGCAGGCGAAGTAAGCCGCGATATCACAAGGCGTTTCCTTCTTCCTCCTGAAGTAGTCAAGGCTCATGAAGAGGGTATCATCCATTTCCATGATTCAGATTATTTTGCACAGCACATGCACAACTGCTGTCTGGTCAATCTTGAAGACATGTTGCAGAATGGTACCGTTATCTCTGAAACTCTTATCGAGCCTCCAAAGAGCTTCTCAACTGCATGTAATATCGCAACTCAGGCTATAGCCCAGATCGCAAGCTCCCAGTACGGTGGACAGTCGATCACACTTTCACATCTCGTGCCCTTCGTAGATGTAAGCCGTCAGAAATTCCGCAAGCAGGTTCGTATGGAACTTGAGCAGGCCGGTATTGAGGCTACAGACGAGAAGATTGACGAGATCGCTGAGATGCGTGTTCGTAAGGAGATCAAGGACGGTGTTCAGGAGATCCAGTATCAGGTTATCACTCTGATGACAACCAATGGTCAGGCTCCATTCATCACAGTATTCATGTATCTTGATGAGGTTCCGGAAGGACAGCTTCGTGACGACCTTGCAGCAGTTATCGAAGAGATGCTCAAACAGCGTATACAGGGAGTTAAGAACGAGAAGGGTGTTTATATCACTCCGGCTTTCCCTAAGCTTATATATGTTCTTGACGAAGATAATATAACTCCTGATTCCAAATACTGGCACATCACACAGCTTGCAGCCAAGTGCACAGCTAAGCGTATGGTACCTGATTATATATCCGCCAAGAAGATGCGTGAGTACAAAAACGGCGATGTATATCCTTGCATGGGATGCAGATCTTTCCTTACACCTGATACAGAGGGTCTTGGAGTAAATGGTGCCCACAAGTATTACGGACGTTTCAACCAGGGCGTTGTTACTTTAAATCTTGTTGATGTAGCCTGCTCTTCAGGCCGGGATGAGGATAAGTTCTGGAAGCTGATGGAAGAAAGAACTCAGCTGTGCTATGAAGCTCTTATGTGCAGACATAAAAGGCTCCTTGGAACTCCAAGTGATGTAGCTCCTATCCTCTGGCAGTTCGGCGCACTTGCAAGACTTAAAAAAGGCGAGACAATAGACAAGCTTCTTTTTGGTAACTACTCAACAATAAGCCTTGGCTATGCCGGTCTATATGAATGTACCAAGTTCATGAAGGGTGTATCTCATACAGATGCAGATGGCAAGGAGTTCGCGCTTAAGGTTATGCAGTTCCTCAATGATAAGTGCGCTAAGTGGAAAGAAGAGACCAATATCTCATTCTCACTTTATGGAACACCACTTGAATCAACAACTTATAAGTTTGCAAAGTGCCTCCAGAAGAGATTTGGAATGATCCCCGGAGTTACAGACAAGAACTATATTACCAACAGTTATCACGTACATGTAGCTGAGAAGATAGACGCCTTCTCTAAGCTCAAGTTCGAGTCAGAGTTCCAGGCATTATCACCCGGTGGAGCTATCAGCTATGTAGAAGTTCCTAATATGATGGATAACATCGATGCGGTTCTTTCTATCATGCAGTATATATACGAGAACATCATGTATGCAGAACTTAATACCAAGTCAGACTACTGTCAGTGCTGCGGTTATACCGGAGAGATCCAGATCGTCAATGACGAGGATGGTAAGCTTGTATGGGAGTGCCCTAACTGCGGCAACCGTAATCAGGACAAGATGAATGTTGCAAGACGTACCTGCGGCTACATCGGAACTCAGTACTGGAATCAGGGACGTACTCAGGAGATCAAGGAAAGAGTTCTGCATGTATCCAATGAAACATTAGTACCTGAAACAAAAGAGGCAGAAGAAACAGTTAACGTATAATAAGATCTTTGCAAAGATCTAAAAACTCTTTTTAAAAAAGAATACCCAAAACTGTGAATAAGTTATGATATTCACAGGTCAAAGGATTATTATCTCGTAACGAGTTGCGGTATACTCGGTATGGAAATAGTGGTATGGGGAGCATGAGGCCGGATTTAAGATCCGGCCTCATGTGCGTTAACAATAAAACTACGCGTAGCGTGAAGTTGAGTTTGAAAGTGTTCCACTTTCAAAACTAAATTGGTGCCTTTAGCTTCGCCAATTTGAACCATTAGTCACTCGCTTTGCTCGCGACATGAGGTTAAAATATGAACTACGGACAGATTATAAAAAATGATGTTGCCAATGGTATTGGATGCAGGACATCACTCTTTGTATCAGGATGTACTCATCACTGCAAAGGGTGCTTCAATGAGATGACCTGGGATTTTGAATACGGGCTTAAATTCACTAAGGATGTAGAAGATGACATCATAGAGTCCTTGAAGCCTGCATATATATCCGGTATCACGATCCTTGGCGGTGAACCTATGGAGATCAGGAATCAGGAGGTTCTAAGGCCTTTCATAGAAAGGATCAAGAAGGAAGTTCCAAAAGCAACTGTGTGGATCTATTCAGGTTATGTCTGGGAAGAGCTTACGGATCCAGATAATAAGAGGTGTCACGGCGTTTATACGGATGCAATCTTGTCAATGACAGATATTCTGGTTGATGGGGAGTTTGTACTTGCCAAAAAAGATATGATGCTTAGATTCAGAGGCTCAAGTAATCAAAGGATCATAGATGTACCCGCCACCCTCAAGGAAGGACAGATAGTAATGTCGGAGTATAATAAGTAGGCTGCTGCGCTGAGAAAGTTTCGCTTAAGTGCCGCAAAAATTTAGAGGATATTGCTACTGTTAGGGCAGAATATATAAAAGCATAGCTATAAGATTGTAAATATGTATGGTGCAATTAAAAGAGCATGTATGGTATGATAGTAACTGCTTACAGAAGCGAACGAGAATGCGCGTAAAATTGCGCAATGTAAGCGGTTACTTTAGCACATTGACTAATCGAAATAATATACATATATGCTTGCTAAATAGAGTGCGGGGGTGGCCATACTTCCCATTTGCTTTGGGAAGGCAAAATGTGAACCGGCAGCCTTGGCAGATATAATCCTCGAGCGTAATCCGGACGAGGAGTGTCCAGGGGCGTAGCCCCTACGACGAGAGACAAGGTAGATCGAGGATTATATCTGCTAAGGCTGTCTACGACAACATAGAACTTCCCAAAGCAAATGGGAAGTCTTCAACCAAAAAAGACTGGGGAGAGACTGATTATGGATAGAACTGAGACGATCAGCATGTTAAATGAATACGTGGATATGCTCATGGATAAGTCAGATGCAGAGCATCCTATGTGGAATATTGAGAAGATATTAAGCGGTAAGCCCAATAAATGGAACTATATAGATGGCTGCATGATCACAAGTCTTCTTAATCTATATGACATTAGTGGTGATAAGAAGTATCTGGATTTTGCAGATCGTTTCCTTGGATGGTTTGTAGAGGAAGACGGATCTATCAAGACTTATGACGTAGCAGAATACAATCTTGATAATATCAATAGTGCCACATGTCTTTTTAAATTATATGATCTTACAGGTAAAGAGAAGTATAGAAAGGCTATGGATACTGTAAGAGCGCAGCTTGAGACTATGCCAAGAACCAAAGAAGGAAACTTCTGGCACAAGAAGATATATCCATATCAGGTATGGCTTGACGGATTATATATGGCTCAGCCTTTTTATATGGAGTATGAGAGAAGATACGGATCTATTGAAGGCTGCGAGGATAGCTTCAAGCAGTTTCATAATGTAGAAAAACATATGAAGGATCCCAAAACGGGTCTTTATTATCACGGATACGATGAAAGCAGGCAGATGTACTGGGCAGACAAGGATACAGGCTGCAGTCCAAATTTCTGGCTTCGTGCGCTTGGATGGTTTGCAGCATCACTTGTTGATGTATGTGAGGCAGCGGGTGACGTACTACAAGAAGAGCAGGAATATCTACATGGGCTATTAAAGGATCTTGTAGAGGCTCTTACAAAATATCAGGATGAGAGCGGTCTGTTCTATGATATAGTGAATCTTCCGGATGATGAGAGGAATTATCTTGAGACTTCAGGAACAGCGCTTATATCATATGCGATACTTAAGGGTACAAGGCTTGGGTATATAGATGCCAGGTACAGAGAGTATGGTGTTAAGGCTTTTGACGGAATTGCTGCAAAGTACCTTGGAAGAAATGAAGATGGAACTCCAAAGCTTGGAGGTATCTGCCTTGTATCAGGACTTGGAGGAGCAAACCATAGAGATGGATCTTTGGAGTACTACTTCTCAGAGCCTGTAGTTGAGAATGAAGCAAAGGGTGTAGGTCCTTTTATCTACGCTTATACGGAGCTTATAAGAGAGTAAGACTATATATATTTGCGCATAACAAAAGAGACGATTTACATCGTCTCTTTTGTTAATACTTAATATTCTCGAAAACGGTGATCACATTCTCCGGTTCCTTATCATTCGATCCAGCAGTCACACCACCTTTTCTTGAGTTTGAACCTGATTCCCAATCCGAATGAAGCGAAAGCCATTCTTCTATGAATCGAGAATACGATCTGACATTTTGTGTGCAGGTCCAAGTGAAGCGCAAGCCACTTTTTCTCTGCTTATGTCGTTTCCGTTTGTATTAAGTAACTTTAATATACCATGTAGATTTAAAATTTTCAATCACTTTTTCAAAAAAAGTTATATTGTCTGTAAATTCAGACTTATTATGACAATATACTGTAAGTTCAAGAACTTTTAACTTTTATTCTCAATAATTAGTGCTGATCAGATAGACACTGCGCTATATATAGTATTTAAAATTGTCGGAAAATAGTAAAAACTGTCAGAAATCAAACCTGTATCTACATTATAAAAGCGAATTGTAGGTAGATAAGTATCATATGAGGTAGGTGTCAAAAGTTCCTTTTAACACCATATGACTTTATATGAAAATGATCGAAAGCTTTTCTGATGTCGTAAGAACAAAGAACCCCCACCGTATGGCAAGTACGGTGGGGTTCAGGTAGGAGATTTACAGACTATGTTTGTTGGCGATACGGATTGGCAAGATCCGTGCCCATAGGGGCTGTCGGCTAAGCTCTGAATGGTTAGCCATCGCTAACGATATTTATATTAGCATATGCTAACACGATATGCAAGCACTTTTTTAATTTTTTTCAAACATGCAAGATGACCCCTTTGGACAGAGGTATGGGACCGCTTTCGCCAAAATCCGGGTCACAAAATGGTCCTTTACTTCTATCCAAAGGGGTCATCCTGGAGAGGCGTCAGCCTTTTGCGTAGATTAAGGTGCCTTTGTGGCACTTGGGACATGTATCACCTTTGAGACATTTTAATCCGTTTTTGGAAGGTTCGAAATAGCAGCTGTTACATACAAGATCTTCCTGATCATAATAAGTGCTCTTTTTGGTGGAAGCGCCTGTGATACCTCCAACGATATTTTCCAGTTCTTTATCAGATAATGTATTCATAAGACCTTGCCTCCTTTTTGATTGTCATTATAACACATATTTATGTACAAAAAATAACAAGAAACGTAGATGAAGCGATAGCGAACCGAAGATCACTGCGGATAATTGATATATATCTTTCAGGCAGCAGAGCTTGTCATATTGTGATTGCCGCATAAACACAAGAGTTGATAGAATAGAGTTAGAGATTCTAACTTGGAGGGAGAAGGTATGAAGGCAGGATTTAGAAGATCATTGTCAACAGGGTTATCTATAGCACTACTGTCTTGTCTTTTGACAGGATGTGATAAGGCGCATGGATCAGAGGCTTTATCAGATAGTGCCGGCAGCAAGGATTTAGAACAAGACACATATATTACGGCGGAGGATGTTACAAGTATGGAGATTTCCAAGACAGTTAAACTGTCGCTTCAAAATGCACAGAAATTCAATGACACTAATAAAGACGGCTATGGTGAATTTCAGGGGTGGGGGACATCACTATGCTGGTGGGCCAACAGGGTAGGATATAGTGAAGAGTTAACCTTGCTTACAGCCGAGGCTTTTTTTGACAAGGAAAAAGGACTTGGTATGAATATCGGAAGATATAATGTGGGCGGAGGAGACGATGTGTGTAAGGGAGCTGTATCCAAAGATGCCAAGGAAGCAGATCCCTTCCTTCATCAGCAGCACATACAAAGGTCTGATTCTGCTGTTCCTGGGTACTGCACAGATGTTACGAAGATAGATCTTGAGAGTAATCCTGAGTCATATTATAAGGACAATTTCGACAGGGCGGATTTTGAATGCGGATATGCCTGGAATTATGACTGGGAGGCAGATGCTAACCAGATGAATGTATTAAAGGCGGCAGCAGATGCGGCAGGAGATGAGTTTATCGCAGAGGCTTTTTCCAATTCTCCGCCATATTTCATGACAGTCAGTGGATGTTCGTCAGGAGGAGTGGATCCGTCGGTGGACAATCTCAGAGAGGATTCCTACACAGCTTTTGCCGCGTATATGGCAGATGTCATAGAGCATTGGATGAAGGAAGGCGTAATTACCTTTCAGAGCGTCGATCCTATGAACGAGCCTGCTACAGATTATTGGAGCGCATACAGCCCTAAGCAGGAAGGGTGCCACTTCTCGCAGGGAGATTCTCAGTCCAGGATACTGACAGCGCTTAATGATGAGCTTAAAGCCAAAGGGATAGATATAATCATATGCGCAAGCGATGAGACAAGCATTGATGCAGCAGTTAATTCATATAATGCACTTTCGGATGATGCCAAGTCTGTTGTCACCAGGATAGATACACATTCTTATCAGGGGACTCAGTACAGCCTGTTAAAAGAAACTGCGCTGGAAGCAGGAGTTAATCTGTGGATGAGCGAAGTGGACGGAACATATACAATTGGTAATGAAGATACCAAAATGCAGGCGGCTCTTGGCTTCTCCGGTCAGATAATCAAGGATATAAATGGCCTTATGCCTACTGCCTGGATCATGTGGGATGCAGTTGATATCCATGTGGATACTGACAATATATATGACACCTGCACGATCAAAGAGGCAGAAGATATCGTATCAAAAGGTGTCCCTTTCTGGGGGATAGCTATAGCTGATCATGATAGTAAGGAGCTTTTGCTTAGCAAAAAATACTATGCCTTTGGCCAGTTCACTAGATATATAAGGCCAGGATACTGCATATTAGGAACAGATGATAAGGCCAATCAGGTAACAGCAGCATATAACCCGGAGGACGGAAGCATCGTTATAGTTGCTATGAATACAAGAGATGAGGATGTCAAATGGGAGATAGACCTATCTGAATTGAATATTAAAGATGATAATAGTATACAGATCATCAGAACAAGCGGCGATATGGAAAGTGGTGAGAACTGGGCTGATGTAACAGACAGTTCATATGCTCAGCTAAATGATGACAGAACTAAACTTACTATAGTTTTGAAAAACAGCAGTGTTACCACCTTTGTGATTGGGTGATAAAATGACGTTCAATATTGTACGAAAAGATGTTGCGAAGGCGCATGCGGTAACGTACAATAATATTAACGAAAATCCAATTACAGAGGGAGGTATCTTATGAGTGAGGAAATGACTTATGTAACAAGTAATAATCTTCAGGAAATGCAGGACTATTTAAAAGAACATGTAGACGACTACTCACTCAGAGATATGGCTGATCGCTTTGCCATGTCCCAGACCAATCTCCAGACCCATTTTATGGATGAGTACGGTATGTCTATCTATAGCTATCTAAGGACTTTATCTGATGATGGTAAATGATAATATGTATACTAAAACTATATTTAATTATTTGCTCTGATCACTTGGATGATCCTGTATTATATAATCTATGTGATAAGATCGGTTAAGCGAATATATTATTTAAATGTAACTTTGAAGTATAATGATATCAGCAGGAGCAGATTTGTATCTGCTCCTTTTCTTTAAAAGCAGCATATGACGTAAGGGTCAAAAGGAACTTTTGACACCTGCCTCAGTATATATAAAAGATATAGGTTTCATGCACGAAGGTATCAATAAGTAGGCATAGTAATGAGAATCAGTAAAGAAGTAGAGATAAAAATATATCATAACAATAAGTCCGTGAAAGTACTTCATGCCCCAAGAGGCAAGAAGCTTTTGGATCTTCTAAGAGACAATGATATTCGTATAAGTTGTCCTTGTTCGGGATCCGGAACCTGTGGTAAATGCAAAGTACAGTTTCTTAATGATGGAGTTCGTATTACTACAGCTGATCTAAAGCATATACCAAAAGAAGACTTAGAAAGAGGATATCGTCTTGCCTGCATGAGCATTCTCACAGAAGATGCCAGGATAGCTATCCAAGACTATAACGAGGACAATATCGTATGTCCTGAAAGCACATCATCTGAAAATGAAGTGATCAAAGTCGCCAATCCTGATATCGCTGTATCACCGGATATTAGAGCATATTCGGAAGATTCAGATAATATCAGCAAGACGGATTTTTTCTATGGAATAGGTATAGATCTTGGAACTACAACTATAGCCGTATCACTTATAAAGCTTCCGGATTCTGAAATCGAAAGTAGAGGTGTTAATACAGATGTAAGTAAGCTGAACCCAAATCGGTGCCGCGAGCTTCACCAATTTGAACCATTAGCCACTTTCTTTGCTCGTGACAAGGGGTTAAAAAATGGAAATTCATCAATATTTGCACCCGGCTCAGGATTTACAGAAGATTCCTGGTCCCACAATATCGTACATGTTGTAACAGGAACCAATCATCAGAGAAGCTACGGAACAGATGTAATATCAAGGATCAAGGCATCTAAAGAAAAGGGTAAAAGACTAAAGGAGTTAGTAGTAAGCGATATAGAAGATCTCATACAAAAGCTTCTGACACAGACAGGATGCAGTTATTCCAGAATAAAAAGAATAGCAATTGCAGGAAATACTACAATGCTGCATCTTCTAAGAGGATATAACTGTGAGAGACTTGGAGTATATCCCTATACACCTGTAAATCTTGATATAGAAGATCTGAAAGCAGGGGATATTTTTCCAAAACTAGAAGATAATATTTCCAATATACCTGTGACTATCCTTCCGGGGTTTAGCGCTTTTGTGGGAGCAGACATATTATCAGGTCTTTATGCTACAAGACCATGGAAAATGGATCATGAATATATTTTTCTGGATCTTGGTACCAACGGAGAGATGGCTGCAGGTTTTGGGGACAAGATATATGTAACATCTACTGCAGCAGGGCCTGTATTTGAAGGTAATGGCATACGTTACGGAATACCGGGTATCCCAGGCGCTATAAAAGGGGCAGAGTTTGCAGGCGGGAAGCTCAAAGTTACAACAATAGAAGACGCACCTCCTATAGGAATCTGCGGAACGGGCGTGCTTGAGATAATCAGTGCCCTTGTAAGAGAGGGTCTTGTGGATGAGACAGGACTTTTGTCTGAAGAGTATTTTGATAATGGCTACCCTGTCAGTAGGGATGAAGGCGGAACAGGCATCGTCATAACCCAAAACGATATAAGACAGGTGCAGATGGCCAAGGCAGCAGTTAATGTAGGTCTTGATCTTTTGTATGAAAAAATAAGATCTCTGGATGATCAATTCCCTTCTTCTAAAGAAAGATTAGCAAGGAATAAAGATAAAGCAGGTAAGCCTTATGTTATAATATCAGGCGGATTTGGAGCAGGTATTTCTTTTGACAGGATCAAAGAACTTAAGATGTTCCCGGCAAGTATCACTGATAATGGTGATAACATATATATAGCCGGCAATACATCGCTTCTTGGCACTGCGAGGTACTTGTGCATAGCATCTTTATATGGTACAAAGATAGCTCGGGAAGAATTATGTATGATACAAAGGATGGCAAAAGAGATAGAACTGTCACAAGATGACAGCTTTAGCGACAGATATTATGAAGCGATGAACTTTTAAAATGTAAGATCATATATGAGATATTTTATTCGAGATATCTTATTTGAGCAGCATCTGATCATTGCGAAAAAGATGCAAAGTTTCCATGAATTGATGCGATAATTAACTTTTTGACGGAGGTTAGACTATGGACTGTGATACATGTGCATATTATGAATATGATGAAGAAGATGAATCCTACAGCTGCAGTGTAAATCTTGATGAGGACGAGATGTACCACTTCCTTACAAGACGCACCAAGAAATGCCCATATTGGCGCAGCAACGATGAGTATGGCGTAGTAAGACACCAGATCTGATATTTGTTTTTTTATAGTCTGGGGCTCGACGCACATTTCTAATGATCAAAGCTTTTTTATCGAACTTTAAGAAATTGTCGATTGCAGTTTAATTGCACTTAATCCAAATAACTTTTATAATTCAGTATGGGGAAGATTTTAATAAAGCGAGGATATAACCTTAATGGATAACGAAAACAATAACGAACGAAAAGATAAGGGCAGCGGTAACTCATCCGGCAACAGACAAAGCCTTCTGATGCTCCTTTTGGCAGCGCTTGTATGTATGTTTGTGGTGTCTTATCTGACCAATGCTCTTAGCAGTGCTTCAACTATCGAGATCAGATATGACCAGTTCATAGAGATGCTTGATAATAAGCAGATAGAATCTGTAGTCATTGAGTCTGACAAGATCACCATCACACCCAATGAAGATGGAATCATAGCTTATAACAAGAATAACAAAAAAGAAGAGACAGCAACTCCCGATACCAAGTTCTATACCGGTATAGTAACGGATTTTGAACTTCAGCAGAAGCTTGAAGATGCAGGTATCGAGTATACATCCACAGTTCCGGATTCAAGGAGCTACATTATCTCACTTATATTGTCATATGTACTACCTGTAGTGATCTTATGGATACTTCTTGGGTTCCTCTTTAGGCGTATGTCCAAGGGAGCAGGCGGTATCTTCAATGTAGGTAAGTCCAATGCCAAGGTATATGTTCAGAAAGAAACCGGAGTTACCTTCAAGGATGTAGCAGGTGAAGATGAAGCTAAAGAGTCACTTGTAGAAGTCGTAGACTTCCTTCATAACCCGGGCAAATATGTCAAGATCGGAGCTAAACTTCCTAAGGGAGCACTTCTTGTAGGACCTCCCGGAACAGGTAAGACACTTCTTGCCAAGGCTGTTGCAGGTGAAGCACATGTTCCTTTCTATTCACTTGCTGGTTCTGACTTTATAGAGCTGTATGTCGGCGTTGGTGCAAGCCGTGTAAGAGACCTCTTTGCAGAAGCTAATAAGAACGCACCTTGTATCATCTTCATCGATGAGATCGATGCTATAGGTCGTAGCCGTGATTCCAAGTTTGGAGGCGGCAATGAAGAAAGAGAACAGACACTCAACCAGCTCCTTTCCGAGATGGACGGTTTTGATTCAAGTAAAGGTGTTCTCATACTAGGTGCTACCAACAGACCTGAGATACTTGATAAAGCGCTCCTTCGTCCGGGCCGTTTTGACAGAAGAATCATCGTTGATAAGCCTGATCTTAAGGGCCGAGTAGAGATCCTCAAGGTTCACTCCAAGGATGTCAAGATGGATGAAACTGTAGATCTTGAAGAGGTTGCACTTGCAACAAGCGGCGCTGTCGGTTCTGACCTTGCCAATATGATCAATGAAGCAGCCATCAACGCTGTTAAAGGTAAGCGCGATTACGTATCCCAGAAAGACCTCATGGAAGCTGTAGAACAGGTTCTTGTAGGTAAGGAGAAAAAAGACAGAATCCTCTCCAAGGAAGAGCGTAAGCTCGTATCTTATCATGAAGTGGGACATGCACTTATCAGTGCTGTTCAGAAAAATACAGAGCCTGTACAGAAGATCACTATCGTGCCACGTACCATGGGTGCTCTTGGATATGTAATGCAGGTTCCTGAAGAAGAGAAGTTCTTAAGTACCAAAGATGAAATGCATGATGATATAGTTGTGGCTCTGGGCGGACGTGCTGCAGAAGAGGTTATCTTCAACACAGTTACAACCGGTGCTCAGAACGATATAGAGAAGGCTACAGAGCTTGCAAGATCCATGATCACTATGTACGGAATGAGTGATAAGTTCGGACTTATGCAGCTTGAATCCATTCAGAACAGATATCTTGACGGCCGCAAAGAACTCAACTGCTCAGACCAGACAGCAGCTGACGTTGATAAGGAAGTTATGAAAGTTCTTGCTTCCTGCTACGAAGAAGCTAAGGAGATAATAAAGGCGCACCTGACAACTATGGATCGCCTGGCAGAGCATCTTATCAGCAAAGAAACCATTTCAGGTAAGGAGTTCATGAGAATCTACCGTGAGGTAGAAGGTCTCTCAGAACCTACCGAAGAAGAGAAGAATCAGTCAAGACTCAGAATATATGCAACAAGACCGGAATCAGCAAGAGTTGGAGAAAGCAGCGCAGAAAGTGATAATGCAGCAAGCAATAACTCTTCGATGCAGTCTTTAGGAGGACTTGGATCTGAAGCTTCTAATGAATCCAAGAAGCCAAGTGCTATAGATCTTCTTTCATCAAGAAAGACATCATCTGATATAGCCGCAGAAAAGCCTAAGACCAAGAGCTCATTTGACGAAGCCATGAATGATGCTCATAACTGGATGAGCGGACAGTCATCTTATAGCAGTAATAATGACCAGACAAGCGAAAGTCAGGATACATCTAAAGATGCTGATACGTTACCTTCAAGTGATGGTCAGGCGATTGCAGATACAGACTATGTTCAAAGGCCAAGCACCCTTTACGGCAGTGATGCCAACAAAGGCAAGGATGATAAGAAAAATGAGCCTGATCCTATGGATATCCTGACAAGGCAGGGAGGATTTGACTCAGCAAGAGACAGTAGATACATCTGGGCTAACCAGCCTGAGAACCTGTGGTCTAATGAGAAGAAGGATGATAGTGAAGATTCTTCCAAGCAGTCAGGCGGAAGATTCTCACATGTTCCGGATGACTTTGATTCCAGATCAGATAAGTCTGATGAAGGTTCTGACAACTAAAGTTATATTTTAAAATGAAATAAAAGCACCGAAGATAAATAGTGCATCTGCATTACAGTTTGAAAGATAATTAGTGGTGTAGGTGCACTTATTGTATTAAGAAGTAAGCTTACGTGTTCATCAGCCTCTGCATATAGGTAATATGTGAGGCATGAGGTAGTATATGGAAGAAAACAGATTTGACGTAAAAGAAGAACTCAAAAAACTCCCCCACAGTCCGGGCGTATATATAATGCACGACGCAGATGATGTAATCATGTATGTGGGCAAGGCTATAGATCTTCACAAGCGTGTTCAGTCCTACTTTAGGAAAATAGTAGGCCGCGGCCCCCAGATAGATCAGATGGTCTCTAAGATTGCGAGATTTGAATATATCGTTACGGATTCAGAACTTGAAGCCCTTGTCCTTGAGAACAATCTGATCAAAGAGAACAGACCCAGATACAATACGCTGCTCAAGGATGATAAGACTTATCCCTATATCAAGGTAACAGTACAGGAGGAGTATCCAAGGATTCTTTTTTCAAGACTTATGAGAAAAGATAAGGCCAGATACTTTGGCCCTTTTACCAGCGCTCAGGCTGTTAAGTCTACTATAGATCTTATTAACAAAATATACGGTCTTAGAACCTGCAACAGGTCTCTTCCCAAGGATATAGGCCAGCAAAGACCCTGTCTTAACTACTATATGGGAAGATGCTGCGGGCCATGTACAGGTAAGGTAAGTCAGGAAGAATACAGGCAGCATATAGATAAGGCTCTGGACTTTCTCTCCGGCAATTATAATGTCATCTTAAAAGACCTTGAAGATAAGATGTATAAGGCTTCGGAAGAGATGGACTTCGAGAAGGCAGCGCACTTTAGAGACCTTCTAAGTGATGTCAGAAGCGTTGCCCAGAAGCAGAAGATGACTGACTCTTCTATGGAGGATAAGGATATCATAGCTATAGCTTCTGATGAAAGCGATGCTGTTATTCAGGTATTCTTCGTAAGAGATGGACGTCTTATAGGACGTGAGCACTTCTACATGACGCATGTAGGAGGTAATCCGCAGGAAGAGATACTGCTTGATTTTGTGAAGCAGTTCTATTCAGGTACTCCTTTTATTCCAAGAGAGCTCATGCTGCCTGTTGCTATAGAGGATCAGGAAGTGATAGAGAAGTGGCTATCCGGAAGGAAGGGAAGCCGCATGTATATCACTGTCCCTGAAAGAGGTCAGAAGGAAAAGCTCATGGAGCTTGCTGCAGAGAATGCATCTCTTATTCTATCCAAAGACAGGGAGAGGATAAAGCGCGAAGAAGGAAGGACTATAGGCGCTGTCAAAGAGATAGAGAAGATCCTGGGCATGAAGAATCTTGTCAGAATGGAAGCTTATGATATATCGAATATAAGCGGTTTTGCCAATGTTGGATCTATGGTCGTATTCGAAAAGGGTAAGCCCAAAAAGAGCGACTACAGAAAATTCAGGATCAAGTCTGTAGAAGGCCCTAATGATTATGCCTGCATGCATGAAGTCCTTACAAGAAGGCTTCTTCACGGCCTTGAAGAAAGGCAGGACATGGAGCTTAGAAATATAGATGCCCAGTATGGAAGCTTCACCAGATTCCCTGATCTGATCCTCATGGATGGTGGACGAGGCCAGGTCAATATATGCCTCCAGGTCCTTGATGAGCTTGGTATCAATATCCCAGTATGCGGTATGGTCAAGGACGACAATCACAGAACAAGAGGCCTTTATTTTAACAATGTAGAGCTGCCTATAGACACTCGCAGCGAAGGCTTTAAGCTTATAACAAGGATCCAGGACGAAGCTCATAGATTCGCCATAGAATATCACAGATCCTTAAGAAGTAAAGCCCAGGTAAGATCTGTACTTGACGACATACCCGGAATCGGAGCTGCCAGAAGGAAAGCTCTCATGAGAGACTTTGAGTCGATCAAGGATATTAAAGAGGCTTCTGTAGAGGAACTTATGAAGGTCCCTGAACTTAGGGAAAAAGAAGCTTTGGCAGTTTACGAATTCTTTCATAAAGAAGAAAAGTAAAATGCATTATAAATTGTCCACATCGGCACTGCCTCAAGGGGTGACATATGTTTGGCAAGTGCGAAGTTTAATTTAGTTATTTAAAAAATGGTTTTGATATAAAAAGTATTGATGAGGTATTTTGCAAAATCAGCAATGAAATTTAGTTGATAATAAAAAATGATATATATTGAGTAAAAAATATAAGTACATATGCAATCCGGAAAGGATAAAATAGTATAGTAAATACCAATCATATAGACACAAGGAGAGAAGGTATATATGACATTATATGTTGACGTAAATGCAAAGCATGATGGTAATGGCTCGAAAGAGCTTCCGTTTAGAAGGATAAGCGAGGCTGCCAAGGTTGCAATGCCTGGTGATGAAGTTCTTGTAGCTCCGGGAACATACAGAGAGTATGTAGATCCTGTAAATGCAGGAACTGAAGATAAGAGGATCGTGTATAAGAGCGCTGAGCCTCTTGGAGCTATCATAACAGGTGCTGAGAAGGTTGCAGGTTGGACCAGATATGAAGGGGATGTCTGGAGCGCAAGAGTAAAGAATGGGATCTTTGGATCATACAATCCGTATACAACACTTGTATACGGCGACTGGTACTTCGCTACTCCCAACAAGCACACAGGCTGTGTATGGCTAAATGATGAAGCCTTATATGAAGCTCTTAGCATTGAAGAAGTAATAGAAGCTAAGGTATATGACTGTTCATGGGATCCTGAAAGATCTACAAGAAAGTGGTACGCACAGCAGGATACAGAGACTGATGAAACAGTATTTTATGCAAACTTTGGAGGAGCTGATCCTAATAAAGAGAATGTAGAGATCAATGTAAGACGTGAATGCTTCATGCCTAGTAAAGAAGGCATCAGTTATATCACAGTAAGCGGGTTTAATATTAATAAAGCTGCTACAACATGGGCACCCCCTGCAGCATATCAGGACGGAATGATCGCTCCTCACTGGAGTAAGGGCTGGATCATAGAAGACTGCGAGATCTGGGGCAGTAAATGTGCCGGAATCTGCGTAGGACGCTACTACGATCCTGAGAACAGTAACTTCTATACTACAAGGCATGTTAAGAGCCCTACTCAGATGGAGAGAGATTCTGTATGCCGTGGTCAGTATTATGGATGGCTTAAAGAGAAGATTGGCGGCCATATAATCAGGAGAAACAACATCCACCACTGCGAACAGGGCGGAATCATAGGGCGTATGGGCGGAGTCTTCAGTATCATAGAGGACAATCATATCCATCATATCAATAACATGATGGAACTTGGCGGGGCAGAGATAGCCGGTATCAAGATGCATGCAGCTATCGATGTAGTCATGAGAAGGAATCACATACATCACTGTACTATGGGTATCTGGTGTGACTGGGAAGCTCAGGGTACCAGGATCACTCAGAACCTTCTTCACGATAATGAGAGACCTTCTTTTGCCAAGCAGCTTGAGGGCGGTATGACTTGCCAGGATATATTCGTTGAAGTAAGCCATGGGCCTACACTTATAGATAACAATATCCTTCTGTCAGATGTATCACTTCGTATCGCAACTCAGGGCGTTGCTATGGTTCATAATCTGTGCGCAGGCTCTTTTACCATGGTGGGAGATGGTACATCATGGAGATATACTCCATATCACATGCCGCATAGAACAGAAGTCATGGGCTTTATGACTATACTCCACGGAGATGACCGCTTCTACAACAACATCTTCATACAGAAGTGGCCGTCAGAAGACCTGGTACTTCTAAGTGATTCTCAGCCTGATCAGAAGATTGTAGAGAACAGGAAAGTCGGCACATACTGTTTTGACGAGTATCCTGTATATGATGAGTGGCTCTCCAAATTCGATATGGAAGAAGAGCATCCTAACATGATGAAGCATGACCCATTCCACTTCGCTCATCTGCCTGTATGGATCGATGGAAATGCATACTTCGAAGGTGCAAAGCCATGGAAGAACGAGAAGAACTTCTTCACAGACGATTCCGGCAAGGTCTATGTAGATGTTGTAGAAAAAGACGGCGAGTACTATCTTGATACCAATATCTATGACGTACTTAAGGATTTCAAGGCAGGCATGATCTCAACAGATACACTTGGCGAAGCCTTTGAGCCATCACAGAAGTTCGAGAATCCTGACGGAACTCCTATCACATTTAATGTGGATTATCTGGGTGGTCACCGCGGCGCAGATGTGATCCCGGGACCTTTTGCAACAAGTGATGGTGCGAAGGAAAGACTATATTAAAGATAGAGTAAAAATATAACGGTGACCGGTTCGATCCCGGTCGCCGGCAGTAATGTGTATGGCTGTAAACTTAGATTTTATCTGGGTTTGCAGCCTCTTTCTTTATCTTATATATTTGGTACAAGTCAGAAGATATCAGCATTTGAATGTTCCATGTGCATCTGGCGTCATTGGTGGGTTATGAGGTTATCTCAATGAAGGACCTTGATGGATTCAGTGATGAGACTAAAGAAATAGTAGAGCGTATGGTTAGATGAGTTCAGAATGGGGTTTAGGATTGTAATGGATTTTAAGAAGTTAATGAACTCGGAGGAGTATGATTTCCTCCGGAAAAATGAAAGACTTGGAAATTCTGGATTACATTACGAGCTAATGCTGATTTTATCAACCACACGTTAAATGACAGGACTGAACTTTGCTATTAAAATAAAAAAGCATAGATGTTGTTTTGGGGTTTGATATCACTGAGATTTGTAGGATAGTAACATAAATATTGAACAATAACATATTTAATGTTACTATAAAAGAAAAATGTTATCGAGGTGATATTATGCTGGAAAATGCTTTAAAAAACGCCTTTGGTATAAACTGTCATTTGGAACAAATTAAACTAAAAGGGTTACCTTTATACATGGTATCAGGAAGAGTCTTCTATAGTGCTGTAATGGGAGATGCATCATTTTTGATTGTCAAATTGTCAGACCGGGAGAAGTTCGGCGTTGTGGCATTCAAAAAGCAGCTTTCTCAGTATATGGAAAAGACGGGGCTTAATGCGGCATTTTGCTTTGATGACATCACAAGAGTACAAAGAGATGCGTTGATAGCAAAAGAGATTCCGTTTATTTCATTACCGGATCAGATTTTTTTGCCTTTCCTTGGGGTAATGCTTAGTAATAACTTAAAAAGAAAAATGATTGTGTCTACAGACAAAATGATGCCAGCAACGCAATGCCTTTTTCTTTATCTGTTATACCAAAGTGAAAATGACTTTTTCATAAAAAAGCAGGCTGCAGATGATCTTGGATTGACGAAAATGTCAATTACCAGAGCTTCAGAGCAACTTAAGCAGATGGACCTTATCAGAGAAGAACGAGTAGGAAAAGAGATAAGGATGGTTCCTAACTATAGAGGGCGTGAGCTATTTGAGGTAGCAAAGGATTATCTGATCAACCCTGTGCAGAAGATTGTCCATACAAAGATTACAAAAGAAGAAGGATTGTTCATCGCCGGAGAAACGATGCTAAGCAGACATAGTATGCTTGCTGCGCCAAGCGAGGATGTATATGCTGTCGTTAAAGGCAGCGATATTGTGAGCGGCTTTGAAGAGGTAGATACGAGATGGCAGGATGATATTAGGACGAGTAGAGTAGAACTTTGGAAATATGATCCGGGACTATTTGCAAATAACGGCGAAGTAGATCCGGTATCACTTGCCATGAGCCTGTCAGACAATGCGGATGAACGTGTTGAAGGCGAATTACAAAGCTTTTTGGAGGAGTATAAATGGTAGCGGGAATTGATTCTTTTAGAGATAAATTCAGAGGATTTGAAGATTATTACACAGTCATTGGAGGAGCAGCCTGCGATATTCTTATGTCGGAGGCTGATATTGATTTCAGGCTGACCAAAGATATTGATATGATTCTGATCTTAGAGGATAAAAAGGAAGAGTTTGCAAAAAAACTTTTGGGAATATATCAAGGAAGGCAAATACAAATGCGGCTGGAAAAACAGTGATAAAATGCATTTTTACAGATTCACTGAGCCGATTGATGGATATCCTGTGATGATAGAACTGTTTTCAAGAAAGCCTGGGTACAATCTTGAAGTCGAAGAAGGGATTATACCAATTCATATAGATGATGATACTTCCAGTTTATCGGCAATTCTATTGAACGATGATTTTTATGATTTTATGTTAAAAGGGCGAAGAGTTGTTGATGGTATCAGTGTTTTAGGTGCTGATTATATAATTCCTTTTAAAATGTATGCCTGGGTTGATCTGAAGCGAAGAAAATCAAAAGGGGAACATGTTAATGAACGCGACTATAAAAAGCATAAGAACGATGTGTTCAGGCTTCTTCAGATAGTTGACCCTGAAGTAAACATAGAGACCGAAGGACTTGTTCGCGAGAGTATTGAAGCGTTTCTGACAGAAGTTATATCTGAACCTGTAAGGATAGAGCAGCTTGGATTACAGATATCTATGGAGGATGCTTTAGAAATCCTTCGTTCAAAGTACTTATAAGAACAATAAATAGATAAGTGAGGGAATGTTTCTGGAGAGCAGGAAAGGCTCTTGCTGATAAGATGGAGAAAAATGATTTTAAGAATTGGGAAAGAGTAATTGTCGCACTGGATGATGACAATATCGCTGGATATTGTACAGTTGCTGAAAAGGATGAACTGCCTGATGATTATAACTATACTCCCTTTATAGGTTTCATGTTTGTGGATGAGCGATATCGTGGAAAGCGTATTTCTGAGCAGATGATTAACTGTGCCTGTGATTATGCTAATGGGGTAGGCTATCATAAAGTATTTATTATGAGTGGAGAACAGGGATTGTATGAGAAGTATGGCTTTACAAAGCTTGGAGATTTTGAAACGATTTATGGGGGAATGGATCAGCTATTTGAGAAGGTCATCTAAATGAGCTGAGTTAGAAATAATAGACAAGGCTGTCTAATCGAGAAATCGGCATTTTCTCGCTTTATGTCGTGTACTAATCAGGCAACTTTTTATATTCTGTGAGTGAGAGGAGGAACACATGGATTCACAGAAGATAGGAGCATTCTTACGCGAACTTCGTAAGGAAAAAAATTAACACAGGAGCAACTTGCTGAAATATTAGGAGTGTCAGGGAGAACTGTATCAAGATGGGAGACAGGATCAAATATGCCTGATCTTGCTATCATGATAGAACTCGCTGATTACTATGATATTGACATTAAAGAGCTCCTTAATGGAGAAAGGAAAAGCGAGATGGATAAAGAATTAAAAGAAACATTGAAAACGGTAGCTGATTACACTGATATTCAGAAACAGGAAGCGGTAAAAGCAAGCAGTTATGGCTTTATTGCAGTTTTTATGGTATGTGCAGCTGCAATTTTGGTTCAATTGGTAACGTATGCTGACATGAAACTGGTAATTGGAGAAACTGCAGCTATATTAGCCGGAGGCATTATATATCTGACGCTTGTTGTCAGAGCAGGTGCATGGAACGGCTCAAAGAAGGAGTCGGAGGTCATAAGTAGGGATCTTCTTGTCAGTGCAGTTACTTCATTGGTGTTTACAGTACCCTTTTTCTTTATAGCGCTTAGATATTCTGTAAGAAATGAATTTCAGCTCTCCATTGCTTTCTTTGGTATCATTTTTATTATATCTTTTGTTGTACTTAGGGCTTTAGCGGCTATTTCATCCAGGCACAGAAAATGATGTATTGTCGTATGAGAGCGGAGGTGCATTATGACATTTGAGGATGAAAAAGATTATATCATGCGCATCATTAAGGAAATGGTAAGGGTACTTTTTTCATTAATGCTAGGTAAAAAGTATGTTGCAGTAGAGATGGAGCGTGATAATGGCTATGAGGTTTCCGGGAGAAAACTTGCTGAGCTTCTTGAAATGATAGATCGCGGAGAGATAAATAAAGCTGAGAATCTCCTTTTGGAATCTCTTGATTATTCTGATAAGAATAGCATTGCTGCTGCGGCAATGTTCTATCAATATTTATCTGAGAAGGAGGAAAAGTTCCTTATAGAGCATGATTTCTCCAGGGAAGAAGTGCTTGATGGAATAAACCGCTTAATGCGACAGGCAGGCTATGCTGATGTTATCGATATTGTAGAAGGTACTGTTATAGGAATAGACACATATTCAGAATATAATAAGATTTAATGTTCAAAAAAGTATTGACCTTGCCCTTGGGGCAGCCCTTAACATTAAACAGCACAGGATAAGAAGGTTTAATGTCATGTGTTTTGCTTAATGGTTATGGAGTTTTTTTAAATGGAGGGCAGCAGTATGAAAGAAAAAATGACATCCGGAGAAATTGCAAAGCAGGCAGGAGTATCGACGAAGGCGCTTCGCGTATATGATGAAAAGGGGCTTCTTAAGCCAGTTGAGCTTACTGAGGGAAATTATAAGCTCTATGATAAAAGCTCACTAATTATTCTTGAAAAGATCATAGCTCTTAAGCACATTGGATTTAGTCTTGAAGATATTAAGAGCAGTCTTGAAAATGATGATCAGAGTTCTATAAGAGAAATCCTTGAAAAGCAGCTTGAAATGATGAATCAGAAAATATATGAGCTTCAAAAATCTGCAAATTGCATTAAATCTGCACTTGCAAGATTTGATGAGAATCCTGACTGGGATGATATCGCTGACATCATCAGGAAGATGGAGATGAGTCAGGGGGCGGATGAGCGCAGATGGTATGCTGCGGAACATGCTGCAGACGGAATTGAGTGGTATGAAAAGATTTTTAATTCGCTATCATTTAAGGAAAAAGATACTGTTCTTGACCTTGGTTGTAGCTATGGCCTTTTGTGGAGAAAGAACTGGGAACGTATTCCCAAGGATTTCAACGTGGAAGGCGTAGACATACACGGAAACTGGGCTGATGATCTATATAATTATCTTGAAGACAACCGCAAGACGCTTCCGGAAGGCTCTGATATACAGGTGATTTTCAGTAATCTAGAAAAAGATGAAACTTGGGAAAAGATAAGAGAGAAGAAGTATTCAAAGATCATAGCACATTATCTTTTATCTTATCTGCATGATGATGCATATTTTATCAAGAATGTGGCACAGGTGCTTGCGCCTGGTGGAATGTTTTCAGTTAATCACTATGGTGAAGCAGTTAAGGAATATGATTTCTGGGAGAAGTGCTTTACTGAAGCAGGATTAGATATTTCTTTTGCTCTTAAAAAGAGACAAGAAAGAAGGCAGGCAGACGTAGAGTTTGAAGAGCTTTTAGCAGAGAACTTCGATAGAGTAGACAAGATAGCACTTCCGGGACCACTTGTATTTGATAATGCAGATGCTCTTTTTGACAGAGTGCTGAAAAAGTATCCAGAAGGCGGAAAATACCTTGAGGATAACAGAAATCTATTAGAGAATTATTTTAAAACTGTGCTACTTAAAGACGAACCTGTAACTATAGATATGGACACGGTATTCTATCACTGTTTTAGGTGACAAGTGACATGAGAAAGTTTGAAAGTGTTCCACTTTCAAACCCAAATTGGTGTCGCGAGCGTCACCAATTTGAACCATTAGCCGCTCGCTTTGCTCGCGACAGGCGCTTATAAATAGGCCTCAAGTTCTGATTCTTGCTATTATGTTGAAACGCTTAAGCCTGTATGATAAACTGAAACTGATTTAATGGGGATTGGAATTGCCTTGTCTTTTATACAAAAGTCAGGGCAATTGTATCTAAACTTCCTAATATATGGAGGGATCTTATTATGGCTAGCGTTAAACTTAAAACTATCATTGAATGGATCAAACTTGATAACCTGACACCTGATATACCGATAGAGAAAATCAGGATCACACAGCCGGATATCAACAGACCTGCGCTGCAGCTTGCCGGATATTTTGAACACTTCGAGGCAACAAGACTTCAGATTGTAGGATTCGTTGAGTATACCTATATGGAGTCACTTCCACAGGAGCAGAAAGAGAAGGCTTACAGAGATTTTCTTTCATTTGATATACCTGCTGTTATTTTCTGCAGAGAGCTGGTACCTGACAATCTGTTCCTTAAGATTGCCAACGAAGAGCAGGTTCCTGTTCTTATGACCAGAAAGCCTACATCTGCTGTTATGGCTGAGATCATCAGATATCTTAATGAGAAGCTTGCACCTTGCATCTCTATCCACGGCGTACTTGTCGATGTATACGGTGAAGGCGTTCTTATCACAGGTGACAGCGGCAT
This sequence comes from Butyrivibrio sp. TB, assembly GCF_900110805.1. Lineage (NCBI taxonomy): Bacteria > Bacillati > Bacillota > Clostridia > Lachnospirales > Lachnospiraceae > Butyrivibrio > Butyrivibrio sp. TB. The sequence goes on along the minus strand of NZ_FOER01000018.1, from coordinate 44,608 downwards.
CGGTAAGTCAGAGGCTGCACTTGAGCTTATTAAGCGTGGACACAGACTTGTATCCGATGATGTAGTAGAACTTAGGAAAATAAGTGACGAGCTTCTTCTTGGAAGTGCGCCTGATATCACAAGACACTTCATCGAGCTTAGAGGTATCGGAATCATAGATGTCAAGACACTTTATGGTGTATCAAGTGTTCGTGACAGTAAGGCTATAGACCTTGTCATCAAGCTTGAAGACTGGGACAAGGACAAGGAGTATGACAGACTGGGACTTGAGGAGCAGTATACAGAATATCTTGGCAACAGGATCGTATGTCACAGAATCCCTATAAGACCCGGTAGAAACCTGGCGGTTATATGCGAATCTGCCGCTGTTAACCACCGTCAGAAGAAGATGGGTTATAATGCTGCTCAGGAGCTTTATAATAGAGTGCAGAATTCACTCCAGCATCATGGAGATGAGGACGATGACTAAATTTTATAGGAAGGTTATGGGATTACATTAATGAAGTATGCATTTGGAGTTGATATAGGCGGAACGACTGTAAAGATGGGTCTTCTGGACTATGAGGGTAACATTGAAGAGAGCTGGGAGATACCCACAAGAACAGAAGATAATGGAGAGAACATTCTGCCGGATATCGCTTCTTCAATCAAGGCTAAGATCGAAGAAAAGGGACTTAACAAGGAGGATATTGCAGGTGTCGGAGTAGGAGCTCCCGGCGCTGTAGACAGTAACGGAGTTATATTCCAGGCAGTTAATATCGGATGGGGCAGAAAGAATCTTCAGGAAGAACTTGAAAAGCTTGTCGAGCTTCCTGTCAAAGCCGGCAATGATGCCAATGTAGCAGCTCTTGGTGAAGCCTGGAGAGGCGGTGGACGCGGACATAGCGATATGCTCATGGTAACTCTTGGAACAGGTGTTGGTGGTGGTATCATCATCGGCGGCAAGATTGTTAACGGTGTTGCAGGCTCCGGCGGAGAGATCGGACACATCCATATAGAAGACAATGAGACTAAAAAGTGCGGATGCGGCAATAAGGGCTGTTTCGAACAGTATGCATCTGCTACAGGTATAGTACTTCTTGCATCACGTATACTGGGAGCAACAGATAAGGATTCTGTACTTAGACGCGGACAGCTCTCAAGTAAAGGAATCTTCGATGCTGCCAAGGCAGGAGATGAGCTTGCTGTAGAGATCACTAAGAAGTATGGTTACTATCTGGGAAAAGGACTGGCTATATGTGCTACAATCCTTAATCCTGAAGTTATAGTAATAGGCGGCGGAGTATCAAAGTGCGGAGAAATTATCTTTGATCTTTTAAAGCCATCATTTGAAGAGTATGTATTTGAAGGCTGCCAAGAGACAGCTTTTGCTCTGGCAGAGCTTGGAAACAACGCAGGTATCTGCGGCGCAGCGAAGATGGTCATAGGAGATTAAATTTTCTTTGAAAATTTAACTCTCGGCCCAAAAACCGGGCCTGTAGGAGATTAATTTTCCAAGGAAAATTAACTCCCGGAGATTAGTTTTTCCAAGGAAAATTAACTCCTGATAACGAACCAATCATCTTCGTCAATCGGAGGAAGTATATTGAATCAGGAAATACTTGATCAGATTAATGCAATCATCCCCAAGGAGAATATCCTTGGGGATGAACCTATGAGCAGGCACACTACATTCAGAACAGGTGGGCCTGCTGACTATTTTATTAGAATAAGTTCTAAGGATGAGCTTTCTAAGCTTATTACGGTTCTCAAAAAAGAGAATATAGATTTTTTTGTCACAGGTAATGGAAGTAATCTCCTGGTATCCGATAATGGATATCACGGAGTTATCATATCTATGAGCGGGCTTGACACACTTCAAGTAGATGGAAACCGTATCTTGGCAGGCGCCGGAGTCCTTAATTCCAAGGTAGCGCAGGAAGCTTTGAAACATTCACTTACAGGAATGGAAGCTCTTGCAGGTATTCCGGGATCTGTAGGCGGATGCCTTCGTATGAACGCAGGCGCTTACGGGTCTGAGATGAAGGATGTCGTAGAGTCAGCTGATATTATGTTTGAGGACGGACATGTAGAGACTATGTCTGTTGATGACATGAAGCTTCGGTACAGAGGCAGCAGGATAGGCGATGAGAAGCTTTATGTTCTTGGAGTTACCTTTACTCTTTTTAATGGAGATAAAAAGGCCATAGAAGAAGCGATGGCTGATTATGCTGCAAGAAGAAGAGACAAGCAGCCGCTTGAATTCCCAAGTGCAGGATCTACCTTCAAAAGGCCTGAAGGGTACTTTGCAGGTAAGCTGATACAAGATGCAGGTCTGCGGGGATTTGCCATAGGCGGAGCACAGGTATCGGACAAGCACTGCGGATTTGTAGTTAATAAAGGCGGAGCAACTTCCAGGGATGTTATAGATGTAATAAGACACGTCCAGAAAACAGTGCTTGAAACTAGCGGCGTAGAGCTGGATACAGAAGTGATCCTTCTTGGAGATTTTGAGTAAAGAATAAGGGGTAAAGGGTAGTAATAGAGCCTTCACCGAAGGTGAACTCAACCTACTCTATTACGGCATTTTTGAATCTTTGATTCAAAAATGTATAGCGATTTTGAAAGGAGATTTATATGCGCTTTGTTATAGTTACAGGTATGAGCGGCGGCGGCAAGTCAACCGCGATTCACATGCTTGAGGATTCGGGATATTATTGCGTAGACAATCTCCCCATATCTTTAATAGAGAAATTCGTAGAACTGATCTTGGTACCGGAGAGCGATATTACCAAGGTGGCTCTTGGTATGGACGTAAGAGGCGGCGAAGCCTTCCGCGAGGTTCCAGCCATGATAGATTCCTTAAGGCAAAAGGGAGTCCCTGTAGAAGTCCTCTTCATGGAGACTAGCGATCAGGTTCTTGTCAAAAGGTACAAAGAGTCAAGGCGCCTTCACCCACTGGCTGCAGGCGGCAGGATAGAAGATGGAATCAAAAGAGAAAGAGAGATTCTCTCAGGACTTAAGGAGAAGGCGGATTATATAATCGATACATCCAAACTTCTTACAAGGGAGCTAAGGATAGAACTTAATCGTATTTTCGTAGAGAATGCATCTTATAATAATCTTATAGTCACGATCCTTTCTTTTGGCTTTAAATATGGAATACCGGATGATGCGGATCTTGTATTCGATGTAAGATTCCTTCCAAATCCGTATTATGTAGAAGAGCTTAGTCATCAGACAGGTAATGACAAGCCGGTTCAGGACTATGTCAAGAGCTTCCCGGAATGCGGACAGTTTGTGGACAAGCTTGAAGATATGCTTACATTCCTGATCCCGGGATATATCAAGGAAGGTAAGTATCAGCTTGTAATAGCTATAGGCTGTACCGGAGGCCAGCACAGAAGCGTTACGATAGCCAATGAACTTTTTGCCAGAATGTATGGCAAGGGCAATTATGGACTTAAGATTTTCCACCGAGATGTGGACAAGGCCAGAAAGAGCTTTGTTCCGCCCCAAGCCTGACAGAAATGAGGAAGGACTGATATGTCTTTTTCTACAGATGTAAAAGAAGAGCTTATAACCCATACAGGAAAAGCAAGGCATTGCCAGTTGGCCGGACTTGCGGTCATATTTCGTATGGAGTGCATATTGGAAAAAGATCCGCAAAGCCAGGAATTATCGCTCTTCATGCAAACAGATAACGTTTTTTCGGTTAGAAAATGCTTTACAATATTAAAAAAAGCATTTAATATAGATACTGATATTCTGGAGACGGAACGAGAGTTACACGTAAATGGGCGCTATTACAAGAAGGTAGATCTTGATAGCGGCATTTTGAAGACGATACTCATGGCGCTTAAGGAAATCGATGGGGACGGGACACTTCGGGTTCCAAACGGAGTAGTGAGTCCTCTTTTGTTGCGCAGTCAGTGCTGCAAGAGAGCTTTCCTTAGAGACCTGTTTATCTGCTCCGGTTCGATATCAGATCCGACAAAGTCTTATCATATGGAATTTGTATGTGACAATGAAGATCAGGCACATCAGCTTCTTGATGTTCTTGAGGACTTTAGTATTAAGGGTCGGCTGATACCTCGGAAGAAGTATTACGTAGTATATCTCAAAGAGGGCGAGGAGATTGTAGATCTTCTTAATATAATGGAAGCCCACGTAGGTCTTATGAATCTTGAAAATCTCAGGATTCTGAAAGATATGCGCAATTCCGTTAACCGCCGCGTTAACTGTGAGACTGCCAATATTGCCAAGACTGCAACAGCAGCTTCAAGGCAGCTGGATGACATCATGTATATCGAGCAGCATTACGGTATCGCAAAACTCTCAGAAGGCCTTAGGGCCATAGCTGAGGCTAGACTCGAACATCCGGAAGCAACATTGTCCGAGCTTGGAGGATATTTACGTCCACCTGTCGGTAAATCCGGAGTCAATCACAGACTTCGTAAACTCAGCGAACTTGCAGATAAGCTGCGAGGCTGATAGAAGTAAGGTTTTAGTACGCTTAAAAAGCGCAGAGGAAAGAGGAGTTATGATTAAAAAATCTATTGAAATCAAACTGCCACACGGACTTGAAGCACGTCCTGTCGCTGAACTTGTACAGGTTGCAAGCAAGTATGACAGCACTATTCACATCGAAGTACAGGAAAGAAAAGTTAACGCCAAGAGCATAATGGGTATGATGACTCTTAATCTTAAGAGTGGTGAAATGATAGACGTTATCGCTGAAGGCAGTGACGAAGCTGCTGCTGTAGCAGATATGGCCAACTATCTTGAGGGTGCTACTTCACTGGCCTGAAAAATATTATAAAAGGGCAGACTATTAATATATGAATGCTCAAAAAATGTTATTTGTCTATAATCCTCATGCCGGGAAGGCTACTATAAGAGGACATCTCCTTGATCTGATAGATATTTTTACCAAAGCAGGATATGAAGTTACTGCATATCCTACTCAGAGTCAGGGAGATGGCGAAAGACGTGTCCGTGAACGTGATGATGGCTATGATATAGTTGTGTGCTGTGGCGGAGACGGTACTTTGGATGAAGTGGTTTCCGGCATGATGAATTCTAATGTCAAAGTGCCGATAGGTTATGTCCCGGCCGGTTCTACCAATGATTTTGCAAAGAGTCTTGGGATCCCTTCGTCTATGACAAGGGCTGCTGAGATAGTAGTGAAAAGTAGTGAGTTTATGTGCGATGTCGGTACGATGAACGATAAGAATTTCGTTTATTGTGCTGCTTTTGGCATATTTACAGATATATCGTATTCTACGGACCAGACACTAAAAAATGCTCTGGGGCATGCCGCTTATATCCTTCAAAGTGTCAAAGAACTTCAGGATATAAGGTCTTATCATATGAAGATAACCTATGGTAATGGTACTGTGATAGAAGATGAGTTCATCTATGGTATGGTTACTAATTCTATACAGGTTGGCGGCATTCAGAATATAACCGGCAAGAACGTAAGGCTTGATGATGGCGAGTACGAGGTTACACTTGTAAGAAGACCTCAGAGTCTTATAGAGCTGCCTAATCTTGTAGGAGCACTTCTTGGTAACAACAAGTTTAGTAGTAATGATCTCATAAGCTTCAAACTAAGCCATATCACTTTCGAATCAGATATTCCCGTTGCATGGACAAGAGACGGTGAATACGGCGGTGAGCATACGAAAGTAGAGATTAGCAATATACCGCGTGCTGTTGCAATTAAAGTTCCGTGATATGAAAATAATAATATAAAGAGGAAGGAATCATAAAATGTCTAATCAAAATCCTATAGTTACGATCACAATGGAGAGCGGAGATGTTATTAAAGCAGAGCTTTATCCGGAGATCGCTCCTAACACAGTTAATAACTTCATCTCTCTTATAAATAAGGGATTCTACAACGGAGTTATATTCCACAGAGTAATCAAAGGTTTCATGCTTCAGGGCGGAGATCCTGAAGGAACAGGTATGGGCGGCCCTGGATACTCAATCAAGGGTGAGTTCTCACATAACGGATTTAAGAACGACCTTAAGCACACACCCGGTGTACTGTCTATGGCACGTACTATGATCCCTGATTCTGCAGGTTCTCAGTTTTTCATCATGCACAAGGATGCTCCTCATCTTGACGGCGAGTATGCTGCATTCGGTAAGGTTACTGAGGGTATGGACGTTGTTAATACTATCGCTGAGACTCAGACAGACTGGAACGACAGACCTGTTAGCGAGCAGAAGATGAAGAGTGTTACAGTTGATACTTTCGGCGTAACATATCCGGAACCGGAGAAACTTCCTGAAAGATAATTTGCGTTGCAAATAAGTACATCTATAATATGTAACATGTATTAGATAGATTTAGCCCTATGGTTCGCCATAGGGCTATTAACGTTATCCAAAGCAGATGATAAGTTGCAGGACAAACAAGAAAAATACTTAATAGGAAGAAAAATGTCGAAAGATATAAGTAGCGTATATATTTTTCGCTCCTTGCTAAAATCCATAACTAGTGCTACACTACAGTAGCACGTAAAGAAATTATGTATAAAATTTAATACATGACAAGGGGAGCTGGTTACCGGCTGAGAGGTGTGAAGAACACGACCCTGTACCTGATTTGGATAATGCCAACGTAGGAATCGTCGACAAGTAGCACTCTACTTGTAACTATAGCAATACTTAGCGCCATCCAATTAGATGGCGCTTTTTTATTCGATAAGATTTCTTTATTGAATAAAGAGTATCTCTATGGATGAAGCGGTACTAAATGTTGTATGTAAGCTAAAACTGCGAACATCTATAGTACAAAGCTTTCCTTCTATCCTCAGGTATGAGGAATCTAGCACATATTCAGCCAGCCGCGATATGAATATGAAAAGTCTTATACGAAAACACAATCCTCAGATTCACATTATCACTAATAATATAACTGCTGAGATATCCGTTAATGCAGTACTTGCATTAGGTGCTGCTGCAATAGGCGCGGATAGTCCACTTGAAGTAGCTGAGATAACATCATCCTCTGACGCTCTCGTTCTAAATACAGGAACTCCATCTATAGACAGATATGAAGCTTTCAGACTTGCAGGGATTAGTGCCAATACTAAAAATATACCAATCGTACTCGATCCTGTCGGAGTTGGCGCATCTACTTTTAGAAAAGCAAATATTAAGGATCTGCTTAGTAAGATTCATGTTACTTGCATAAGAGGCAATGCTTCGGAGATCATGAACCTTTGCTCTGTGATTGATAATGATACATCTAGTAAATCAGATGAAGTATATGATATAGCAGCCGTACCATCAAATGAATCAGATGATATATCCAGTACATTAAAATCGTATCTAAAGCCTTCAAGATCATCACAAAGATGTTCTGGTGCAGATTTACAATCCATGATTCATTCAGTTTCCGGGGTTGAAGATGCCGGCCTTGGATTTAGTAAGGATGCAGTTATCTCTATATCCAAAAAGCTTGACGCTATCATTGTAATCTCCGGAGAAACAGTAACTGTAGTATCTGCAAGAGACGATTTCTATAAAGAATATCCGGGAGGATCTATCTTCCAAAAGCAGTTTACAGGTGCAGGCTGTATGATGTCTGCTCTTCTTGGGGCCTATCTTGCTACTGGAAGAAAAGAGAACATAACTGATATAGACAGCGTAGAAAGCTGCATTAGGGATTATGAAAGCTGTGCAAGGAAAGCTGAACGTAGGGTATATGGAAGCAGGAATATAGGCACGATGAATTATCGTAATACTCTCATTGATGAACTCAGCCTTCTTGATAAACCCTGGAGATACCGATTCGATAAAAGTGATCTTAATCTATATGCCATTACAGATAGAAGCTGGATTTTAAATGACAACGATTCTTGCAGTGAATCCTCCTTAGAAGATAACTCTTGTAATAGTAATAAAGCTTCAAAAGAATCATTATATTGCAAATCTTTGGAAGAAGCCGTAGAAAAGGCAATCCTTGGAGGCGCCACAATAATCCAGCTTCGTGAAAAGAATATATCAGATGATGAGTATATTAAAAGAGCAGAATCTATAAAATCAGTATGTGATAAATACAATATCCCTCTTATTATCAATGATAATGTTAACGTTGCCCTTAAAGTAAAGGCTGCAGGAGTTCATGTCGGACAGGACGACACTTCTGTAAGCAAGGCAAGGAGCATCCTTGGTAAAGACTACATAATAGGTGCAACAGCCCATAACCTTGAGGAAGCAAAGATAGCTCAAACATGTGGTGCTGACTATCTGGGAGTAGGAGCTGCCTTTGGTTCTTCAACCAAGAAGGATGCCACGCCTCTTACAAGCCTTGAAACCTATAAAGAGATCACCTCAAACATTTCTATACCGATTGTAGCCATAGGCGGTATCAATGATTCCAATATGGATCTTCTTACAGGAAGCGGGATAGCGGGAGTAGCTATAATATCAGGCATTTTCAGTGCTTTGGATATAGAGAAACAGACTAATATTTTAAGCCGGAAGGCAAAGGAGGATTTTTTATCATGAAAAAAGTTGAAGTTAAAAAACTTGTTGTTGCTGCAATGTTTGTAGCTCTTGCAGTATCACTGTCTACATTTTCTTTTCCCATAGGAGCATCCAAGTGCTTCCCCATACAGCATATGGTAAACGTACTGAGCGCTGTGTTCCTTGGACCATGGTACGGTGTACTGGTAGCGTTTTGTACATCTCTTATCAGAAACCTTCTTGGAACAGGAACTCTTCTTGCATTCCCCGGAAGTATGGTAGGTGCCCTTTGCTGCGGTTTTGTATACAAGATATCCAGAAAGTTTATTCCTACTTATATAGCTGAAGTTGTAGGAACAGGCATACTTGGAGGCATCATTGCATTCCCTGTTGCAAGCCTTGTTATGGGAAAAGAAGCTGCTCTATTTACCTATGTCGTTCCATTCCTTGTAAGTACTGTAGGAGGAACTGTTATAGCAGCGCTCCTTATCACAGTCCTTTACAAGACCCATGCCATCAATACACTTACAGCTCTACTTGATGATGCAGATTCTATCAGGTCCAAGGCATAATATCTCTTCCATTTCTTTTACATAAAAAATCACTCTGGATATAAAACATAGAGTTAAAAACATGAGGTTAAGTTTGAAAGTGTTCCACTTTCAAACCCAAATTGGTGTCGCGAGCTCCACCAATTTGAACCATTAGTCACTCGCTTTGCTCGCGACATGAGGTTAAAATATGATAAAACACACAGCACTTACAATTGCAGGAAGCGATTCATCGGGCGGTGCGGGAATCCAGGCTGATCTTAAGGCAATGTTGGCCTGCGGCGTATTCGGTATGAGCGCTATAACAGCGATAACTGCCCAGAATACAACAGGTGTTAAGAGCATCATGCAGGTCACACCTGATATCCTCTCTGATCAGCTCGATATGGTATTTACAGATATATACCCGGAAGCTGTCAAGGTCGGAATGACATTTAACTGCGAGCTTATCAAAGTAATCTCGGATAAACTTTCTGAATATAATGCCCGGAATATCGTAGTAGACCCTGTTATGGTCGCTACAAGCGGAGCAAAACTTATCGATGAAAAAGCAATCGATAGTCTATGCAAGCTCTTACTTCCAAAGGCTGATCTTATCACCCCGAATATCCCTGAAGCAATGATACTATCAGGACTATCCAGCATATCTAACGAAGAAGACATGCTAGCAGCAGCAAGGATAATGGGTGAAACATTTGGCTGCTGTGTCCTTGTAAAAGGCGGTCATATGAGCGGTGATGAGTCATCTGCTGATGTATTGTATAAGACTGATAATTCATACTTCTGGTATACATCGCCAAGGATTGATAATCCCAATACTCATGGAACAGGGTGCACCCTTTCAAGCGCGATTGCATCATACCTTGCCAAGGGAGATCCTATGGAAATAGCGATTTCAAAAGCTAAGAATTATCTGAGCAAAGCAATCGCTGCAGGTCTAAATCTAGGCAAGGGGTCAGGTCCTTTGTGGCATATGACAGCTAATGTATCAGAACGCTCATATTCAGAAGATAGCAATAGTTCACATAATATTTCAATTTCATAAATATGACGTAAGGGCCAAAAGTCATTTCGATTCGAGCTTGCTCGAAATTGAATATGTATTTCTGTAACATATAACACATAATAGATTAGGAGAATTCATGAACAGACAGTATCACACACAAATGGAAGCAGCACGCATGGGAATCATAACTCCCGAAATGAAGATCGTTGCAAAAGATGAAGGAAGGACAGAAGAATATATCAGGGATCTGGTTGCCAAAGGCCAGGTAGCAATCCCTGCAAATCCTGCCCACAAAGGTCTTAAGCCTAGCGGAATTGGTAGCATGCTTAAGACCAAGATCAACGTCAACCTTGGTGTAAGCCGCGACTGTAAGGACTATGATATCGAGATGGAGAAGGTTATGAGTGCTGTAGATCTTGGCGCAGAAGCCATCATGGACCTTTCAAGCCATGGTAATACACAGCCTTTCAGACAGCTTCTGTGCAGTAAGTGCCCTGCCATGATCGGAACTGTTCCGATATATGACAGCGTGATCCACTATCAAAGGGACCTTGCTGAGCTTACTGCCCAGGATTTCATTGATGTTGTAAGACTTCACGCTGAGGACGGCGTAGACTTTGTAACTCTTCACTGCGGAATCACACGTAAGACCATCAGCCAGATAAGAGATGGCGGTCGTAAGATGAACATCGTAAGCAGGGGCGGAAGTCTTGTGTTTGCATGGATGGCTATGACAGGACATGAGAATCCTTTCTATGAATATTATGATGAGATTCTCGATATCTGCAGAGAACATGACGTAACTGTAAGTCTTGGTGATGCTTGCAGACCGGGATGCCTTGCAGATGCCACAGACGGATGCCAGATTGAAGAGCTTCTAAGACTTGGAGAACTGACTCAGAGAGCCTGGGATAAGGATGTACAGGTTATGGTAGAAGGCCCCGGACATGTTCCTATGGATCAAATTGCAGCCAATATGAAAGTCCAGCAGACTATCTGTAAAGGTGCACCTTTCTATGTACTTGGACCACTTGTTACTGATATTGCTCCAGGATATGACCACATTACAGCTGCCATAGGCGGAGCTATTGCCGCAGCTTCAGGTGCTGCATTCCTTTGCTACGTAACTCCAGCTGAGCACCTTGCTCTTCCTAACGTAGAAGATGTCCGTCAGGGAATAATCGCAAGTAAGATCGCTGCTCACGCTGCGGATATTGCAAAGGGACTTCCCGGTGCAAGAGACCAGGATGACAGGATGGCTGATGCAAGGCGTAAGCTCGACTGGGATGCTCAGTTCTTAGAAGCTCTTGACCCGGAAACTGCCAAAGCTATAAGAGACAGCCGCGCTCCTGAAGATGATCACAGTGATACCTGCAGTATGTGCGGTAAGTTCTGCGCAGTACGTAGTATGAACAAGGCACTTGCCGGAGAATATATCGATATCTTGTAATAGAAAATGCATGGCGATCAGACCAGATCGCCATGCATTTTTTTAGAATAAATCCAATTCATTAATTACATTTTATAATCAGCAGCGTTTTTATTTTTTTAACCTATTTTTCTATGATGGGAACAGGGTTTATATGACACAGGTATCGTATAATCGCACGAATAAATAATTGTGTTCGAAATTCTTCAACTAATTATAATTTAACTATGATTTTGATATATAATGTAGTATTGTTTTGTCTGTACTTTTTAAGAATCGAGGCAAATATGAGAAGAAAAATAACAATACTATCATTATCATGCGCAATATGTTTTTTGGCTGGATGTAGCTCAAAGAATGCATCTCCTGTAGATACTTTAGATAATAAAGGCGTGATAATAGAAGAAATGCAAGATGAGAATAACGAAGCAGTATCAGATACTACTCAAGCAGAACCGGATGTGAATGAGACTTCTGTAGAAATTGATGCATCAAGGATCATAGAAGATCAATCATTTGAAATACAGCTTAATGGATGGGGAGATGTAAGATTTGTATCCTGCTCACCAGATGACAACATAAGTCCTTTGGCGGATGTAACATTTTATCTTATGGAAGGCGATAGTGTTATTTATAAAATGCCTTCTGTTTATGAAAATGACATCAGAGAATCGGGGCTTGTGGATGGAATCTCTTTTGTTGCATTTAAGGATATAAATGACGATGAGAAGGTCGAAGTGATCGTTGGGATATTATATGAAACAGGAGCCGGCCCGCAAGGGGTTATCCCACGTACAGAGGTTAGGATATTTGAGGATAACGGAGATTCCTTTAGTTATTCCAAGGATCTAAGCGAATATGTTACAGGCAGGATACCTGATGATGGTACAATTCATGATGTATGTCGAAATGTGACAACTTATAATCTGTGCAATTTAGATATGGAAGCTTTGTATAAAGATATTAAGAAAATAGATAATGCAAAGGATTTCGAAGGCGAGTGGAATGCAACAAATTGTAGAACTTCTGTGACTGCGTCATTTTCTATTACAGATCAGAATGAGTATGGATTTTCTTTTTATGGAGAGTGTTATTATTATACCCATGATGGAGAAATAAGTGGAAAGGCATATTGGGTCAGCGATTCTATGGCAATATGCTGTCAGGATGATCTGGATGATACTATGAGTGATGGATATATGATATTCGTGCTTGATGGTGACCATATGTATGTAAGATCTGATTATGGCCTTGGACTAATGGGAATGAATGTATCTCCCGACCACGACTATACCCGTGGTGAGCCGGTATATATAAATGATAATATTGCTGCTGAAACATATACAGAAGATGAGCTTTCTGCAATAAAAGAATTGATAGGATCTGATCAGTATGATTTTCCATTTTGGTATGGAACGACTGATGGATGTGTGACTTCATCGGCAAAAGAATTATACGATGGCACAGAATGTAAATATATAGAATGTACGATTCCAACTACAGCAGAAAGTTACACAGCGATCATTACCGAAGATGGAAGAATTTATATTATGATATATTCTTATGATACCAAGAGTCTATATACCAATGATCCTAATTGGAGCAGCGACGAATTACCGGAAGCGATCGAAGGGTAAAGCAGAACGTTACAGGATTAATAAAAAAGACCCCTATAAAAGGGAGGATGCCAGGTAAGTCCCCACTTACCTGGCATTATTATGAAAAAGTTTTTTATTAGTATTGCTTCATCTGACAATATTAGTGTATCGCATCAGTGTGACCAATAAATGATTTGGCGTAAAGAAACGTAAAACAAATTGTTAACAAAATATTAAGGTAATCAGTAGAAGACATTTTCCATCATCGTTAGTTGATATATCTCTTAGAAATATTGCCTTAAAGTTCTTGTTTATGATTGGCACATGTACAATAAGTATATATGATGCGAATTATTATATTTTTGTTATAATATCGCAGTTGCGATACCATTTACAGATACTTTTTTTGATAGAATAGTATATAGAAGTTTTGTTCTTACAACTTACCAGGTTACAAATGAATCAGTACACCAGATGTGGTAAAATAGTTTCCAGAAGAGAGTAGCATATATGCTTAAAAGAGTAGTTTATATTTTTCATGATAATGCAGATTCATCATTTAAAGAGCTGGAAGAAGAGAAAGCTTATCTTGCAGATTATGGGATCTTGCTTGAGACAATATCATCTCAAAGAATCCAGGATATATGGGCTTTGTACGTAGGAAGCACAAAGGCTGCTATGGAATCTGACAAGCTTCCCCAAAGCGTTAGAGAAGTTCTTTTCCTATGTGATGATCCGGATGACTTTGCATATATAAAAAGTAAAGGTGCTTATGCCTGCGGAATGATAACTCCTGTGTCTAAGCAGGGTATATCATTTGAAGGAGCTCAGTATATCTTCAGCGAGATAGATGATGTAGACGCAGATTCTTTGATCAAAGCGTATCAAAGACAGGCAAGGGAGCCTTGGGACATACTGGAGACGGATAGGCTCCTTGTAAGGGAGACCACAGTCCAGGATGTGGACGCTCTATATGAGATATATGCAGAGCCGTCCATGACAAGGTACATGGAAGGACTCTTCGAAGATCCTGCTGATGAAAAAAGGTACATGAAGGATTATATAGAAAAGGTATACTCTCTCATGGGCTTTGGTGTATGGAGTCTTGTAAGTAAAGAAGATGGAAAGCTTATCGGCCGCGCGGGATTTAGCGTAAGAGGCGGATTTGATGAGCCTGAGCTTGGCTTTTTTATAGGCGTGCCATGGCAAAGAAAGGGCTTTGCCACAGAAGCCTGCGAAGCCATCATGGAATATGGCAGACAGGTACTTATGTTTGATAAAGTCCAGACACTTGTAAAAAAAGAAAATGAAGTATCGATTCATCTATGCAAGAAGCTTGGATTCAAAGTGGTAGATGAAGTAGAAATAGAAGAAGATATATACGGCGGAACATATATTACGGATGGACGCGTGTCACTTGGGCCGGATAAACGGGGGCGTTATGTAAGGCTTAAGTGGACAGCTTCATAATAAAGAGGTAAAGGGGAAAAAACTATGTCACAGGAAAGTTACATCTTAGCCCTTGATCAGGGCACTACATCTTCTCGTTGCATCTTGTTTGACAGATCAGGCAAGATCGCATCTATGGCGCAGAAAGAATTTCAGCAGTACTATCCGCAGCCCGGCTGGGTAGAACATAACCCAAGAGAGATATGGTCATCACAGCTTGCTGTTGCAATAGAAGCTATGGCCAATGTAGGCGCTACTGCCAAGGATATAGAAGCTATCGGCATCACCAATCAGCGTGAGACAACTATTGTATGGGACAAGGAGACCGGTGATCCTGTCTACAATGCAATAGTATGGCAGTGCAGGCGTACAGCCGATATTATAGAGAATATCAAAAAGCAGGGACTGTCCGATAAGATAAGGGATAAGACAGGACTTGTTCCTGATGCATACTTCTCTGCAACCAAGATCCAGTGGATACTTGAAAACGTACCGGGAGCAAGAAGGAAGGCTGAGGAAGGAAGACTTTGTTTTGGTAATGTGGATAGCTGGCTTATCTACAACCTTACTAAAGGCAAGGTCCATGTAACAGACTATACCAATGCATCAAGAACTATGCTTTTTAATATACATACATGCCAGTGGGATGAAGAGCTTTTGAAGCTTTTTGACATTCCTATGTCTATGATGCCTGAAGTTAAGCCTTCAAGCTGCATATATGGCGAGTCTGATCCTTCTGTTCTTGGTGGTCCTATAAGGATAGCAGGAGCAGCAGGAGATCAGCAGGCTGCACTTTTTGGACAGAACTGTTTCGAACCGGGACAGGTCAAGAACACCTACGGAACAGGCGGATTCCTTCTCATGAACACAGGAAGGGATGCTATTAAGTCAGAGCATGGTCTTATCACAACTATAGCAGCAAGTATTGGAGGTGAAGTCGAATACGCCCTTGAAGGCAGCGTATTCGTAGCAGGAGCTTCCATTCAGTGGCTAAGGGATGAGATGCGTATGCTCAAGTCATCAGCCCAGTCTGAAGAGTATGCTGACAATGTCATGGACACATCGGGAGTGTATGTTGTGCCTGCATTTACAGGTATGGGAGCTCCATACTGGGATCCATATGCAAGAGGTACTATAGTAGGTATCACCAGAGGCTGCAAGAAAGAGCACTTCATAAGAGCAACACTTGAATCCATATGTTATCAGTCAGCAGATGTTATTAAAGCTATGCAGGAAGATGCTGCATGTCCTTTAAAAGAGCTCAGAGTTGATGGAGGTGCCAGCGCCAACAACTTCCTCATGCAGTTCCAGTCAGATATCTGCGGAGTTACAAGCTACAGACCTAAATGCATTGAGACTACAGCTCTTGGAGCAGCATATCTTGCCGGTATAGCAGTTGGCTATTGGAAAGACAAGGAAGATGTCACAAGGAACTGGCAGCTTGGCAGGAAGTTCGAATGCAAGATGGAAGATGAAAAGCGTATAGAGCTTCTCAAGGGATGGCACAGAGCTGTAAGATGTGCCATTGCATGGAGTAAGGACGATGAATAGCCTTGTTAGAAGAGCAGTAAGACCTTTTTTTAACTTATTTAGTGCTATAGGAAAAACGGGACTGTGGTTCACAGTCCCAATGAAGGGCAAGTACAGGCTCCGTTTCTATTCAAGGAAGAAATGCATTGATAGAAACTTTGACAAGAACCTGTCTGCTTTTGAAAACCATATATCTAGGATAGATAGAGATAGAGGCTTCATAGAGGATCAGAATCTATATAAAGATATGTACTACGGCGCCTCAACCATGGCAGAATCCGGGTGCGGAGTAATTGCAGTATACAATGCGCTTAAGGCTCTTTCAATTAATGAAGCAGGAAGTGAAGGATCCCCTTCACTTCCTAATCTCATATCCATATTTGAAAACAGCGGGATCACCATGGCGGGGCAATTCGGTACAGGCCCTAAGTCTATAGCGGATTTTTTTAGGAAAAGGGGTTTTGATATAAAAACGGCTACTGATCAGAGAAGGTACGCCCAGATAGCAAGAAAGTGCAACGTATGCATCATTACTATATTTAATAATAAGGACCGTCTTCACGATTTCCTTCATACTATGTGTATCACCAAGCAGGGCGATTTTCTGGTACTTCATAATACAAACGGTCGCAAAGCTCTATACAGATCTATGAAGGACTTATTGCAAAACTGTGGCATAAAAGGTAAGGCTCAGGGGGTTATGATAATAGGAATAGAGGACAAAATTAACAAAATTTAGTAAAATAAAAGTGAATATCTGTTTAAGATTTTGATCGTCATTTTATTGTAATTTTTAGTTTCATCGAATATGATAAATGTGTAAATCAGGCGAAGGGATTAAATAATTGGTGGTCAAAGATAAGACCACAACGGAGATCAAATGAATACAACAGAAATTTTTGAACTGATCGCCGGCATTATCGGCGGACTTGCGATGTTCCTTTATGGAATGAATATTATGAGCGGAGGCCTTACCAAGGCAGCAGGAGGTAAGCTTGAAAGCGCCCTTGCCAAGGTGACTTCCAGAAGATGGATTGCCTATTTTTTTGGTATAGGTATCACTGCTCTTGTTCAGTCGTCATCAGCTTCAACCGTTATGGTTGTAGGCCTTGTTAACTCAGGAATCATGCAGCTGACACAAGCTGTTAATGTTATACTTGGTGCCAATCTTGGTACTACTGTAACTGCCTGGATTCTGTCTCTTAACGGAATCGAAGGTGGTAACTTCTTTACTAATCTTTTAAAACCTACTTCTTTTACACCTTTCCTTGCACTTGTCGGCATTGTCTTCCTAATGTTCTCTAAATCTGAGAAAAAGAAAAATATCGGAACAGTCCTTCTTGGATTTTCAGTTCTTATGTTCGGTATGAGCATGATGTCTGAAGCAGTTGCACCTCTTAAGGAAAGTGTAGAGTTCCAGAACTTCCTTAGAAGCTTCTCTAATCCTATAATCGGCTTCATCATCGGTATGGCATTTACTATGATAATCCAGTCATCCGCCGGTACTATCGGTGTAGTACAGACATTTGCCGGTGAAGGCATGATGACCTATGGAATGTGTATCCCTGTAGTCATGGGAGCTGAAGTTGGTACCTGTATCACAGCTATTCTTTCTTCTGTAGGAGCTGGCAAGAACGGTAAGCGTACTGCTCTTATGCATCTGTATTTCAATATTATCAAGGCAGGAACCTTCATGGTGGGATTCTATCTCATCAATGCATTCGTTCACTTTACTTTCCTTGATGATATGGCAAGTTACTCAGGTCCTGCTATCATACATACACTTGTAAACCTTGTGGCATCACCTCTTATGGTTCCTGTCTCAGGCATACTTGTTGCTATGGCACTTCGTACTATCCCTATTGATGATAGGGAACAAAAAGAACTGGAAGAAAGCCGCGGCATCACTACTCTGGACGACCGCTTCCTTTCCAATCCTCCATTTGCATTGGAGCAGGCAAGGAATGCTACAGTTACAATGGAGAATCTGGCACAGAAGTCTCTTTTCCTTGCAATGGAACTTATTGATGAGTTTGATGGAGAGAAGTGTGCAGAGGTAGAGCATCTTGAGAAAGAGATCGACAGATATGAAGATCAGCTCGATACCTATCTCATGAAAGTCAGCCAGCATCATCTTGCACCTGAAGATAACCATACATTGTCAGTACTCCTTCATACTATAAGCGACTTTGAGCGTATCTCAGATCATGCTCTTAACATAGCACAGGTAACTCAGAGGATGCGTGAGAACGAAAGACAGTTCTCCAGCAAGGCTCAGGAAGAAGTTAAGATCTTCGCAGAAGCTGTCAAAGAGATCGTATCTACTACTTTCAAATCATTTGAGAACAATGATGTAAGGCTTGCCAAGACCGTTGAGCCTTTGGAAGAAGTTATAGATGGACTTCATATGGAAGTTAAGCGCCGTCACGTAAGAAGACTTCGTAAGGGTAAGTGTACTGTAGATCTTGGATTCGACCTTTCTGATATCGGTACCGATTTTGAAAGGATCGCAGATCACTGTTCCAATATCGCAGCAGCCATCATTCAGGTAAGCGAGGACGGTTTCGATACTCACGGATACCTTGAAATGGTAAGAGCCGAGAAGAATCAGGAATTCGAGCAGGCTGTATTCTATTTTGAAAGCAAGTATTCTCTTCCTAAGATGAAGAAGTCAGACGCGATGGAAGAAGACCGCATAGATACAAGCTTCAAGGAAGAACATCCTGTACTTGTAGATCTTAATGTACTTGATGATGAAGGCGATAATAGAATCATCAGAGTACCTGCCGAGGGCGCAGAAGATTTCGATATGGCTCTTGATGAGCTCTTTAAGGACAAAGGGAAGAAGAAAGACAAGAAAAAGAAAAAAGACAAGAAAAAGAAAAAATAATCCCTGACAAAGAGCAAAAAATAGCAAGAAAAAAGAAAATAGAAATAATATAATCATAAGACAGATAGCAATAGTATGGTTGCTATCTGTTTTGGTTTATAAAAACAGATAGGCCACTACATATTTGTGAAGTTTTTAGAGTAATAAACAGGTAGAATCTTTTGGGATTGTCCTTGTTGGTAGGGTTGTAATATAATTTTTCATGAGAATCTTGAAAAGATCAATGATCATGAAATTGAAATTAATGACCAATAGTTTCGGAGGAATTATTTAAATGAACATTAGAAAGCTTACAAGGCTTGATGATTATATGCAAAAGCGCGCCGCCAGCATACCCGGTGCGACAATTATAATAGAGCACAATGGCAAAAGAGTCTATGAGAACAATTTTGGAATGGACAGAAAAGACAGTATCTATCGTATTATGTCCATGACCAAACCTATTACAGCTCTGGCGACAATGATCCTGTATGAAAGAGGAATGCTGGATCTAATGGAGAATGTCAGCACCTATATTCCTTCATTTGCTGATGTGAAGGTCGCATCTGTAGGCGGATTCAAGAATCCTGACAGGCAGATTATAGTAAGGGACCTTCTCAATATGACTTCCGGAATAGTCCTGCCCGGAGATTATGGTCAGGCAGGGCAGTCTATGAGCAAAGCTTACCGCGAAGCCCGTGTTCAGAAGAGGTCAGGAATACTGAAAAGCAATATAGATATAACTTCCAAGTTTGCAGAATCTGTCCTTATGTTTGATCCCGGAACATCTGTTCATTACGGTCTTAGTGCAGATATTCTGGCAGCTATAATTGAGATAGTGTCAGAAATGAAGTTCTCAGATTTTCTTGCCAAAGAGATCTTCACACCCCTTAACATGTCAGAGACAGACTTTAAGATTGATGGTGATAAGGCATTCAGACAGGCAGTAATGATGGGAAGACCTGATGCTAATGGCAAGGTTACAAGAGCAGACGCAAGCACGCTTCAAAGATTCGAAATGGAAGCTCCCTTCGATGAGCCATGGTATGAGTCAGGCGGAATCGGACTATATTCTACAGTAGAAGACTATGAGCACTTCTGCCAGATGCTGCTTAATAAGGGATCTTTCCATGGCAAAGAGCTTATAGGAAGAAGAACCTATCAGTTCATGACATCCAATCATCTTACAGATGATCAGCTAAGGGAATTTGGAAGAGATGGTTATGGATATGGCTGCTATTATAATGTACTCATAGATCCTATTAAAGCGGCATCCAATGGATCTGCTGGTGCTATAGAAGTTACAGGAGAAGCCGGAACATATTTCTGTGTGGATCCTGAAGAAGATCTTATAATCATGTATATGTCACAGATTGACGGCGGCGCAGATCCTGCTTTTATCAGAGGACTTCGCCAGATAGTATATGGGGCTATGTAATTTATTATATAAATAACCTTATGTCGTGAGTGAAACGAGCGGCTAATGGTTCGAAGTGATGGAACTTTTGACAACTACCTCATAATATGAATATTGATTAAAGGAAGCATGTAAGATGCAATATAAATCAATAAAGAAGCTCGAACAGGGCAAATTTATCACCCGCTATGATGTAGAATACGAAACCATAGATCATGAGAAGAAGATATATGAGATCATAAGTCGAAATCCTGATATCAAAGATGAAGATGATCTTCATAACAATGATCCGGATGCTGTTGTACTTATAATACAGGACGAGTCTCATGAAAGACTTCTTATAAATAAGGAATTCAGGCTTGCAGTTGATGACTGGATATACAACTTTCCGGCAGGTCTAATAGATCCCGGAGAAACTGCTGATCAGGCTGCAAAGCGTGAGCTGTGGGAAGAAACAGGACTTGAGCTTATATCCATAGATGATCATATTGGTAGATCCTACAGCGCGGTCGGCTTCTCTAACGAAGTCAACGTATGCGTTGTTGGCACAGCAAGAGGCGAGTTCAGGAAGAGCACGTCAAGTGTTGAGGAGATAGAACCCGGCTGGTATACCAAGGCTCAGGTAAGAGAGCTGTTAAAGACACAGCCTTTTGCTGCAAGAACACAGGCATATGCGTATCTTTGGTCTAAGGAATGAAATAAGGGATATAGAAAGTTATTTATATGATATCGAATCTAAGTAAAGAGGGAGGATTTTTATATGACATTTATATATCCATCAGTAATTAAAGAAGAAAACGGAAAGTTTGAGGGATATTTTCCGGATCTTGATAAGGTGACATTTGAAGGCAGGGATATCAATACAGCTATAGACGATGCTCAGGCAGTGCTGTATGACTATATCAGAGTTGAGCTTACAGAAGAAGATTCACCGCATCTTCCTTCTGTATCAGATGAATCTGAGCTCAAGCTTTCAGATGGAGAATTTGTAAGAAACATATGTGTTCATTTCAGATATACAGAGGGCTGGGACGAGTGATTGACACTTTGTCGCAGTAGCTCGTTATATAAATATTATGGAGGCGTTACATGAATAAGTGGAGTAGAATCAACTACCTTCCAAATCTTCCTCTTTATGAGGGAAAAGAGAGGGTTACAGAGAGCAAGGCTCATATAGAGCTTTCCAAGAATGCGGCCAAAGAGGGTATGGTCCTTCTTAAAAATGAGGAGTCTGTACTTCCATTAAAGCAGGGAAGCAAGGTTGCTCTTTTTGGAAAAGGAACTTTCGATTTTGTTAAAGGCGGCGGAGGATCAGGAGATGTAACAGTATCCTTCGTTCACAATATTTATGACGGATTTAAAGCACTTCCTGAATACGTATCTGTATACGAAGAAACAGCTTCTTTTTACAGAGATAATGTAGAGAAGCAGTACAAAGAAGGTAAAGTTCCGGGAATGCTGGAAGAACCTAAACTTCCTAAGGATCTTCTTGCAAAGGCAGCGATAGAAGCTGACGTAGCAGTTATATCCATAAGCCGCTTCTCAGGTGAAGGCTGGGATCGTAAGATAGCTGGAACCAAGGCAGCTGAAGGCCGCAAGGAAGACTGGGTATCACCGCTTGTAGAAGAGTCAGAGAAGCTCTTTGAAAGAGGCGACTTCTACCTTACCAAGGCTGAAGAAGACATGGTCAAAAAAGTTATCAAGGCTTTCTCTAAGGTTGTTGTAGTATTGAACGTAGGCGGAGTTGTAGATACCAAGTGGTTTGCAGATGAGAAGAAGATCCAGAGTGTCCTTCTGGCATTCCAGGGAGGTATGGAAGGCGGCGCTGCAGAAGCTGAGCTTTTATGCGGCATAGGAACACCTTCAGGTAAGCTGTCAGATACTTTTGCCATGGACCTTACAGACTATCCGTCTACAGAAGGATTCCATGAATCCAATGATTATGTTAACTATACAGAAGATATATATGTAGGTTACAGATACTTTGAGACCATTCCGGGAGCAGCTGATAAGGTTGTATATCCTTTTGGTTATGGTCTGTCATACACTTCGTTCCAGATCGTAGATCCGGCAGCAAGAGTAGAAGATAAGAGTAAGGTATGCGAACAGGATGCAGAGTTTGCTTTTACATTCGAAGATGATCCTGACAATGTAGAGCTTAAGTCATCTGATGTCAAGAAGGCATATATCACAGCTACTGCACGTGTTAGAAACACAGGTTCATATCCGGGACGTGAAGTTGTTCAGGTGTATTTCTGTCCTCCACAGGGTCAGCTTGGCAAGCCTTCCAAGGTTCTTGCAGGATATAAGAAGACAAGAGTTCTTGAGCCCGGAGAGTCAGAACTTGTCTGCATCTCATTCCCTGTAAGCCAGATGGCATCATATGATGATGAAGGCAAGGTTTGTAAGTCTGCATATGTTCTTGAAAAGGGTGAATACGGTATTTTCCTTGGAACATCTTCAAGAAATCTTATCTGCGTAAATGTAGTAACACTTGCTAAGGATACTGTTACGCAGCAGCTTACAGAGCGTCTTGCGCCTGTGTCACTTCCTAAGAGACTTCGTGCAGACGGAACTTTCGAGAAGCTCAAGACTTTCAAGGCTAGAGATATAAATGCTACAAAGCTTCCTGCAAATCCTGAGAAAAACATGGGATTTAAGCCTCAGGTAAGGCGCGTAGATGCGCTTCCTATGTGGGGTGAAGCTCCAAAACACCAGCTTATTGAGGTGGCAGAAGGTAAGATATCACTTGATGAGTTCATAGCTCAGTTTACTGACGAGGATCTTGCAGATCTTCTTGGAGGCCAGCCCAATACAGGCGTTGCCAATACATTTGGTTTTGGTAACTTCCCTGACTTTGGCGTTCCTAATGCTATGACAGCTGATGGTCCTGCAGGTCTACGAATACAGCCTGAAGCCATGGTTCATACTACAGCATTCCCTTGCTCTACGCTTCTTGCATGCAGCTGGGATCCTGAGATTGTATATGAAGTTGGTAAGGCAGCAGGTGAAGAGGTCAAAGAGAACAATATCGCAGTATGGCTTACTCCCGCTATCAACATCCACAGAAGTCCTCTGTGCGGAAGAAACTTCGAGTACTACTCAGAAGATCCTCTTCTTGCAGGTAAGCAGGCAGCAGCAATGGTAAGAGGCGTGCAGTCCAACCGTATAGCTGTATCTGTCAAGCACTTTGCACTTAATAACAAGGAGACCAATAGAAACGAGAGCGACTCACGTGCATCCGAAAGAGCTATCCGCGAAATCTACTTAAAGCCTTTTGAGATCGTGGTAAAAGAGTCTGATCCATGGACTGTAATGTCTTCCTACAATGCGATCAATGGCGTGCGTGCATCAGAAAACCACGAGCTTCTTACAGACATCCTTCGTGATGAGTGGGGCTTCAAAGGTATGGTTACAACAGACTGGTGGGGACACGGCGAGCACTACAAGGAAGTAGCAGCAGGCAACGATGTCAAGATGGCCAACGGATTCCCTAAACGCCTACTTGAAGCCAAGAAGAAAAAGCTCCTGACAAGAGAAGAGATGGAGACCTGCGGCAAGCGAATCTTAGAGCTTATACTAAAGCTTGATTGATATAGGTCTATAAATTAAAATCATATAGTGAAGTTTAAAAGGCACCGGTTGGAAACTTCCGGTGCTTTTGTTTTATAAGCTAAGGATTGAGAGAAGATTTGAAAATGATAATAGACAGAGAAAAAGTTAAAAGCGTATTTGCCGATTACGTTGCTGATTATGATATTACAGATACTAAGGTAAGGCTCAAGGTTGAGCACACATACAGGGTAGCGGACCTTTGCGATATGATTGCAAAAAGTCTTAAGTTAAGCCGGGAAGATGTTGATCTTGCATGGCTTCTTGGTATGTTCCATGATGTTGGAAGATTCGAACAGCTAAGGCGTTTTAATACTTTCGAAGATTCTATCTCCGTCAATCACGCAGCTTTAAGCGCAGATATTCTTTTTATAGATGGTTACGTCCGTGATTATATAGATGATGCAAGCGAAGATAAGCTTATGGAGAAAGCTATAAGGCTCCACAATGTGTACGAACTTCCCAAGGCACTTACAGACAGAGAGCTTATGTATTCACAGATATTAAGGGATGCGGACAAGATTGATATCCTAAAAGTCAATTGCGACTTCCCTATGGATGAGATCTACAATACCACGATGGAAGCTTTTTATACAGATGATATAAGTCCTAAGGTTCTGGAAGATTCTCTGGCTCACCTTAATGTCAACAGATGCCATACAGTAACATCTATTGATCATCTCGTAGGGCATATATCACTTGTATATGGGCTTGTATATCCTGCCAGCGTAGCAGAAGCAATGAGGCAGGGATACATCGAGCAGATGCTTTCTTTTGAAAGTCATAATGAGAAAACTCGGGAAGCTATGCAGAAGATCAGGGACTGCGTTCATAAATATATGGATGAAAGAATTAGTGACGTATAGCACTTTCATTCCGTCATTATAGTAAGAGGGGACAAATTTTTATGGGAAATCTTATGGAAGACAGTGCGATCATCGAACTGTACTTTGCAAGGAACGAGGATGCCTTGGTGCAGACCAAAAATAAATACGGAAGGCTCTTAAAGAGTATATCCATGCGCATCCTTCATAGTATTGAGGATGCGGATGAGTGTGAGAATGATACCTATCTTAAGACTTGGAATGCAATACCTCCGCAAAGGCCTGATGTATTCTCTGCCTTTTTGTCCAAGATAGTAAGGAATCTGTCCCTTGACAGGTACGATATGATGCACGCAGATAAGAGAGGTAATGCGCAGGTGGGAGTACTACTTGATGAGCTTGCGGAAGTGATAGCTGATGACAAGGCAGGTAATAGTCAGGAGGCTAGAGAGCTTAGCGAGATACTTAATAAATTCTTATCTGATCAAAAAGAGCTTACGCGTAAGATCTTCGTAAGAAGGTATTATTTTGGATATAACATATCCGAGATTGCAGATAAGTACAGCCTTTCAGAAAGCAAAGTCAAGATGACGCTATTAAGAACCCGTAATAAATTAAAGGATTATCTTGAGAAAGAAGGTGTCACGATATGAAAAAATCCAAAGAAGACCTTTTAAGGGCCATGAGTGACATAGATGATAAGTATATACAGGAAATCCTTGATGAAGATGAATCAAAGGTTACAGATATAAGATCATCAAAAAGGCGAAGCTATAGCAAGAAGATAATAAGCTATGTGGCTGTTGCAGCGGCGGTATGCCTTGGCTTTGCAGTTATCAATGTGGTATGGATCAATGTTAAGCCGTCCTATCAATCAGCTGACAGTAGCTACGTAGATGCTCCAAGTTCATCTTACGAGGCGGCAGACGAGAGCGAAAATATATATAGTGATGCAGAAGAGTATAAGGTAGAAGATTCTGACGAGGGTGAAGGAGTTATGGAAGGAGCAGCTGGTAGCTATGACGAGGAAGACAGTGATGGATCTGATACTATAGCACTGGAACCAAAGACCATGGAAGGTTCGGAGAACTCTTTGGATGATGAACAAGCTGGTGGCATGGATTTTGATTCTTCGAAAGAATCCGGTCAGGCAGATGTAATGAATGAAGAAGCAGCTGTATTATTTGAAGGTAATATAGATGATCTGGGTCTTACTCTTGAAGTACAAGATGTATCTTCCAAAGGAGCAACTGTAGTATTTACCCAGAGTGGCGGAAGTGTTACAGGAAGCCTTGAATATTCCAAGTCTTATAAGATTGAAAAGCTTGAAGGCTCCGGATGGGTTGAAGCGAATATGATAGATGATGTCGTATTTGAAGATATCGCTATGACCATAGCATCAGATGATACTACTGAGTACAAGATCAACTGGGCGAATGTATATGGCAAGTTACCTTCCGGAACATACAGAGTAGTACTTACAGTTACAGATTACAGAGGCGCCGGAGACTACGATACATATACAGTAGCAGCAAGCTTCGAGATAGACTAAATGAGAGAATCTTAGTGAAACTTCGCACTTGCCAAACATATAACATTAAAGGACTTCTATGATGCTAATGTATATCATAGAAGTCCTTTGATGTCGTATTGTTTATTTCAAGATAAAAATGTAATTCAGTCTTCGCGCTTACAAAAAATGTGTCAGTTACTTCATAAGTACCATTGCATTATGAGAGAAAGGCGTAAAGTCTGTCATTCTGAAGAAGTACATGCACAGATCCACAAGATCATCTTTACTTGTAATATGCTCTGCATTTGAATACAGTAACATCTGTAAAAAACGTATCTCGCATTCAAATAAAGTACCTGCTTGCTTCATAGACATCTCTTCACCGATATAAGGGAACTGCGTATAGAAGATATCATTTACAAACATCTTACAGATCCACATGTCAAGATCAGGGAACGTGGAATGAAGCTTGTCGCTGCCTTCCCCTAATGCAGCTGATGGATCATCACTTTGTGCAGCCTTAAGGAATGCATCGCAGTAATCTGACATTGTGTAGTACTGATCTTTGACGAATTCTGCGATCTTTTTAAGTTTTATAATATCAATGGATTTCGCATGATCGTTTTCTTGGCTTATTAAGCCGGATATTTCTTTTGACTTATTACTTTCAAGAAAGTCTTTAATATCTGCAATCTTGGTATCTAAAGATAGCTCTTTATTTTGTAGAATGTCAAAGAGGCAGTTCTGCATTTTTTCAAGTTCATCTTTGGTATAGGCTTCCGACTTCTTCTCCTCACCAGCCAGGTCAAAAGAATATAAGCCAGATGTAGTCTTAATTCCATCTTCAGATTCCATCAGCATCTCGATGGTCTTCTCACATCCGCAGGAGCAGGACACTCTTGGCGCAATGTTAAGACGAGGGCTTCTTGGAAAATACCTACAGGCATAGGTCATAACATCCTCGCCGCATTCATATTGGAGGCGGCACCATCCATTGTCCATAAGCATACGGCAGTTACCAAAAAAGTCATGGCACAGCTCGGCATATTTGTATGGATCGGGATTTGAAAGAGGTTTAATCGCAAGATCCAGTCCCTGTCTTAGCTCATCAGAGCATGACAAACCAACCAGCTTGAAATACTCCTGCTGGGACATGTTGATGGTAAGACCATTACAACAGGTATGACGGCACTCCGGGCCTTTACATGAGAAACTGGGATAGTAATCCGGACTTAGAAATGTGTCTTTAATTGTCATAATATGAACCGGATTCTGAGGCAACGGATTCAGATATTACAAAAGTCGCACTGTCACTCTGTGCAGCCTTGGTGGTTGACATACCATTACTGCAACCTGTCGCAAGCAGTGAAAGCGCTGCTGTTAGTACAACTGTGGCTATTATACTTACAAATTTAAAGCTTGACATAAAAACCGGGACCTCAAAGAACTATTACAAAATATTACAAAATTGTTTACAGGTGATTCTATTATAATCCTCTATCCATAATTTGCAACAAAAAAATAAAAGAAAATTTGTACAAATTTTAAGCCTTTAATCCACCCTTTTTAACGCATATTTCGCTAATATACTGAGGCGTTGAAATGATTATTTTTTTCTGATATTATAGATTGGCATTTAATAAGAACATAAAAAAGCTAAAAACGATTAAACGATAATTGTTTTGGCTGTAACATAAGGTGGTAATAGATAACAGTAGCAGTATGACATAAAACACCTAAGGTAGATGGAGGTAATAAAGATGCAGTCCCGTACACATACATGCGGAGAATTAAGGCTGTCAGACGCAGGCAAGAAAGTTAAGCTGTGCGGATGGCTTGAGAATTTCAGAGAAGTCGGAGCAGAACTTGGATTCGTAGTAATCCGTGACTTCTATGGTACAACACAGGTTGTAGCAGAAAATGCTGATATGATGAAGCAGTTCAAGGCTATAACCAAGGAATCAACAATATCAGTTGAAGGTGTTGTAAGAGAGAGAAGCTCCAAGAACCCTAAGCAGGAGACAGGTGAGATTGAAGTTGTCCCTGAGAAGGTAGAAGTTCTTGGACGTTGTCGCTACAATGAGCTCCCTTTTGAGATCAATCACAGCCGTGAAGCAGATGAGACAGCAAGACTTAAATATAGATATCTTGATCTTAGAAATCCAGAAGTTAAGAAGAACATCATCTTAAGATCACAGATCATTGCAGCTCTTAGAAGCTCTATGATAGATCACGGTTTTATGGAGATCACAACTCCTATACTTACAGCATCATCACCTGAAGGAGCCAGAGACTATCTTGTTCCTGCACGTAAGCACCCTGGTAAGTTCTATGCACTTCCTCAGGCACCTCAGCAGTTCAAACAGCTCCTTATGGTTTCAGGTTTTGACCGTTACTTCCAGATAGCACCTTGCTTCCGCGATGAGGATGCAAGAGGTGACAGATCACCGGGAGAGTTCTACCAGCTTGATATGGAGATGGCATTTGCTTCTCAGGAAGATGTATTTGCAATAATCGAAGATGTACTTCCTCCAATCTTTGCCAAGTATGGAACATATGACAGAGCATCAGGTGCTCCTTTTGTAAGAATTCCTTATCTTGAAGCTTTGGAGAAATATGGAACAGATAAGCCTGACCTTCGTATCGACCTTACAGTTACAGATGTTACAGAGCTTCTTCGCACACCTGACTTCGCTCCATTTGCTGACGGCGTTATCAAGGCTGTTGTAGTATCAAACTTCCATGAGAGCCGTAAGTTCATCGACAAGACAATGGAAGCTGTAGAAGTTCAGTCAGGTAATAAGGGTTACTGGTTCAGAGTAGATGAAAATGGCGAACTTGTTGGAGGTATCTCCAAGTTCGTAGCACCTAAGAAGGATGAAGTTGTTAAGGCACTTTCACTTGAGCCTAACACACTTGTAGTTCTTTCTGCTGGTGAAAAGGGTGCTGCAGTTAAGACAGCAGGTGTACTTGTTAAGACATTTGGTGCAGCTGTTCCCGGACACATGGACAAAGAGCAGTATGCATTCTGCTGGATAGTAGACTTCCCTATGTACGAGATAGGCGAAGAGTCAGGAGAGCTTGAGTTCTGCCACAATCCTTTCTCAATGCCTTCAGGCGGTCTTGATATCCTTCTTAAGGCAGAAAAAGGTGAGGTTGATCCTCTTACTATCATGGCAGATCAGTACGACCTTGTTGTTAACGGCGTAGAGCTTTCATCAGGTGCTGTTCGTAACCACGATCCTGAGATCATGATCAAGGCATTCGAACTTGTAAAGCTTGGTGAAGAGGACGTTAAGAAGAAGTTCCCTGCTATGTACAACGCATTCTGCTATGGTGCACCGCCACACGCTGGTATCGCTCCCGGAGTAGACCGTATGGTAATGCTCCTTGCAGCAGAGGATTCAATCCGTGAGATTATTCCGTTCCCTATGAACAAGAATGCTCAGGACGTAATGATGGGAGCTCCGAGCTTTGTAACAGACAAGCAGCTTGAAGAGCTTCACATCAAGACTACAGCTACAGAAGAAGAGTAAAGTTTGAAAGTGTTCCACTTTCAAACCCAAATTGATGACGCGAGCTCCATCAATTTGAACCATTAGTCACTCGTTTCACTCGCGACATGAGGTTAATCATGTATAAATAACGAAAAGCCATCCTAGGTAAGTTGGGATGGCTTTTTTATTTAAAATAAAAACTTCCCACTTGGACAGGCCTGCCCCTGTAAAGACTTCGGGGATGCCGGCCCGTCCAAGTGGGAAGTGCGACTGCTTGAACACAGACTGTCGTTTTTGTGACAGCCTTGCACATAAATTAACCACTATGTTAAAATATTGGTGAACATGCGTGTTTTTATATTTTTATTATGAAAGGTATATATGCGAGATTGGTCTAATGCATTTAAATATCTTGTATATGTTGGCCAGCTGGGGCTTGATCTGATCATGCCCGTGCTGCTTTGTCTTGCAGGATGCTGGTACCTTGATACACATTTCGGATTTGGAATGTGGATTTATTTTGTTGGGCTTTTTTTCGGTCTTGGCGCAGGCTTTATGACTTTCTGGAAGTTTTACACCAAAATAGTCATGAAAGGTCAGAAACGCCCTGACAAGAACAAACCAAAAAGTCATTCTTTTTCCAAACATTACTAAAAAGGCTTTTTAGCCGAAATATAATAATGTGGACACTTACTTATGACAGATTCAAGAGGACATTTTAAGGGGAGGGAAGTTTCATGCATTTAGATGATGATATCAAAGGACTCGTTAAAGGAGTTTTTGCCTGTTGCGGGATTTTGTGTGTCATTGAGATCGTGGTCGGTTTTTTGATTTCATTTACCGGCTTATACGCGTTTGATGTGACTATTGTTATCGGTGCAGTTGGCGGTACTCTTATTGGAATGATCTGCTTTATCTGGATGGCAGTTTCTCTCCAGAGATCGCTCAACGCGGCACAGAATGGAGGTGCAGAAGTAAGAAGAGGCGTTCAGAAAGGCTACACTCAGAGAATGGGGCTTCAGGGCTTATGGATTGTAGCTTCTGTTTTTGTACCCTTTATCAATGTTATAAGCGCTCTGATACCGCTTCTCTTCCCGAAACTAGCTATTTATATACTACAAATAACCGGCAAACTGAACCTGACCGGCAAGGTTGGTTCAGAGCCCGGAGTAAAAGGAGGTGAATCCTGATTTATGGACATTGATCTTCATGGCGCGAGGATCTATACGATAGTAGAAAACTCGCCGATTGGGGAGATCCACATCACTCAGACCATGATCATGGGCTGGATAGTTCTGATCGTATTGTCTTTTATCTGCTGGATCCTTGGAAGAAATCTTAAGGTAACCGGCATCAGTAAGAGGCAGGCCATTGCAGAGTGGATAGTAGAGCTTCTTAATAACTTTGTAAGAGGCAATATGGGCGATAAGTTCGACTACTATATTCCATTCATTGGCGCTTTGTTCGGGACTGCTATTTTCAGCAACATGATAAGTCTTGTAGGAGGATGTTGGAGTCCGACTGCTGACCTGGCAACAGAGGCCGGATGGGCGATCATTGTATTGATACTCATAACCAAGCACAAAATCAAGGCTAATGGATTCGGCGGATATCTCAAAGGATATCTTGATCCTATGCCGGTAATGCTACCTATGAATATCATCAGTGAATTCTCCACGCCTATATCTATGGCTTGCCGTCACTTCGGCAACATACTTTCGGGTATGGTTATCGGAACCCTGATCTATTCTTCACTGGGGCTTGCCAGTGCTGCGCTGCTGGGACTTATCCCTGTAGTTGGAGGATGGCTTGCAGCTAATATTCCGATCCTTGAGATTGGTTTACCGGCTGTGACATCACTTTACTTTGACTGGTTCAGCGGACTGATCCAGCCGTTTATCTTCTGTACACTTACGTGTATATTCATTAAACAGGCATCAGAATAAGTTACTTACAGGCAATAAACCTATTACAGTAACGAATAATTCTTAGGAGGAATTAAATATGGATTTAACAGTATTAGCTAAAGGTATTGCACTTGCAGGATGTGGTATTGGCGCCGGACTTGCTCTTATAGCAGGTATAGGTCCTGGTATTGGTGAAGGTAATGCGGCAGCAGCAGCAGTTTCATCAATCGCACGTCAGCCGGAAGCATCAGGCGAGATCAGATCAACACTTATCCTCGGTGTCGCTCTTTCAGAGACAACAGGTATTTACGGTTTCGTTACAGGTCTTCTTCTGATCTTCGTTGCACCTGGTCTTTTCCTTGGACAGCTTTAATAAGGTCAGGAACAAGGACACTTAAACCAAGAAAAGGAGAATACCATGGAAGCAACATACAATTTATTGGTTTCGCTGGACTGGCAGACAATTGTTGTTCAGCTGATCAACCTGGGTATTCAGATTCTTTTGTTCAAAAAGTTCCTGTACAAACCTGTAATGGACATCTTGGCCAAGCGCCAGGGACTTGTAGACCAGCCTTTAAAAGAGGCTGAAGAAGCCAAGGCCAAAGCGCTTGATCTCAAAGCTCAGTACGAGACAAGTCTTTCCAGAGCTAACGACGAAGCTGATCGTATAGTCAAGGAAGCAACAAGTACTGCGACTAAGAGAAGCGAGAAGATCGTTGCAGATGCCCAGTCAGAGGCTGCCTCAATTAAGAGACAGGCAGAGAAGGATATTGAGCAGCAGAAAAAGCGCGCGATCAATGATGCCAAAGACGAGATCGGTTCTATGGCAATGAGCATCGCGTCTAAGGTTATCGGCCGCGAAATCAACGAAAAGGATCATGAGAACCTAGTTGACGAATTCATTCAGAATGTTGGAGATACGTCTATATGATGACCGAAACAGCCAAGAAATATGGTGGAAGCTTATATGAGCTTGCTTCGGAAGAAAATCAGACGGATCTGGTTTTGGAACAGCTTGGGACAGTTCTTTCTCTCATGAAAGAAAATCCCCTTTACGAAAAGCTTCTTTCAGAACCCAGTATCAGTAAGGATGACAGGGTCAGACTCCTTGATGAAGCATTCGGAGCTGACATGTGGCCTTACCTTCTGAATTTCCTAAAACTCATGTGTGAGAAGGGATATATGGGCGAAGTTAAGGGCTGCGCCAAAGAGTATCGCAGACTTTACAATGAAGCCCATGGCATTGTGGAAGCAACCGTTACAAGTGCTGTAGCACTAACAGATGCTCAGAAAACTGCCCTTCACGATAAGCTTGAGAAGATGAAAGGCAAGAGGGTCGATATGACCTGCTATGTCAATCCCGCGCTTATCGGCGGTATCCGTCTCGACATGGATGGCAAGCGATATGATGGCACAGCAAAAGAGCGTATTGATGCTCTTAATTCCATCATCAAAGATACAGTTGTATAACCCTGAAAGGGTAAGTATGCGCAGTAAGCGCAGGAATAAGAGGATGAGAAATGGCGCTGAAACCTGAAGAAATTAGTCAGATAATAAAAAGCCAGATCAAGCATTATTCCGCCGCTATCGAACAGGCAGAGACAGGAACTGTTATCCTGGTCGGTGACGGTATCGCACGTGCCAGCGGAATGGAAAAATGTATGGCCGGAGAACTTGTAGAATTCTCTAACGGTACTTACGGCATGGCACAGAATCTGGAAGAAAACAGCATTTCAATAGTCCTTCTTGGTTCCGATGTAGGAATTAAAGAAGGCGATATTGTAAAGCGTACAGGAAAAGTTGTATCTGTTCCTGTAGGCGATGATGTACTCGGAAGAGTAGTCAATGCCCTTGGCCAGCCAATAGATGGCAAGGGTGATATTACGTCTGTACGTTTCGATCCTATCGAACATACAGCACCCGGAATCATCGAACGTCAGCCTGTTAAGGAGCCTCTCCAGACAGGTATCAAAGCTATCGATTCAATGATCCCGATAGGTCGTGGTCAGCGTGAGCTTATCATTGGTGACCGTCAGACAGGTAAGACAGTTATTGCTACAGATACTATCATCAACCAGAAGGGCAAAGATGTTATCTGTATCTATGTAGCTATAGGTCAGAAGAATTCCACAGTTGCCAACCTTGTTGCAAATCTTGAAGCAGCAGGCGCTATGGAATATACAGTAGTTGTTGCAGCTACTGCATCAGAAGGTGCTCCTCTTCAGTACATTGCACCTTATGCAGGAGCTACTATTGGTGAATATTTCATGAATCAGGGCAAGCATGCACTTATCATCTATGATGATCTTTCTAAGCATGCGGTTGCTTATCGTGAGCTTTCACTCCTTATCAGACGTCCACCGGGACGTGAAGCTTATCCCGGAGATGTATTCTATCTGCACTCACGTCTTCTTGAAAGAGCAGCTAAGCTTTCTGAAGCTAAAGGCGGCGGATCACTTACAGCTCTTCCTATCATCGAGACACAGGCAGGTGATGTATCAGCATACATTCCTACCAACGTTATCTCTATTACAGACGGACAGATATTCCTTGAGACAGAGCTGTTCCACGAAGGTGTACGACCTGCCGTTAACCCCGGTATCTCCGTATCCCGTGTAGGTGGTAATGCTCAGGTCAAGGCCATGAAGAAGGTTGCCGGAACACTCAAGCTTTTGTACTCACAGTACAGAGAGCTTCAGTCTTTCGCACAGTTCGGATCAGACCTTGATGAAGATACCAAGGCTCGTCTTGATAAGGGTGCCAGAATTGTGGAAGTTCTCAAGC
Source organism: Butyrivibrio sp. TB (assembly GCF_900110805.1). Lineage (NCBI taxonomy): Bacteria > Bacillati > Bacillota > Clostridia > Lachnospirales > Lachnospiraceae > Butyrivibrio > Butyrivibrio sp. TB. Next base: position 10,156 of record NZ_FOER01000018.1, on the reverse strand, counting down.
AGAACAGAGGAACTCCTGTTCCTGTTGAGAAGCAGGTAGCAATTCTTTATGCCGTTAACAATGACTACCTTAAGGAAGTTGACACAGCTCAGGTAGCAGAATATGAGTCAGGTCTTTATGATTTCCTTGATGCCAATGAAAAGGGCAAGGCCGTAATGGACAAGATTGCCGCTACAGGCGCATGGGATGATGAGATCGAAGGTGCTCTTAAGGATTCACTTTCTGAGTATACAAAACGGTTTACAAAGAATGCATAAGCGGAAAGGAGAACTGACATGGCTTCGATGAAAAGCATCAAGCTCCGCATAAAATCAGTGCAGAGCACCATGCAGATTACCAGAGCTATGAAGCTGGTAGCTTCTTCCAGACTCCGCAAGGCCCAGGAACGTGTAGAGAACAGCCGTCCTTATTACGAAGTCCTTTCTAAGACGCTCAACGATATAGCTAATTCAAACTCTGATTTTGATTCTGTATATCTTAAGAAAAGAGAGATCAAGAAGAGGTTATATATCGTATTTGGCGGAGACAGAGGACTTGCAGGCGGCTACAATGCCAACATGTTCAGGATGATCGAACAGGAAACCAAAGGTAAGGAATGTGCATTCCTTCCTGTAGGTAAGAAAGCACTGGAATACTTCCGTAAGAGAAACAGGGAGATCATATCCGATGCTTTCCCGCTGGTAGGTGAAGTATCTGTCAGTGACTGCTTCGAAATGTCAAGACTCGTATGTCAGGGCTATAAAAATGGCGACTACGACGAGATCCATGTGGCCGGAACTGTCTTCAAATCGGTTCTGTCACAGGTACCTACGACCTGGCAGCTGCTTCCGTTTACACCGGATCCACCGTCAGAAAACGGTCGTGAGGTTATCATGTATGAACCGAGTTCTGAAGAGACATTCAATGCGATAATACCGGAATATATAGCAGGTATCATCTTCAGCGTAATGTGCGAAAGTGCCGCATCCGAACAGGGTGCACGCCGTATGGCTATGGAGAATGCTACCAACAACGCTTCCGACATGATCGACAATCTCAGCTTGTACTACAACCGTGCAAGACAGGCTGCTATCACGCAGGAGATCACGGAGATCGTATCGGGATCCGGTTCATAACGCTGGAATGAAGCGTGTAACTGTAAACATCTTTTGTCTAAATATAAAGGAGATAATCATTGGCTACAGAAAATATAGGTACAGTAACCCAGGTAATGGGACCTGTACTGGACATCAAATTTGAAGATGGACAGCTGCCGGATCTGATGAATGCCATTGAGATTGATAATAATGGCACACGTCTGGTAGTAGAAGTTGCCCAGCATATAGGTGACGACAAAGTCCGCTGTATCGCCATGAGCAGTACCGACGGCCTTATGAGAGGAACTCCTGCCAAAGATACCGGAGCACCTATTAAGATGCCCGTTGGCGAAGAGTGCCTTGGTAGGGTATTGAACCTCCTTGGTGAGCCTGTAGATAACAAGGAGCCGATTCAGGCTTCAGACTATTGGCCTATCCACAGAGAGGCTCCTGCTTATGAAGATCAGCAGACGGCAAGTGAGATCCTGGAGACAGGTATCAAGGTCGTTGACCTTATCTGCCCTTATCTTAAGGGTGGTAAGATAGGTCTGTTCGGCGGTGCCGGCGTTGGTAAGACAGTTCTTATTCAGGAACTGATCCACAACGTAGCAACAGAGCACGGTGGATATTCAGTATTCACAGGTGTTGGTGAGCGTACCCGTGAAGGTAATGACCTTTATGGTGAGATGAGCGAATCAGGAGTTATCAATAAGACAGCTCTTATATTCGGTCAGATGGACCAGCCTCCGGGAGCTCGTATGAGAGTAGGTCTTTCAGGACTTACTGTTGCTGAGTATTTCCGTGATGTTAAGAAGCAGGACGTGCTTCTGTTCATCGATAATATCTTCCGTTTCACTCAGGCAGGTTCTGAGGTTTCGGCGCTCCTTGGCCGTATGCCTTCGGCCGTAGGTTATCAGCCTACACTTGCTACCGAAATGGGTGAACTTCAGGAGCGTATCACATCAACCAAGGACGGATCTATTACATCTGTTCAGGCTGTATACGTACCTGCGGATGACCTTACAGACCCTGCTCCTGCAACAACATTCACACATCTGGATGCTACTACGGTTCTGTCCCGTGAGATTGCTTCTCAGGGTATCTACCCTGCAGTTGATCCGCTGGATTCTACTAGCCGTATCCTTACACCTGAGATAGTTGGTAAGGATCACTATGAAGCAGCCAGAGGCGTACAGCAGGTTCTTCAGAGATACAGAGAGCTGCAGGATATCATCGCTATCATGGGTATGGATGAACTTTCTGACGAGGATAAGCTTACAGTTAGCCGTGCTCGTAAGGTTCAGAGATTCCTGTCCCAGTCATTCAGCGTTGCTGAGCAGTTCACAGGTATCCCCGGCAAGTATGTACCGCTTAAAGAGACTATCAGAGGCTTCAACATGATCCTTAACGGTGAGTGTGACGAGCTTCCTGAATCAGCATTCCTCTTCTGCGGAACTATCGATGAAGCCTTCGAAAAAGCAAAGAAATCATAAGATGAAGGAGGGATGAGCTATGGCAACTCCGTTTCATCTTCAGATAGCTACTCCTGACGGGAGTAAGCTGGACGGACAGGCTACAAGGATTATCCTTCGCACCATAGACGGTGATGTCTGTGTTATGGCAAAGCATACTAATTATTGCTCTGCACTTGGCATGGGACCTGCTAAGGTTGAATTCGAGGACGGAACAGTAAAAACAGCTGCCTGCATGGGCGGAATGATAAATGTCATGGACGGCGAGTGCCGTGTTGTTGCTACAACATGGGAATGGAAAGAGGATATCGATCTTGAGAGAGCTATGGATGCCAAAAAGCGTGCTCAGGAGCGACTTGCAACCAAAGACAAACTTGGTGACAAGGATGTCATGCTTGCAGAAGCTAAGCTCAAGAGAGCCCTTATAAGATCCGATGTAGCGAACAAAAAATAATAAGTTGTACACATAAAAAGAGCTTGGAGACATGTTATTTTATACAGTTTCCAGGCTCTTTTTTTGTTGAATAGATAGAAAATTAAAATTGAGGACTAAATAGCAATAATTAAACATTAAAAATTCAAAATGTGTTGTAAAATAATTTTGTATTAAAGACAAATAGTATATCAGTTGTATTAATAATAAATACATGTAATACCGTACAACTGGTAATTGGCTTGAGAAGAAAAAGTTAATGTTATAAGAGGTAGGAGGCAAAAAAATGAACAACATTCCAGAAATCAAAATCGGAATCGTAGCAGTTAGCCGTGATTGTTTCCCGGCTAGCCTTGCAGAAAACAGAAGAAAAGCACTTGTTAAGGCTTATGCAGACAAGTATGATGCTAAGGACATCTATGAATGCCCTATTACAATCATTGAGAGCGAGATCGATATGGTTAACGCTCTTGAAGATGTTAAGAAGAACGGATGCGAAGCTCTCTGCGTATTCCTTGGAAACTTCGGTCCTGAAATTTCTGAGACACTTCTTGCTAAGCACTTCGACGGACCTAAGATGTTCTGCGCAGCTGCAGAAGAGAGCCAGAACGACCTTATGGACGGAAGAGGCGATGCATACTGTGGTATGCTCAATGCAAGCTACAACCTTGCACTTAGAAATACAAAGGCATATATCCCTGAGTATCCTGTAGGCGATGCTGAGGATTGTGCTGATATGATCCACGAGTTCCTTCCGATCGCTAAGGCTGTATATGCACTTCAGAACCTTAAGATCATCAGCTTCGGACCTCGTCCTATGAACTTCCTTGCTTGTAATGCTCCTATCAAGCAGCTTTACAACCTTGGTGTAGAGATCGAAGAGAACTCAGAGCTTGATCTCTTCGAGAGCTTCAAGAACCACGCTGGCGATGCTCGTATCCCTGAAGTAGTAGAAGATATGAAGAAGGATCTTGGATCAGGCAACAAGAAGCCTGAAGTTCTTGAGAAGCTTGCTCAGTATGAGATTACACTTCTTGACTGGATCGAGGCTCACAAGGGCTACAGAAAGTTCGTAACACTTACAACAAAGTGCTGGCCTGCATTCCAGACACAGTTCGGATTCGTTCCCTGCTATGTAAACAGCCGTCTTACAGGAAGAGGAATCCCTGTATCATGTGAGGTTGATATCTATGGAACACTTTCAGAGTTCATCGGAACAGTTATCAGTAACGATGCTGTAACTCTTCTTGATATCAACAACTCTGTACCTAAGGATATGTACAAAGAGTCAATCGAGGGCAAGTTCCCTTACAAGCACACAGATACATTCATGGGCTTCCACTGCGGCAATACATGCACAAGCAAGCTTTCATTCCATGAGATGAGATACCAGAAGATCATGGCTCGTAACCTTCCTATCGAAGTTACAAACGGAACACTTGAAGGAGATATCGTTCCTGGTGAGATCACATTCTATCGTCTCCAGAGCACAGCTGATTCTAAGCTTCGTGCTTACATCGCTCAGGGTGAAGTACTTCCTGTTGCAACTAAGTCATTTGGTTCAATCGGTGTATTCGCTATCAAGGAGATGGGCAGATTCTACAGACACGTACTTATCGAGAAGAACTTCCCTCACCACGGTGCTGTTGCATTCGGTAACTGGGGCAAGCAGCTCTTCGAGGTATTCAAGTACATCGGTGTACCTGTAGAAGAGATCGGTTACAACCAGCCTGCAGGAGTTAAGTATCCTACAGAGAATCCTTGGGCATAATCTTAGATAGTATAAAAATTATACAAAAAATAAGGTTATAGAAAAGGTATAGTTTAGATTTTCAAGGGTCTGTGCATGACAAGGTGCACAGACCCTTTTTTGTAAAAGTTTGATAGTAGCCCTCCATGACTTTGTTCCTTAGTCTTCACAGGAAAGCCTTTTATCGGTATAATTATAATATATGTCAGTTAGGGAAAAAGCTTTATTAAAGGAGGAGGACAATGTCAAAAAAAGTCATCAGACGGCTAACAGCTATGCTGTCAGCTATTGTCATTTCTCTTGCATCAGCACTTGCGGCGCCTCAGGCGGTTGTTGATGTACAGGCAGCGCCTGTAATAGCAAGAGGAATAGACGTATCTCACTATCAGGGTGCTATTAACTGGACAGCAGTTGCAAATAGTGGTATCACATTTGCATTTGTTCGCGTAGGAACTTCCAAAACTATCGACACACAGTATATCAATAACCTTCAAGGCGCTGCAGCAGCAGGTCTTAGAGTAGGTGTTTACTGGTATACATATGCTATGAGCCCGGAGCAGGCAGCTAGTGAAGCAAGTCTGTTACTACAGCTTATCGCACCTTATCAGGTATCTTTTCCTGTAGTAATTGATATCGAAGCTCAGTGCCAGAAGGCTCTTAATATGGCTCAGCAGCAGGCGATCGTCAATACATTCTGTACTATAGTATCTGATGCAGGATATATGCCAATGGTATATGCAAGCAGAAACTGGTACGTACAGCGTCTTGGCGATGTATCATGGCAGAAATGGGTAGCTCAGTACTCTGATACCAATACAATGCCTTACAGCTATGGCGTATGGCAGTATACGAGCAGTGGTTCAGTTCCGGGTATAAACGGCAGAGTTGATATGGACTATCTCTTCACAGATTATTCATCAGTGATCATCCCTGAAGGATTCCTTACAACAGCCAAGGGTACATATTATTACAACAATTACCGCTGGCAGAAGGGCTGGGTCAGACCGGCAGCAGGCGGCAAGTATTTCTGTGATGCTTCTAACGGCCTTGTATGGAAGGGCTGGATGAACGATGGCGTCAATCAGTACTATCTTGATCCTGCCAATGGTGGTAATGCTAAAGTAGGACTTGCTGATATAGAGAATTCAAGATACTACTTTGATGCAGAAGGAATCATGCAGACAGGTCTTCTTACAGTAGGAGAAGGCATCCAGACATATTTTGGTACTGATGGTAAGGCTGTAAAGGGATTTGTACCACTTCCTGATGGCACAAGATATTTTAACGACGATTATGTAATGCTTACAGGCCTTCAGAGCATAGGAGATAATCTCTACTATCTCGGCACAGACGGTATCATGAGAACAGGTCTTTTAGGACTTGATACAGGTATCTATTATTTCGACGCAGAAGGTAAGGCATACACAGGATTCTATACAGATGCTGCTTCAGGTAAGACCTATTACTTCGAGCCTCAAACACGTACTGCAGTAGTAGGACTTCAGACTATAAATAATAATCTGTACTATTTCAACGAGAATGCTGTAATGCAGACTGGTATGCTTGGAGTTGGCGGAGCAAAATATATGTTCGGCGCAGACGGCGCAGCAGTCAGCGGATTCTATACAGATCCTGCAACAGGCGGAGTATACTATTTCGATCCTAAGACACATGCAGCAGCAGTTGGTAATGTAACAATTGATAAGGCAAGCTACTTCTTCAACGCAGAAGGACTGATGCAGACAGGATTTGTAGGCGACTACTTCTTCGGCGCAGACGGCAAGATGGTAGCAGGGCAGATGTTTAGCGATGGTGTTAATTTCTATATCGCAGGCAAAGACGGTCTGATCCTTAAAGGTCTTAACAAGACCAAGGATGGCACATACATGCTGGATCCTGTAGATGGACATATGGTTATCGGATTCGTACAGATAGGCGACGGATTCTTCTACTTCGCAGAAGATGGCAAGATGGTAGCAGGGGCAACTATCAACATAGCAGGCCTTGACTGCACATTTGACAAGAACGGTAAACTTATAGCACCTGAAGGACTCGTACCTCCTGTAGTTGCTGTATATTAAAATCTCATTAGCATATGGGATTTTCGATTAGTTTTAATTAAATGATTATTATAAAAGAGCGGTTGTTGTGTTTTGGTAAAAGTTGCACATCAATCGCTTTTTTTATATGAAATGCAAAAAACATGCGCAACTCTTAAGTGGAAACTTTACGAAAAATGTGATAAAGTAAATAGGCAATTTTGAAAAAGGGAGTAAGTGGTGCTGCACTATATAAAATATGGTGGACAGCAACCAATTTGGAGGTGAGTGAAAAAATGAATTTAGAACAGGCTAAAGAGAAACTGGCAAAATACGGACAGGAGCATGTCCTTAAATACTACGATGAGCTTTCAGAAGAAAGCAAAAAGGCACTTCTGCAGCAGATAGATGAAACAGATTTTGCTGTACTTTCTAAGTGCTCAGAGCTTGGAAAGGGCGGCAACCGCGGCAAGTTCAGCCCGCTTGCAGCTATGCAGCTTCCTGAGATAGAAGCAGGCAGAGAAGAGTTTGAGAGAATCGGTATTGAGACTATCAAAGCCGGCAAGACAGCAGCAGTACTTCTTGCAGGCGGAATGGGAACACGTCTTGGATCAGACAATCCAAAGGGAATGTATGATATAGGTCTTACCAAGAACGTATATATCTTCCAGAGACTTTTTGAGAACCTTATGGACAGCGTTAATGCTGCAGGTGGAGCTTATATTCATCTTTTCATAATGACAAGTGAGAAGAACCATGAAGCTACAGTTAAGTTCCTGACTGAGAAGAAGTTCTTTGGATATCCTGAAGATAAGGTTACATTCTTCAAGCAGGATATGGCACCTGCTTCTGACTATGAAGGTAAGGTATACATGGAAGGCAAGGACCGCATCTCTACATCACCTAACGGTAATGCAGGATGGTTCTCATCAATGATCAGAGCAGGCCTTCTTGATGTCATCCATGCAGAAGGAATCGAGTGGATCGATGTATTTGCTGTAGATAACGTACTTCAGAGAATCTGTGATCCTTGCTTCGTAGGTGCTACAGTTAAGCGCGGAGTAAGCGTTGGTGCCAAGGTTGTTAAGAAGAATGCTCCTGATGAGAAGGTTGGTGTTATGTGCCTTGAAGATGGTAAACCTTCAATCGTAGAGTATTACGAGCTTTCACAGGAGATGATGGATGCCAAGGATGAGAACGGCGATCCTGCTTATAACTTTGGAGTAATCCTTAATTATCTTTTCAATGAAAAGGCTCTTGAGGAGATAGCTTCTAAGGAACTTCCTCTTCACGTAGTTGAGAAGAAGATCCCTCATATAGATGAAAATGCGCAGCTTGTTAAGCCGGAGAAGCCAAACGGATGCAAGTTCGAGCAGCTTGTTCTTGATATGATCCATATGCTGGATTCATGTCTTCCTTACGAAGTAGTAAGAGAGAAAGAGTTCGCACCTATCAAGAACGCTACAGGTGTTGATTCTGTAGAGTCAGCAAGAGAGCTTTGCAAGCTCAATGGAATCGAGCTTTGATAATACTTTAGGCCTATTTAAAGCCTAAGTTAAGGTAGCCATAATATGATTTTCAAGGCGATGATGCCTCAGACGATTATATTATGGCTATTATCGTTTGTATGGTTGTTAACATTTTGACAGCTTTGCATAACATGTTGTTATTGAACGGCCAACTCGTGTTATTTATAATTACGGATAGTAAGAGCGAGTTTGGTAATAGTGAGCATACATATGTTTTTTGTGTATCCCAGGAGGTAAACATTATGACAATTTTAGTAACAGGTGGAACAGGTTATATCGGAAGCCATACAGTAGTTGAACTGCAGAACGCCGGATATGATGTAGTAGTTATGGACAACCTCTGTAACTCATCAATGAAGGTTCTTGACAGAATTGAAGCTATCACAGGCAAGAAAGTTCCTTTCTATGAAGCAGATATCAGAAACCGTGAGGATCTTGAGAAGATCTTTTCAAATGAGAAGATCGATGCAGTTATCCATTTTGCAGGACTTAAGGCAGTTGGCGAGTCTGTTCAGAAGCCTTGGGAATATTATGAAAACAACATCTCAGGAACATTGACTCTTCTTGATGAGATGAGGAAGCATAATGTAAAGAACATCATCTTCTCCTCATCTGCAACAGTTTATGGCAATCCTGCCATCATCCCGATCACAGAAGAGTGCCCTAAGGGAGTATGCACCAATCCTTACGGCTGGACCAAGCATATGCTTGAGCAGATCCTTACAGATATCCAGAAGGCGGATAATGAGTGGAATGTAGTACTTCTTAGATACTTCAATCCTATCGGAGCTCACAAGTCAGGAACTATGGGAGAGAATCCTAACGGTATTCCTAACAACCTCATGCCTTATATCACACAGGTTGCAGTTGGTAAGCTTGATCACCTTAACGTATTTGGTGATGATTATGATACACCGGACGGAACAGGTGTTCGTGACTATATCCATGTAGTAGATCTTGCTAAGGGACATGTTAAGGCTCTTAAGAAGCTTGAACCCGGCACAGGACTTTCACTTTACAACCTTGGAACAGGCGTAGGTTACAGCGTTCTTGATATCGTCAAGAACTTCGAAGAAGCTAACGGCGTCAAGATCCCATACGTGATCGCTCCCAGAAGAGCCGGAGATATCGCAACCTGCTATTCAGATGCAAGCAAGGCTGAGAAGGAACTTGGCTGGAAGGCTGAGAATGGTATCCGCGAAATGTGCGAAGATTCCTGGAGATGGCAGAAGAATAATCCGAACGGATACGAAGACTAAAAAAAGACTGATATAAAGATCGGTATAAAGGGCTCGCCTTGTATTAAGGCAGAGCCCTGATTTTTTAGTAACTGTAACTTCGAACTTATCAAACATACGCAGCAATTTGAATCGTTAAAAGCTGTCTTTGCCTATGACATGAGGCTAAATTTGTTGGCAATATGCAATCTGTCATCTAAAAGATGCATTTCGTCGCATTGGGGAACACTTCTTTAAAAAAAGATGATAATATATACTCAGTCTCGACATTAAAAGGAATGTACTTCTATTCCCGTAAGGAAGCTAGGGTAAAGTTTTTGTAGGATTAATAGATAATGGTAAAATAATTGTACGCAATAAAAAGGACAACCTTCTGTGTTAACATATTTGTTGGCAAAAACAAAAAATGCAGGAGGTGTCCTTATGGACAGTATAAAACAAATTTGGGAAGAAGTGGAAGAAAAACTTGTAAAAATTAAGGAATCTTTTGCAAAGAATCCTTTCGAGATGGCTGAGTTTGAAAGAGGAGTACATGCTCAGTTCAACAGACTCGAAAGAGATTTCATAAAGCAAACGCTTGAAGAAAAAGACAACCAGATAAGAGGCAGTCTCAAACGCT